>CAYRTW010000302.1:0-5770 GCA_964426935.1 uncultured Rickettsiales bacterium
GACGGTTGCCGATATCCTGGAACTGCCTGACGAGTGGGAAGCGGCTGCGGAAGCGGTGCTGGGGGAGCGGCTTTCCGCCATCGTGGTGAAGGATCTGACCTCGGCAGCGCGTCTGGCGGTGGAACTCCGAAACCGTGGTGGGGGGAGGGCAACCTTCATCCCACTGACCGTCCGCCCGAAGGTGCCCACCCCGCCTCCCGAGGGGGAGGGGATCTCCGGAACCCTGGCTGAAAGAGTGGTGACGACCCCCGAATGCCAGGCCGTTGCCACCACCCTGCTGGGAGGGGTGACGGTGGTTCAGGAGTTGGAGGACGCCCAACGCCTGTGGGAAGAAGGAAGGTTCGATCATTCCCTGGTGACCCGGCTGGGGGAGGTCATCGATCCCAGTGGAATCCTGGCGGGGGGCACACCGGATCGAAGCGGATCGGGGCCCCTGCAGAGGCGAAGAGAGCTACGTGCTCTGGAGGGGGAGGTCGCCCTTCTTTTGGAAAGAGAGGCTTCCGAGAAGCTCCATGTTCAACAAAACACTGAAAAAACAACGCTTTTTCAAAAGCGCATTGAGGAGTTGAAAACCATCGTCCATGCGGCGGATCTGGAGAGGGTAGGCAGGGAGAGGGATCTCCACGCGTTGGAACGGGAGTTGGAGGGAAGACGCCAGATCGCCCGAACCCTGGGGACCGAAGCCCTGGTCCTCTCCGCCTCCCAGGAGGATCTGGCTCGGGAAGCAGAGGGGCTGCGAAAAAGGGTGACGGAGGCGGAGCATACCCGCCTTCAGCGAGAGGAATCCCTGAGGAACCAGGAAAAGCAGGCCCTGGAAGCGGCCACCCGACTGGAGACGTTCAGGCACGCCCTTACCGAATTTCGGCTCAGGGCGGCAAGTCGGCGACAGCAACTGGAGCACTCTCGGCGCAACCTGATCCGCGTCAGTCAGGAGAAGGAGTCCCTCCAGTCGCGTCTGGAAAGAGATCGGTCTGAAGTGGCGTCCTCAAAGCAGAAAGCGGCCGTTCTTGGGGAAGAGGCCCATCGGCTCGCCAGGGAGATTGAGGAGGTCACCCTCGCTCACGGTCGGGCGGCGGGGGAGTTGGAAACGGCTCTGGAGCGACACCTGGAATTGAGCCGGAAGATGCAGGAGGCGGATGCAGCGGTGCAATCAACTCGTCAGCAACGGGACCAGGCCAGGGAGAATCTTCAGGCGGCGTCGGTGAGAGTGGCGGAATTGCGAGTGGAACTGACCCACTTGCGGGACACGATGCAGGAGCGATTCGAGATGGAACTCCAGCCGCTGTTCGCTCGATTGGATCAGGAGGGCCAGGTGGAGATTCCCCAACCAGGTCAGATCCACCGGATTCTGGCCGATGGAGAGGGAGAAGAGGGGGAGGAACTGGGGGTGGAGGAGGGGGAGTCCAAGGAGGTTCCCTGGCGCCGCATCCTTTGGGACGATCTCAAGGACGCGGGGAGGCTGGAAAAGGCGAGGGGAGAGCAACACCTTCTGAAAGGACGTCTGGAGCGATTGGGGGAGGTCAACCTGACCGCTCCTGAAGAGTTTGAAGAGGTTTCCGAGCGGTTTGCCTTCATGTCCGCTCAGCAGAAAGATCTGGAAGACTCCCTGGAACAGATCAAAAAAGCCATCGCCCGCATCGACCGAACCACCCGAGAGCGCTTCAAGGAGACCTTTGACGCCATCAACGAAAAGTTTCAGGCCCTCTACCCTCGCCTGGTAGGAGGGGGGCGAGGCTTCCTTCGCATGACCGATGAGAACAATCTGCTGGAGACGGGAATCGACCTGATTGTTCAACCTCCCGGCAAGAAGCTCCAGAGCATGGTTCTCCTCTCCGGTGGAGAAAAAGCGATGGCGGCGATCTCACTCATCTTCGCGATCTTCCTGGTGAAACCATCCCCATTCTGTCTGCTGGACGAAGTGGACGCTCCTCTCGACGAAGCCAACGCAGTTCGCTTCAATGAGATGGTCAGGGAGATGAGTGGCCACACCCAGTTTGTGGTCATCACCCACAACAAGTCCACCATGGAGGTGGCCGACACCCTCTACGGGGTAACCATGGAGGAGCCGGGGGTCTCCAAACTGGTCACCGTCTCCTTGGATTGGGCCTCCACCGAACCCCTCGGCGCTGCAGACTTCCCCCCTCCTTCTTGACGCCCTGGGATCCAGTTCCTACCTTCCCAACCCTTTTCGGCTCGACGCTTCGAGCGTTGCCCCGGCCCCTTCCTTACACCATGTCCAATCTCGATCTCCTCCCCGGGGTGTCTGATGCCTGGCTCCTGATCCTGGCGGTTTTGCTGGTGATGGGGGCGGCATCGAAGGTCTTCAGACGGCGGCCCCCATCGCCCTCTCCTCCCTCCCTGCCGTCGGTGGGTCCCCCCTCCGCCCCGCCCCTCCCGAAAGCCGAAGCGCCCTCTCAGAGGGACTGGTTCGAAAGGCTCCGGGCGGGTCTGTCCCTTTCCCGTGGGGGACTATGGGGACGCGTTGAGAGCCTCTGGCAGAGCCGAAAGCAGATCGATGAAGATCTCTTTCGCCAATTGGAGGAGACCCTCATTGGCGCGGACGTGGGGATGAGGGTCACCCAGCGACTTCTCGACTCCATTCGAGACAGGGCAGATCGAAACGAACTCGCCGACGGGGAGGTTCTGCGCCGTCTCCTGGTGGAGGAGGCCTCCAAGATCCTGGAAGGGAAAGACCTGCCCCTGGCGTCGTCCCCGGAGACGGGCCCCTTGGTCTTCATGGTGATTGGTGTGAACGGGGCCGGGAAGACCACCACCATCGGCAAGCTGGCTGCCCGTTACATCCGAGAAGGCAAAAAGGTCGTGGTCGCTGCAGGGGACACCTTCCGGGCCGCCGCCATCGAGCAGCTTGAGGTGTGGGCTGAGAGGGCCGGGGCGGGACTGATCCGACAACAGGAGGGCAGCGATCCAGCGGCCGTGATCCACGACGCAGTCAAAGCGGCTGTGGCTCGCAAGGCGGACGTGCTCATTGCCGACACCGCTGGCCGGCTTCACACCAAGGCTCCCCTGATGGAGGAACTCAAAAAGGTGAGGCGGGTCATGGAGAAAGCCCTTCCGGGGGCTCCCCATGAAACCCTCCTGGTGCTGGATGCAAACACCGGACAGAACGCCGTTCATCAAGCCAGACTGTTCCACGAAGCCGTGGGGGTCACCGGTCTGGTGATGACCAAGCTGGATGGGACAGCCAAAGGGGGGGTTGTCCTTCAGATCTGCGACGAACTGGCCCTGCCGGTGAAGCTGATCGGAATAGGGGAGAAGGTGGATGACCTGCGGGACTTTGACAGTGAAGATTTCGTGAGGGCCCTCTTCGGATGAAGGGGGGCAATCCGTCTCCTCCCTCCCCGCCTCCTTTTGACATGCCCCAGGTGCGTGGCTAAAATAAAGACCTGCGGGTCAGGCTTCCTGTCCCCCTCCCTCCTCCGCGTGGGTAGGTCCTTTGCCGCCAGAGACAGAAATCTATATCCAAGGCCAGCGTTACGTTGTCCGTTCCGATCAGCCTCGGGAGCACCTCCTCGTGGTGGCGGGGATGGTGGACGCTCGGCTCCGAGAGATGAGCGCTGGCCGGCAGTCCTCCTATCCCCACGCGGTTCTTGCTTGTCTCAACGTTGCCAGCGAGCTGTTTGATCTCCGACGGGAGCTCGATCAGCTGCGCCGGGAAATTGCCAATCAGGTGCAGGAGCTGGCTGCGGAAGCAGATCGGGGCCTGCGCGCACTAACCGGAGAGAGTGACTGACAGGGCATGTCGCCCTGGGCGTGACTCCTTCTCGGATGAACGATATGGGTCGGTGGGGTCCATCCACGCCGCTGACCGGGCTCGAATCGGACCTCGCTGGGCATTTCCCAGCGGTTGTTGCCTGACCCCTCGGGGTCATTTCAATAGCCCCCGCCCATCTGGTACGGGGGCGCGTGGGTCCCCGTCCCGGCCGGAGCGTGTCCGCCCCAGCGATCCAGGACCCCCGCCACGTCGGTCCCAATGGGCTGCCTGGTGGGGAGGAGTTCTGCGTGGGTACCATCCTTCTGGTCGTCGCGACCCTCCTTGCCGCTGCAGCGGTGGCGTTTGCCCTTTTCCAACGGTCATCGAGCCAGGCAGCCCTGGCTGCACAAATGGCCCTGGAGCGGCGTCTGAACGAGGAGCAGCAGCGCTCACAATCCGCCTTGGAAGCCGCTCGCAAGGCCCTTCACGAAGCGGAAGCGGGGCGGACTTCGGTTCCGGCAGTGACGCCGGCTCCTGCTGCGGGAACTCCAGCCCCCTCCATGGAGAAGGCCCAAGCAGAGGCCAATCGAATCCTCGAAGAAGCCCGGCAGAGGGCGCGAACCTTGGAGAAGGAAGCGGCCCTGGCAGCCAAGGAGGAGGCCATCCGACAAAGGCAACAGTTGGAGGCCGCCGCCCAAGCGGAGCGCAAGGAGGTTCAAGAGTGGGAGAGGCGCCTGCGCCAGCGGGAGGAGGGCATTGAAAAGAGGGCGGACCAGATCCAGAGGCGAGAATCCGACATCGAAAGCCGGGCAGAAAAGCTGGGGGCTCGGGAAAGCAAGCTGAAGGACTCTGAATCTGCAGTTGAAGAACTGCATCTGGCCGCACGGAAGAGGATCGAGGAAGTTGCCTCTCTGACGTCGGAACAGGCCAAAGAGCAGATCCTGACCCGGGTTGAGACTGAGGCCCGCTCCGACATCGCCATGCGCATCAAGAAGGTGGAAGAAGAAGTCCAGGAACGGGCTGAAAAGACCGCCAAGAATATCATCTCGACCGCCATCCAGCGCTATGCTGGAGAGTATTCCTGCGAGAAGACGGTCACGGTGGTCCCCATACCCAACGACGAGGTGAAGGGACGCATCATTGGCCGAGAGGGACGAAACATCCGGGCCCTTGAAGCGGCGACCGGCATCGACCTGATCATCGATGACACCCCCGAAGCGGTCATTCTCAGCGGCTACAACCCGATTCGTCGTGAAATCGCTCGCATGGCCCTGGAGTCTCTCCTGGCCGATGGAAGGATCCACCCCGGGCGCATTGAGGAGGTCGTCAAAAAGGCCGAGGCTGAGTTCGGCAAGATCGTCAAAGAAGCGGGGGAGCAGGCCTGCTACGAGGCCGGGGTCACCGGGGTCCATCCAGAGATCGTTCGGTTGATTGGAGCCCTCAAGTGGCGCACCAGTTACGGGCAGAATCAGTGGCAGCACGCCCTGGAGGTCTCCTTCCTCTGCGGCATGATGGCAGGAGAGATGGGAGTGAACGTCAAAAAAGCCAAGAGGGCGGGACTCCTGCACGACATCGGCAAGGTGCTTGACCAGACGGCGGAGGGGTCTCACGCCCTCATCGGCGCTGAGTTTGCCCGCAAGCACGGGGAAGCCCCGGTCATCATCAATGCCATTGCCAGCCATCATGAGGAGGTCCCCCAAGAGACCATCTACGCTGCCCTGGCCCAGGCCGCCGACGCCATTTCCGGAGCCCGCCCGGGGGCCCGCCGAGAGATGGTGGAGACCTACATCAAGCGGCTAGACGACCTGGAGAGGATCTCCAACTCCTTCCCGGGAGTGGAGAAGTCCTTCGCAGTCCAGGCCGGCCGAGAAGTACGAATCCTGGTGGAGAACGGCCAGGTGGGAGATGCAGAGGCCGTCATGCTCAGCCGGGACATCGCCCGCAAGATCGAAGAAGAGATGAGCTACCCCGGCCAGATCAAGATCACTGTGATTCGTGAAACCCGCGCCATCGAATACGCGCGCTGAAGTGTGAAAAGTGAAGGAAGCGGGTTGACGC
>CAYRTW010000303.1:0-5762 GCA_964426935.1 uncultured Rickettsiales bacterium
GGGGTTCGGGTCCCCGGGGCCGGGGGGGGGGGGGCCGTTGTTGTGGGGGGCGTTCTCTTTGGGGGGGGGGTGGGGGGGTTGTTTGGGGGGGGGGGGGGGTGTGATAGCGGGCGGGGGAATGCGCCCAGCGGAATATTCTTATTGGGTATTTTAGGGGTTGGAGCCAGGGTGTGGCGGCGGTTCAGTAGGGTTTTTTGATTCCCAGTTCAGCCATGAGGGCGTAGAGGCGGGAACGGGACAGGCTGAGGCGGAGGGCGGTTTCTTGGACGTTGTAGGTGGTGGATTCCAGCTCTCTTTGGATCATCTCCCTTTGATAGCGCTCCAACCGTTCGTGGAAGGTTCCGGTGTCGGGCGTGGAGGAGGAGGGCTGTTGGGGGGGTGAGAGGGGCTCGGATGCAATGGGAGAAGCTGCCGCAGGCGATCCTTGGGCCCATTCGGGGAAGATGTGCCGGAGTTCGATTCGGGAGGATTCCTCAAAAGCCGCCGCGTCTACGGCTCTACGGGCTCGCTGACGAAGTTGGCGGAGGTTCCCGGGCCATTCCCAGACCGACGCTGCTTTGATGGCTTTCTCGGTGATGAGAAGGGCAGGGATTTTTATTGATTGCGGATTTGCTTCGGGTTGCCGGGGCCACCGGATTTCGGGTCTCCTTCGCCTCCCGATCCTCGTCGGAATGTCTTCACCTTCTCCTTCCTTCTCAGCAGTACGATCCGAGCGGTCCAGGAGCACTGGAAGGAACGCACGTTCCGGGGCGGCCGCAGCGAGATCAAGGAGGGATGTGGAGAAATCTGGAGGGGCATGGAGGTGGGGTTGACACCCTGCTCCGTCAGGATCCACCGGTGGGCACGCGGTTGGGACCGAGCCGTCGGCACACGAGGGGCCGGGGGCCACGGAGTGGGTACTCCGACGGGATCCTGTACAGGTGGGCATTGCCATCCAGGAGAATTTTCCGGGTCGCCGACCCACTTTGTCATCCAATGGTTGTCCCCGTCCAAATACAGAATAGGAAGGACAGCCTTGTCACATGGAAGAAAGATAGGCATCCCCATTCTCCAAATGACGCAGAAAGCCGGTTCCCAATGGATTGATATCCCAGAGAAGTTGCCGAGGGAGACCATGGGTATGACGAGCGATGGAGAGACGATCCTGGGCATCCTCTTCCGCGGATACCCCCATGATGTTGAACTGCCAATAATGGACTCCACTGCGCCCGGCGGCGGGACCCGTCACCTGCACCTGATCTGGAATGGGAGCGGCCCGGGGGACAACTTCCTGCTCTCTCTCGTCCTTGGGCCCCACCTCCTGTTGAGGGGCGCGGGTCTTGTGGAGGGTAGGGGAGCCCCTTCGAGTCATTTCCCCGGTGCGGGCTTTTAGAACCTCGGGAGTGGGATCGGAAAAAGGGGGAGGTGGGGGTACCAACCTGGGGATCCCAGAAGAAGATCGAGACGACTGGGCATGAACTCGGGCAGAAAGCGGATGAGGGCGAAGTCCGGGAAACCGGGGGATCTGGATGGACACAGGAGCGGGGCAGCCACCGTGACTTCCTGATTGAATGCCAGGATCATGGGAGGGTGGAACACCGCCGGGCACTGCTGGAGGACGGAGATGAAATCGGGGACGGAGAGGCTGAGTGCGGCAATCGATGTCGTGTCCCCCCCCGCCTGCACAGGAGGTACAGCAGGAGCCCTTGTTGGTGTCATCGGAGCCTATCCAACCAACCTCATGAGCTCACCCGGTCGTCTCACCCCCTCCCACTCATCCACCACGCCCCCAAGGCCAGCAACGCCGGAACTCCTTGGACAAGCAGAATCCGGGGGCTGATGGTGATGGCTCCCCAGGCGGCGGCGACGATCACGCAGGAGAGGCCGTAGAGGCGGAAGGAGGTGGCGATTCCTTTGTCGGGCCAGAACAGTCCCAGGAGGAGGGCGGCCACCAGGAATCCGTTGTAGAGGCCCTGGTTGGAGGCCAGTCCTGCGCTTTGTTCGGCAAATTCCCGGGTGACTGGAAAAACCTTGTGGGCTCGGCTGCGCCACAGCACCATCTCCAGCACCATGAAGTACACATGGAGGAGGGCCACCACTCCGGTCAGAACGTTTGCCAGCATCTGCATCTTCGACTCCCGATTCTCCGCAGGGGCGGTTCGTGCCCCGGGAGCAAGGGTGTATCACGAGAGGGATGAGAGATCCCATGAGGATGGGCTATAGTCCCCGCCGGGAGGGGCCGGGGTGGTCCGGTGTGGCCAGGAGGTCGATATGGGACGATGGACGAGGTTGATGGCAGCGATGGGGCCAGTCTGGCTCCTGTGGGTCACGGCGGGGTGTACCGAATATGACCTGGGGTCCACGGGAGACGACGGCACTCCGGGGGATGACGACGCCGGGGGTGGAGACGACGACAACGACGCCAACCCGGATTTTGACGGAGTCCCTTGGGACAACTGCGTGGAGGGGTACCTGGGGGACTACTACAACCTGCCCTTTGACCACCCCGAGGTGGAGGCCAACGTGGAGAACGGGGTGTTCGTTGGCGACGTACCTGGTAACCACGACTGGTGGGACGATCCCTACTTCGTCTTTTCTCGCTACGACCTGAACCTGGAGTTCGGGGCTCCCTGGTGGCCGGTGGATACGGGAATGACCGGGGATCCCCAGTATTTCGCCGTGCATTGGGGAGCCTGGGTGGTGGTGGACAGCGCCGCCCCCTTCTACTTCGAGATGGGTTCGGACGATGATTCCTGGCTGTACATCAACGGGGAAATGAAGGCCGATCTGGGGGGCATCCATGGCATGGCCGCCACCACCTACGAGGCCGTCCTGGACGAGGGTTTTTACACCTTCGACCTTTGGTTCGCCGAAAGGCACACCGTGGATTCGGGATTTTATTTCCGTTTTACCGGCGGGGATGTTCGCATCTATCCTGCCGATTGTGACGACCATCCGTAGGTTTTCCGACTCATTCTTGGGCTCTTCCGTCTCAGGGCCTCCCCTTTTCTGAGTTCATCTCGATCCTGACAGGTCGGGATCGGGTCCCCTGCGCAGCAGAATCAAGCACGGAGGTGATCATGAATTCATGGCTCTTGGAACAAGCTCCCTCGGGATGAGTGGAGTGGTCTTGCTGATGGGCGGGTGGGCCGGGCTCCCGTCCGCTCCAGGATGGCGCTGACCTGGCGTCGTGATAGTGGCCAGATCTCCCCGGAGACCACCCTGCAGGGAAAAGTCGACGTCTGGAAGTGGTAGGCGAGACGTGGGCCCAGGCCTCTCTTCCCAGCCGGGTTGGGTGGAGGCAGATTTCGGCCAGAAGGTGTGGTTCACACCCCCGGTTTTTCTTTCAAGTCACCACCATTCCGAGCGGACTCCCTTGTCAGGTGCTCTCCAGAGTCGATGACCGGCTCTTGTGTGCTTTGGGACCGCGCTGCCCGCAAGCGGGGCCCGCACCTGTAAACGAGGGAGGTTCGATGCGACTGGAAGAGGTCCACTTCAACCATGACACCGGGTCGACGACGGGGGATGCCATCAACCTCTGTCGGAACGGCACCTCGGGGGCCATCATCGCGCCCGAGTGGAAAAGGGGGCTCCCCTCCCAGCCCGAGGGTCAATTCTTCAACATGCACACCCGGAAGTTCCTGACCCTGGCGGGGGATCCTTCCAATTCTGTCGATTGGGAGGATTGGGCGTGAGGCTATCACGAGATCTGTTGGCTGGGGGATCAAAGCAGCAACACCGTTTGGGACGGATGTCTTCAACTCGATACCGACACCGACGACGCCGATGGGGTACACTCGACCCTGCTTCCGGTGAAGATGGTGTTCGACTCCCCCACCGGTACTTCCTACAAGAAATGGCTGATCGCCTCTGGCTCCGGTAGCCTGGCGGGGTCCGTCAGTCACCGCCCGGTGGCATAGGGGATTCCTCATGAACATCCATGAAACGCAAAAAATCATCGACTCAGTGGTTGGAAAAAGCGAGAGGGGGGGGGCTGGTCCTCGTGGGATACAGGGCGTGGTTGGCCCGGCCCCAGGGATGGGGCGTTCCCAGAGTGAAGGAGAAATTGGGCCCGTCGGGGACTCGGGCCATCTGGGACGACCCCCAGCGCCCAGGCGCTCGTCTGGCGGTGATGGTGGAGGAGTGTGGGTCCTCGGACGACGCTCTGCGGGTCCTCGCCCAGGCTCTGGAAGCCAACCAACTCGCCACTCTGCCCCAGACTCCCGAAGGGTTGGGGGATATGGGATTCATGCACCCCGAGGGGGTGATCCCGGCGGTGTATTTTGTGAGAGGGAACCTGATGGTGCTGGTCACCAGCTTCGGGAGCGTTCCCGTGGAGGTGAGGTCCCATGCCGCGTCCATGGATGCGGAGTTCCAAATCCGCCCTGAGGAGGCCCGAGAGGGAGGAATGGATCTGGAGAGGGGAGAGGGGGGCGGTTCCCTCAGGATCCTGTCCCGGGCAAAATGGAGGGGTGAGGACGGCTACCTGAAGGCCTTTGCCCCTGGCGCCTCCTTGGGCGTGGAGGGGGGATCGGTGGTGGTGAAGTCCCCCAGCCGTGCCCGGGAGCTGCAAGTCTTCCTGGTGGAATCAGGGAGGGAGACCCGAGTGGAGACGGTGGAGATCGGAGAGGTACCGGCTCGCTAAATCCCATGGCCCTCCCCGATTCAGGAGGACTGGAATCCTCTCCAGGGGCCCATCCGGTAGAATCGGAGACCGTTTCCACCCTGACGGCCCCGAGCACCATGCCAGGAATCCTTCTCCTCCCCCTTCTTGTCCTCTCCGGCAATCCATCGATTCCCCCACCGGTCCCCCCTCCGCCGGCGGTCTGGCCGGAGAAGTCCCTCCGCCTGGAATCCCTGGCCGTGATGGGGGATGCAGTGATCTGGTTTCCCGAGGAGGCGGCGGTGGTGGAGGACGCGGTGGGGGAGGCGATGGCCAAGGAAGGCTGGAAGGTGCTGCCCCTGGGTCACACCCGGGACGCCATCGCTCGCCTGGAGGCTGGCCTTTTTCCTGATCGAGAGGGCAGTGGTGCGGTTCTTCCACCGGCGTCCCTGTGGTTGGAGAAGAGGCATGAGTGGGTCGACACCGGGGACCTGGAGCTTCGCTGCTACGCCAAGAAGCCCTCCTCGCCCATGGAGGAGGCCTTCGAGCCTGGTTGTGTCCTGCGGGTGGTGGTAAGTCGAGGGGGGGAGAAGCGTGAAGAGGTGGACAGAAGGGAGCTTCGGATGCCCTTGGGGGTGACGCCTCAGCAGGTAGCGAAACGGGTCCTGGCCGGTTCCCTGGGGCCCGTTCCCAAGGAGGATCCCAAGGGAGGAGGCCTGTTCGGTGTGATGGGCTCGCCCCAGTTCCATCCGGTAAGGGTGGTCAGCCGGGGGGAGGTCGGACCGTGGGATGGGGCGGAGTTGGAAGCCCTGCCCTCTCGGCTGACCGAGTTGCAGGAGGCGCTCACCGCTTGCTTGGGGGAGGAGGAGCCTTCCTTTGATGCCTGGTCCAACCCCATGCAGTTGGCGGTGGCCCCGGAAGGAGGGGTGACCCGATGCCAGAGGCAGTTTACCGACCACCATCCCCCCCTTCCCCAGCCTTGTGAGTGTGCGGTGATTCGGGAAAGGGTGAGGTTCGCCCCGGCTTCCCAAGAGAGGCGCCTGCGCTTCGATTTGTGGGTGTCCCGCCCTCCCTCTCCCACCTCCACTCCAGCCGACACCCATTACACCGCCATCCAGATCGGAGTGGCCTCCTCCAGTGATACCAACCAGTGGCTGGCCATTGACCGGGGAGGCCCGGC
>CAYRTW010000304.1:0-5703 GCA_964426935.1 uncultured Rickettsiales bacterium
GTAGAGGGGGGACCGGGGAAGGGAATCAGGGCAGCGCCGGGAGGGGCTTGGAGGGGGACCGGGATCCAGGGAGGGAGAGACGTTTCCGTTCTCCCTCCCTGGGGAGCTCAGGTTCCTGCCATGTAGTCGTCGGCGTAGGCGATCTGCTCAGGAGTGAGGGTGTCAATGGCCATTCCCATGGTGTGGAGCTTGGTCATGGCCAGTTCCTGATCCTGGGAGGCAGGAATGTCATGGACACCAGGAGCCATGGTCTTGCCTTCCAGGGCCATGCGGACCATGCCCAGGAACTGGTTGGCAAAGGACATGTCCATCACCTCACTGGGGTGTCCCTCGGCGGCGGCCAGGTTGATGAGCCGGCCTTCGCCCAACACATAGATCCGCCGGCCGTCGGCCAGGGTGTACTCGTCACAGCTCTGACGGATGGTGCGCTTGGACCTGGCCATCGCCTGGAGCTCGGGGATGTTGATCTCGCAGTCGAAGTGCCCGGTATTGCACAGGATGGCCCCGTCTCGCATCACCTCGAAATGACTCTTGGTGATGACATCCTTGACCCCGGTGGCGGTGATGAAGATCTCCCCCACCCGAGCGGCCTCATCCATGGTCATGACCTGCATTCCTTCGAGAACCGCCTTCAAGGCGGCAGTGGCCTTGATCTCTGTGGCGATGACCCGGGAGCCCATGCCCTTGGCGCGCATCGCCACTCCCCGGCCGCAATGGCCGTAGCCGGCAACCACGAAGTTCTTGCCCGCCAGGAGGACCGAGGTGGCCCTGAGGATGCCGTCCAGGGAGGACTGGCCGGTGCCGTAGACGTTATCGAAGTCCCACTTGGTCTCGGCGTCGTTGATGGCCAGGACCGGGTAGCGCAGGGCCCCTGCCGCCGCCATGGAGCGGAGGCGATGGACCCCGGTGGTGGTCTCTTCGGTGCCACCGATGACGGTGGCCGCCAGTTCAGGGAACCTGGTGTGGACCCGCATGATGAGGTCGGCGCCATCGTCCAGGGTCAGGGTGGGCTTGAAATCCAAGGTACGGTCGATGCACCAGTAGTAGTCTTCGGCGTTCAACCCGTGCCAGGCGTAGATGCGGATCCCATCGGCGGCCAGAGCAGAGGCGATCTCGTCCTGGGTGGACAAGGGGTTGCAGCCCGACCAGGCAATGTCGGCGCCTGCGGCACGAAGAGTTCGGATGAGCACCGCCGTCTCTTTGGTGACGTGGAGGCACCCGGCGATCCTCATCCCCTTGAGGGGCTGGGTCTCCTGGTACTTCTTGCGAAGGGCCATCAGCACCGGCATGCGGGCCTCCGCCCATTCAATCTTCATCATCCCGCCTTCGGCGAGGGCCAGGTCCTTGACCTTGTAGTCCATAAGTCGATTTCTCCTGGGCACCGTGCTCGAGGGCATGACGGGGCCGGCTGGCGTGGAAAGGAGGGGCTTGATACCCTTCCGGTCGGTCCCTGTCAACTCGCCCTCCTTCCCCATGAGTTGGATCCCTTTGCGCTTCATCTTGGATCCCTATCCCCCCCGTCCTCATCGTCCTTTGTTTTCCGCCTCAGATGGGCTGGCCATTTTTTCGGTCCTGCTGTTGGGGCTGGCATGGGGATACCCCTTTGAGTCCCGACCGGTGGTGGTGTGTGCCTTGAAGGCGTGGACCGGAATCCCCTGCCTGACCTGTGGAATGACTCGCGCTTGGGTTCATCTGGCCCATGGCCGTCCCGCCTTGGCATGGCTCCAGAATCCCCTGGGGACGGTTGCCGCCCTCATCGCTGCCCTTCTGGTACTGGCGGTGGTGGCCCGCCATCTCTTTCGCCTTTCCTGGCCCGATGTGGAGGACATCTCTGGATGGGACATGGGGTGGGCGGGGGTTCTGACGCTGGGGGCGTTGCTCTTGAACTGGCTGTACGTCGTGCGGGCAGGAGTGGCGTGAGGGGAGGGGGGGTCTCGCTCTCGCCCTTGCTAGCCGTTCGTTCCTGTGCAATCTGTGTGGTGACTGTTGTTGTGCCGTGTCCCACCTCCCTTTGTAAATTGCCATGGGGAGGGCGTTCAGGGGGCGGTCGGGGCGCCCATGTCCCGGGAGATCCAGTCGATGGCCATTCTTTCGCCCGACCGTTTCGATGCCTTTCGCAGGTTGTTCCGCAGCTTCGCCGAGGCCGCTCCCGATTCCTCCGACGAGGGACGGGCCCGGGCCCTTCTGGACAGCGTGCTGGGCTCCCGGGCGGAGGGCCTGGCTCTAGCGGGGGATCTGGCGGCGGTTCGTACCGTGAGAGGGGTGGAGATGTTTCGTCTCTCAGGCCCCCGGCCACAGAGGATGGAGAGGGTGGTCCTGCCGGGAGTGTGCCGCTCGGTAGGCGCCTTCCAAGGAGGGCTCCTGGCCGGCGATGATCGGGGAGGACTGTTTCGCCTGGGAGAGGAAGGGCCGGTGGCGTTGGCGTCCCTGCCGGATCCCATACGGTGCCTGGCGTCCAGCGGCGAATGCATCGCCGTGGGTGCGGGGGACGAAGTTCTGATCCTGGAGGCCGGAGATGGAGATTGCCCGGAACTGCGGGGACGAATCTCCCTGCCTGGAGGTGGAGTGGCCGAAGATCTGGCCTTTGGGGACGCGGGAATCCTGTTGGTGGCAGCCGGAGAGGGGGGGATTCTGGTAATTGAGGTGGGGTCCCACTCCCTTTCCCTGAAGTCTCGCGCGTCCTTCCCGGCCCGTGCCCTGGCAGCCACTTCGTCAGGGGGACGAGACGAAGGGCTGGTGGTGGCGTGGAGCCCAGCGGGGAGGGCGGAGGTGCTGGAATGGTCCCATCGCCGGGGCATTCGGGGTCTCTCCGGTATCGATCTGGAGATCGATGGGGGTGCTCCCGAGGCCGGAGCGGTGGCGGTGGAGGGCACCACCGCCTATGTCGCCACCGACACCCGGCTTCTCCACGTGCTGGACCTGAGAACGGCCCGGGATCGATGCGGGCCGGTGCAGCTTTCCACCGTGTCGGTGGGCACCTACACCACTGGGGTGGCGGTCACCCCTGAAACGGTCTACGCCAGCGACGCTTGGGGAGGACTGGTGGCCCTTGATCGAAGTCGCCTCGATTCCTTTGATGATGAGGACCCGGTGCTGTATCGCCTGTCCCTGCGGGAGCCGGGTTTCTGAATTGAGGGTCGCAAAAGAGCAAGTCAGGAGCCCTCAGCGGCGGATTCTGCGGCGTGAAGCGAACGCGAGTCCGGCGAGAAGCAGGGCCTGAGGGGGATTCCCCTTTCCTCCCGCGTCGCATCCAGGAGCACAGCCTACTTCCGATGAGAGGTCGTCCTCTCCGGCGGGGGTCGGACAGTCTGCCTGGTCTTGCCCGTCAACCGCACCGTCGCAGTCGTTGTCTATTCCATCCGAGCACTCTTCCAGGGCCTCGGGATGCCGGCTGGCGTCGTTGTCGTCGCAATCCGAGCCCGCCGCCTCCTCAGCGTCCCATCCGTCCTCATCCTGATCGATAAGATCCCCACCGGAACAGTCCTGATCGATCCCGTCGTAAGGGAAATCGACGGAGCCCGGGTGGCGATCGGGATCGCCGTCGTCACAATCGAGCCCACCGGCTTCGCTGGCGTCCCATCCGTCTCCGTCCTGGTCGGTGAGATCCGCTCCATCGCAGTCCTGGTCAATGGCGTCATAGGGAATCTCGATGGATCCGGGCCAGGCACCGGGATCTCCGTCATCGCAATCCGAGTCCATGCAGATGGAGAAGCCGTCTCCGTCCGAATCCTCTTCCTCGGGAAGCCGGAGACCGTCGCAGTTGGTGTCTCTTTCGTCGCACAACTCCTCTTCGCCAGGGGCAATGCTGGCCTCTCCATCGTCACAATCGTCTCCTCCACAAGCAGCATCGAAGTGCCGATCTCCGTCCAGATCCCAGCAGGTGCAATACAATCCGGCGGCAGCTTGAGCATCGACGATGCCCGCTCCCATGTCGTTGTCTGGAGCGTCGGGGTGGGAGGCCGAATGGGTGAGGGCGGCCCGGATTTCGGCAGGTCCCCACCAGGGATAGGCCTGGAGGAGGAGGGCCACCACTCCGGCGGTGAGGGGAGCAGCGAAGGAGGTGCCGCTTCCCGTCTGATAGGCGTCCAGGCTGTCTGGGCTTGCCACCAGGTTTCCCACCCCCATCGCTGCCACATCGGGCTTGATTCGGCCGTCGGCGGTGGGTCCCCGGGAGCTGAAGCTGGCGATGATTCCCTCCAGATCCACGGCTCCCACCGTCAGCACACCCTCGGCATCAGCGGGAGCAATGAGGGTTCCGGGGAGGGGGCCCGAGTTTCCGGCGGAGTTGAGAAGGATGAGGCCGTTCTCCACCGCGATCTGGGCCGCCAGCGTGGTGACCGCCGTGGCCCCGTCCATGTCCTCAGGAAGGTACCAGTCGATGTAGCCCAAGGAAGAGGTGACCAGGGCGGCACCTTCTGCTTCCTGCCACTCCACTCCCGCCACCCATGCGTCCTCCTCAGAAGGCACTTCCTGGGACACATCCTCGGTCTTGGAGAGGAGAAAAGAGGCGTGGGGAGCCACTCCCAGCATGGCCCCAGGAGCGTTGGCGGCGATGAGGGACATCACCATGGTTCCGTGAGCATCCTGGGAAGCACCGGCCTCGGCCTCGGTCTCATCGGTGGTCACCCCATCGCCGGCGAGAAAATCCCATTCCCCCACCACCATTGCCCCTTCCAAGGCCTGGTGACCGCGAAAGAAACCGGTGTCTTGGATCCCCACCATCACCCCGGTCCCGTCCAGGCCGCACTCGTGGAGAGCTGGCACGTTGAGGAGGCTCAGTTGATCCAGGGAGGCGCCATAGTCCTCGGGAAGAGGGGGCCAGGAGGTCAGCGCTCGGCGGGAGGGAAGAACGCTCGGGGAGGTCATGCTCCGGGGGCCGTCTGATTTCCTTTTCGCCACTGAACGGATTGATTTTACTGCGGAAAGTCTTGACAGAGCTTGTCTTTGGGAAGGGGAGGCCTCCACCGACACCGCATTCAACCACCGGGAGGTGTGACGGATTCGTACCCCCGTCTCTCGGACCGCCTGGAGGGAGGTGGGGTCCAAAGGGGCGTCACGGTGATCGAACCCCTGATCCTGCCGCACCCGCATCCGCCTCTCCCACGCTTCTTCGCTCAGGGAGGGGAAGAAACCTGGGCGGGTTTCTGTCCTGTCGGTGAGAAACACCCACACCGGGGCGGTGGACTCCCCCTTCCCTTGGGCGAACGCGGAGAAGGGGAGAAGGGCGAGGGAGCCAGCGAGGAGGATGGGGCTCAGGAGGGAAGGGGAGGACATGAATGGAGGATGCGCTGGGGTTCTTGCAGTGGCAATGGGGAGGGGAGGGGCGAATGACAGGAAGGGGAGGGGCCTGAACCGGGACTGAGCCTCCCAGCAGGGTGGGCCGGTGGGGAGAACCTCGCAAAATCGTTGGGCCGAGCATTCTGTGTGACCCTTTCCATCCCACAACGGGGCCTGCGCCCTTAGGATGGGCAGGTTTTGGGCTCACGCGCTGGAGAAGAAATGGCAAACGTATCCCCAGGAACCCCGCTGACCGTGGGCATCGTGGACGATGTGGAGCTGGTGAGGAGGGAACTGCGGGCGATGCTGGAGGGGCATGGTTACCGGGTACAGGAGGCGGCCACCGGGTCCGAAGCCCTGGGAATGTTGCGCTCTTCTCCTCCCGATCTCCTCCTGTGTGATGTGGTGATGCCCGGCACCGATGGC
>CAYRTW010000305.1:0-5626 GCA_964426935.1 uncultured Rickettsiales bacterium
TCATCCCCTGTCACATCATCATCCCCGGTGGCATCATCATCCCCGGTGGCATCATCGTCCCCGGTGACATCATCATCCCCTGTCACATCATCATCCCCAGTGACGTCATCGTCCCCGGTAACATCGTCGTCATGGCTACTGGTGTCGTCATCCCCCGTGGTGTCGTCATCCCCAGTCACATCATCGTCATCGGGTGAAACATCATCATCCCCCGTGGCGTCATCATCTGAGGAGGTGCTGTCATCATCGGCAGTGACATCATCATCGGTCACCGCCGAGCCCGAGTCGTCGTCATCAGAGGCGTTCTCGGGATCGCAGGCAGGAGCGAGGCCCGCCAAGAAGAGAAGGAGGACAGAAGAGGCGATGGGGCGCACGAAACCTCCGAAACTTCGCTCCCACGAATGAAGGGGGGCCCCCCATTGAACCGGATCGGGAAGCCAAAGGGCAATTCGAGCGAATCTCCGGTGAAAAATCTCTCAACCAAGGAGGGCCTGTGCCGCCGCAAGTCGGCGAAGCACCACATCCCTCCCCAGGATCTCCACCGACTCAAACAAGGGAGGACCCACCGGCCTTCCCCCCAGAGCCACCCGGGCAACATGGGCGATGGCCTGCACCTTCACCCCCCGTTCGCTGGCGACTCCCCGAATCCCCTCTTCCGCCACCGCAGCGCCGAGGGCCTCGGCTCCCGAATACCTCGCCATCAGGCCTTCCAGGGCAGCGAGAACCTGCTCCCGAGTCATGGTTGAAGGGATCAGAGTGGCCTCAGTGTAGGGAGGGGGGTCGTCGAAGAACAGGTCCACCATGGGGAGGGCCTCCCGCAGAGTGCGAATCCTCTCCTGCACCAGAGGGGCCACCGACTCCACCCGAGCCTGGGGGGCAGACATCCCCTCCAGTCTCAAGAAATCTCCCAAGCGGGCGGAAAAATCAGCGGGAGACAATTTGCGGATGTATACACCGTTCATCCAGTCCAGTTTGGTGTAATCAAAGGCCGCTCCGCTGGGATTTACCCGCCTCACATCAAAGCGAGCGATGAGTTCTTCCCGACTGAACTCGGTCTGGTTGGAGCCATCGTTCCACCCCAGAAGAGCCAGATAATTCAGCATCGCCTCGGAAAGATAACCCGCCTCAATGAACTCCTTGACGTGAACCGGCTGGTCGCTCCCCTCCTTCTTGCGTTTGCTCATCTTCCCTTTGCCGGAGGGGTCGAGAATCACTGGAAGATGGGCAAAAACCGGCGGCTTCCAGTCAAAGGCCGCATAGAGGAGGACGTGCAGAGGAGTCGAGGGGATCCACTCCGACGCCCGGGTGACGTGGGTGATCTCCATGAAGTGATCATCCACCACGTTGGCAAAATGATAAGTAGGAAATCCATCGGACTTCATCAGCACGATGTCCTGCAACGTATCATTTTCGTAGGAGATCTCACCGCGAATCAGATCACTGAACACCGTGGTTCCCGAGACGGGGATTTTCAGTCTCACCACATGGGCTTCTCCCGCCTCGGCCCGGGCTTTGGACTCTCCCACCGGCAGATCCCGGCAATGGCGATCATATCCAGGGGGCAGCTTGCGCCGTTCCCGATCCTTGCGGACCTGATCCAACCTCTCCCCGGTGCAGAAGCAGCGGTAGGCAGCCCCTTTGTTCAGCAGGGACAACACCTGTTCCCCGTACAGGCCCAGGCGCTGGGACTGGAAGTAGGGACCGTGGGGGCCGCCGACCTCGGGGCCCTCGTCCCAGTCCAAGCCCAGGTAGCGCAGAGCCGAGAACAGGGCGCTCAAGGCGCCGGGGTCGTAACGACTCTGATCGGTATCCTCGATGCGAAGGACGAACTGGCCCCCGGCGTTGCGGGCGGTCAGCCAGGTGAACAGGGCCGTACGAAGACCTCCCACATGAAATTCACCGGTGGGGCTGGGGGCAAATCGGGTGCGGACGGGGCGATCAGGGGTCATGGGGCTTCCAGGAACGGGGGCGCGGGAATCTATCACCCGGTCTGCCACCGGGCAACGGCAGCCCGAGCCAGGGCCCAGGCCGCCATGGGGGTGGGAAGGCAGCGGAGGGCGGACAGGGCTTCAGGGAGGGCCGAGGCAGCACCTTCGTCCACCAGGAGACAGGCCCTCACCCCGTGGAGATGAGACATCCTGGTGCGAATCGCAAAAATTTCACGGACGGTCAGTGCAGACCCTGAAAGAAACTCTTCCAGGGTGAGACAGGTATCTCCATGAAGATGAAGCAGGTCGTGTGACAGAGAATCCTCCCCCGGTTGATACATCGCTCCCGCCTCTTCAACCAGCAGGATTTCCCCTCCCCTCTTTGCCATTCTCAGCCACAGGTCATAGTCCTCGCTCCGGGGTCTGGACTCGCCGAATCCTCCCGCCTCATGGATGGCTCTCCGATTGCCCATTGTCGCCGATGTACACAAAAAAGATCCCTCCCGAAGCAGGGACAGCAGGGGACGGAGAACTCCTCCGTGACGAGGAAGCTCCGCAGAAAAGCTCTCCCGATATCTGCTCCCATTGGCCAACCGGGCGTCCGCCCCCACCAGGGCGACCGAGGGAGACAGGGCCGCCGCCAGGGAAGCGAGGTGGTGAGGGAACCAGGCATCGTCATCGTCCAAAAAGGCCACCCAGGGAGCTTCAGCGTGGCCCAGAGCCAGGTTTCGCGCCGCCCCCGGCCCTCGCCTTGGCCCGGAAAGCACGGTAAACCAACCCTTTTCCATGGGAAATTCCCTGAGAAGGCCCTCCACCCCTCCCACCGGAGAATCGTCCACGATCCACAGGTGATGGGGAGGAGAGGTTTGAGCCTGAATGGAGGCGAGGGCGCGAAGGAGGCTGGGGCGACCCACCGTGGGGAGGATGGTGTCGATGACTGCCGAAGTCACTCCTCGCCCTGGAGATCCTCCCAGAGTCGGGAGATCCCCTCCTCCGGCAGGATGCGGGGACGCCACCCCAACTCCCTCTCCGCCTTGCCTGTGTCGGCGACAAAGACCGGCTGATCCCCCGGCCGGGGAGGACCATGGGAAACCGGGGTGGGGCGCCCGGAGATTCCCGTCAACACTGCCAGCACCTCCCACAGGGAGCGGGCGGTCATCGCTCCTCCCCCAACGTTCCACACCTGCCCCCCCTGCCACTCCTCCCTCTCCAAAAGAAGGTCATAGAGGGCGACAAGATCGTCAATGTAGAGGAGATCCCGGGTCTGGTAGCCATCTCCGTAGAAGGTCAATGGCTCCCCATCCCGCACTGCCCGGGCAAAGCAGCTCACCCACCCCTGACGCTCCTCTCCGCTCTGACCGGGGCCATAGATGCAGGACTGGCGGAGGATGGCGGTGCGCAGGCCGTAGATGCGGGCGTAGTCGATGCAATAGAGGTCCGCCGCCCCCTTGGAGCAGCCGTAGGGAGAGTGGAAGTCTACCGGGCGATCCTCACCCACCCCTTGGGGGAACCCCAGAAGAGCCAGACGCTCTCCCTGCCGCTGCGGCAACAGGTCCTCCAAGCCCCCATACACTTTATTGGTGGATGAATACAAAAAATCTGCGCCAGGGCTGTGCTGTCTCACCCATTCCAGAAGATGCAGAGTGCCGCCAGCGTTTATCTGAAAATCTCGGAGAGGATCCTCTACCGAGGTGGTGACCGCCACCTGGGAGGCGAGATGAATCACCGCATCCATCATCGGAATCCGGGCAAACTCCCGCTGAAACTCAGACTGGTGTGAAATATCGCAACGAATAAAATGACTCAGCCCGTTTGCTTGAAGGGCCCTGAGTCGCCCCGGAGATCCGGACCGGGAAAGATCATCCACCACCCACACCTCATCCCCCCGGGACAATCGGCTTCGGGCGGCGGCGGCCCCGATGAATCCCGCTCCACCGGTGATGAGGACCCTCACCGACCTCCCCCCGAGGCGTGATCCACGCGGGCCCAATCAAGGGTTCGGGCCATGCCGGAATCCAAGGATACCTTGGGGTTGAAATCCAGCAGTTTCCTGGCCTTGGATAAATCGGCACACATGTGACGCTGGTCACCGGGGCGACCGGGGCCGTAGATGACCGGGTAGCCTTCCCGATCCGTTCCAAAGGCCCGAAGCACAGCGTCCACCAGGTGATTGATGGAGATGCGGGTGCCACACCCCAGGTTGACGGCCTGCCCGTGGCTCCGTGGATTGTCGATGGAGTCGGCCCAGGCGGTGGAAACATCTTCCACATGGACAAAATCACGGCTCTGTTCCCCGTCCCCGAAAATACGAATGGGTTCCCCCCGAAGCACATTGCCCAGAAAGATTCCCAGAACCCCCTGGTAGGGATTGCTGAGCCCCTGGCGCTCCCCGTAGACGTTGAACATGCGGAAGCAGGTGGCAGCGAAGGGGGCAGGAAGGTCGGTGCGCTCGGTGGTGAGGAGGGCCGCCCTCTCCGCCGCCCACTTGCTCACCCCGTAGTAGGAAATGGGGCGGGGAGGCTCGGTTTCCGGAACGGGGAGGACCTCGGGGTGGCCGTAGATGGTCATGGAGGAGGCAAAGAGGAGGCGGGATACCCGGCGCTCCAGGCAGTGCTTCAGCACGTTGAGGGTCCCTACCGCGTTCACCTGGAGATCCCACCCCGGCTCCCCAAAGGACAGGACGGTGGAAGCCTGACCAGCAATGTGGGCCACCACGTCATATTCCCAATCAAAGGCAGACGCCACATCTTCAGAGAGACGCACGTCCCCCCGCACCAGCCGCGCCCCCGCAGGTACAAAATCAAGGCGACCGGTGGAGAGGTTGTCCAGGATGGTCACCTCATACCCCCTTTCCAGGAGGCGGTCAGCGAGGTGGCTGCCGATGAACCCGGCGCCGCCGGTAACGAGGGCCTTTCGGGAAGAGGACAAGAGGGGCTCCGTTGAAAATCGCCGGGGCAGTATACCTGTGACTGAGGGCAGGAAGGATCACAGAATCCCGCGTCCTCAGCGCACCTGATCCCATTCCGCCTGAGGATCCACTTCCCGCCTCCTGCCCGGAAACCCTCCTCCCCCTCCCGACATGCCAGCCAGGGCTCGATTCCAGGAACGGCTGGCCGCGCCCCGGGAGCCTTGCCCCTCCATGGCCAGGAGTTCTCTTTCGCAGGCCACCAATCGAGCCTCGAAGGTGGCATCGTCTACCCGGCGCGCCCCCAACACCCCCTTGCGAGCCTGAATGGATTCGGCGCTCCCCGCCACCGCCTCCAGAAGCCCCCGCAGATGGGCAGAGCCGTTCCCATCCATCAGTGCGCGGCGCATCAGCAGACCGGCCTGAAACAGGGCGGCGGGAAAGGCAGACCGGGTGAGGACGGCGCGGGGCAGTCCCTTCAAGGCCATCCTTACCTGGTTGCGGGCCACCCTCTGCACCGGCCAGGCCTTCCCGGGAAACCCGTAGGAGGCGCTACCCCGGTGGTGAATCACCGCATCGGCGGCATACCAGCAGGAATATCCCCGTAGCTGTCCCCTCACCGACAGATCCACGTCCTCCAGATAGGCCTCCATGGCCTCGTCAAAGAGCCCGACATCCTCCAGGAAGGAGCGGCGATACAGGGCGGCGCAGGCGGGGGCTCCGAACACCTCCCGGGAGGTGGCGAAGCGCTCCCCGTCGAGTTCCCCGGAGCCGATGTTGAAGGCATATCCCC
>CAYRTW010000306.1:0-5614 GCA_964426935.1 uncultured Rickettsiales bacterium
CGCCGAAACCGACCGCCTCTTCCAGGCCCTGGCCGTGGGTGGGCAGGTGGAGATGCCGGTGCAGGAGATGTTCTGGGGTGGCTACTTTGGCAGCCTCACCGATCAGTTCGGAATTCGGTGGATGTTCAACTGTGGAAGCCTGGGCAACTCGGGTCGAGTCGGCACTGGATGGCCTGCCGGTCTCCTTTTTGGGCTGGCAGTCCCTGGTATCCAACAAACAGGCGTCCGGTCGCCCCAAGGATCTCGCCGATGTGGCCAGGTTCAAGGCTCTTGCGGCTATTACCCGCTCTCGTCGTTGAGCCATGAAGAGCCGGGCCTCCAGGAAGGGATCGGCGTGAAGTCGGCACACCCCGAAGCGCGTTGGCAACCCTATCTCGCAAGAATTCAGGCCGACCCCTGGTGCCGCACTGTGAGTCCAGCCCTTCCAACTCCTTCTGGGTCAGCAGCAGCACCACCACTCGCTCCGTCTTCGGGGAGTCGGCTCTACGACCTGAACGCCCAAGAGTGGGGACATCCTCACCCCCCTCGGCTTCGCTACGGTTCACTCACTGTCGGTTGCCTCCCTCCCCTCTTTGATGAACACTGCCGCCCATGTCGCTTCTGCCTGTCCCTCCCTCCCCATCGGCCACTCCCGCCCTCATCACCGGAGGCTCCCGGGGGATCGGGCTCCACTGCGCCCGCGCTCTGGGGCTGGCCGGGCATCCTGTCGTCCTGGCGGCCCGTTCTCAAGGTGTCCTTCAAGACGCGGTGGAACGGCTCCAGGGGGAAGGGATCCGAGCCCTTGGTGTCGTCGCAGATGTCTCCCAATCCATGGAGGTTGCTCGGCTTTTTGGCGAAGCCAGGACATGGGCGGGTTCTCCCCTCATCCTGGTGAACAACGCTGGTGCGGCGGAAAGTGCCCCCTTTCATCGCACCGACGGGGATCTCCTGAACCGGATGATGAACGCCAATTTCTTCTCCACCTGGCACTGCTCCCAGGCGGCCCTGCCGGCGATGATGGGGACGGGCTGGGGGCGCATCATCCAGGTCTCCTCCACCGCAGGGCTGCGAGGGCACGGTTACGTTTCCGCCTACTGCGCCTCCAAGCACGCGGTGGTGGGTCTGACCCGGGCCCTGGCCGTGGAGGTGGCTCGCAAAGGAATCACTGTCAACGCTGTCTGCCCCGGCTACGTGGACACCCCCATGGTGGAGCACGCCGTCAGCACCATCTCCAGGACCACCGGACGAGAGCCCGAGGACGCCCGCAAGCACTTGGAATCCTTGAATCCCCAAGCCCGACTGGTGACCCCTGAAGAGGTGGCCGCCCTGGTCCTGTTTCTTACAACCCAAGGTGCCGCCAGCATCAACGGCCAGGCCTTGGGGATCGACGGTGGAGCCACCGCCTGAGGGCCACCCCCCCTTCCTTCACCCTCCATCCTCTCCATGCCCTCTTCCCCTTCCCCAGGAGTTCCCGTGACCCTTTCCCGCATCAACCCCGAATCCCTTGGGTTTCCCAGGGGATACAGCAACGGGATCCTCTGCCCACCGGGGGGGCATCTCCTGTTCATCGCCGGACAGATCGCTTGGGATTCCCAGCAGCAGATGGTGGGAGACGGGAGCTTCCCCCTCCAGTTTGGTCAAGCCCTCCACAACGTGCTGGAAGTGGTACGCGCCGCCGGAGGGGGGCCTGAGCACCTCACCGCCCTGACCATCTTCGTCACCGACAAGCAGAAATATTTGGAATCATTGAAGGAAGTTGGCGGACAGTGGAAGCGCGTCGCTGGCACCCCCTACCCCTCCATGGCCCTGGTGGAGGTGAAGTCCCTCCTGGAGCCCCGGGCCCTGGTGGAGATCCAGGGAATCGCCTGCCTTCCTTCCCCCTCTTCCATTCAGGACACCCCATGATCCCAGAGAGCTTTCGCTTCGAGGTTCAAGACGGCATCGGCACCATCACCCTGGATCGCCCGGCCCGCCTCAACGCCCTCACCTTTCAGGTCTACGGAGAACTGCGGGATCTGTTTGCCAGCCTTCAGTCTCGGGACGAGGTGAAGGTGGTGGTCATCACCGGCACCGGACGGGGCTTCTGCACCGGTGGAGACGTGGAAGACATCATCGGAGCCCTGTTTGCCTGTGACACGGCGGGTCTCCTCCAGTTCACCCGGATGACCTGCCAGCTCATCGCCAACATCCGGGCGCTGAGGAAGCCGGTGATCGCTTCTCTCAACGGAGTGACTGCGGGGGCAGGAGCGGTCATCGCCCTGGCCTCCGACCTTCGCATCGCGTCGGACACCGCCAAAATCGCCTTTCTGTTCGTGAAGGTGGGGCTGTCGGGAGCTGACATGGGAGCGGCCTGGCTCCTACCCCGGGTGGTGGGAGCGGGAAGGGCCACCGAGATCCTCATGACCGGCGACTTCGTGACTCCTGACGACGCCCTGGCCATGGGGCTGTACAACAGGGTCGTTCCCGGTGAATCCCTGGCGGAAGAGACGGCAAGATGGGCTCGCCGACTGGCGGACGGCCCCTCCTTCGCCCTGGGAATGACCAAGGAGATGCTGGATCGGGAGGTGGAGATGGGACTTTCCACCGCCCTCGAAGCCGAAGCCCAGGCGCAAGCCATCTGCATGCAGCATCCCGACTACCGGGAAGCCTACGATTCCTGGGTGGAGAAGCGCCCTCCCCGCTTCAAGTGACCGGGGGGAATCCTCTTCACCGATTCGATTTCCCGGCCCCTCCCTCCCCTCTTCAAGCTGTTATCCTGCCCGCTGTGCCCGGGTCTCTCGTCCTCCCGCCGGATGACCTCGCCTGGAAGCCCCCCATCCATGCACCACTCCCCTCTGCTGGAACCCCATCACCGCGAGCTTTTCCAGGCCGCCACCGACTTTGCCCGCCTTCACCTTCGGGGCCGTCCCGAAGCCAAGACCTCCTCCACCCTGGACGAGGCCCGAGAGATCACCTTGCAGTTGGGGGAGGCGGGATGGCTCGCCTGGTGCGTTCCTGAGCCGTGGGGAAAGGCTCCAGCCTCCCTGGATGTGCGCGCCTTGGTGATGGTGCGCGCCGCCCTGGCCTACGAAAGTGGCCTGGCGGACACCCAGTTTGCGGTGCAGGGGCTGGGAAGTTTTCCCCTGGCATCCCATGGAGATCCGGAGCTGCAACGGGAAATCCTCCCGGGAGTGGTGAAGGGGACCCACCTTCCCGCCTTCGCCCTGACCGAGCCCGAGGCCGGTTCCGACGCCGCTTCCCTGGGATGCACTGCCGTAAAGGATGGAAACGAATACGTCCTGAACGGAGTCAAGCGGTTCATCTCCAACGCGGGGGTGGCCGCAGGCTATTCCCTGTTCGCCCGCACCGATCCGGCAGCCGGCTCCCGGGGGATCACCGCCTTCTGGGTGCCGGGGGGCACCAAAGGGCTGGAAATCCTCCCTCTGCACCCCATGGCTCCCCACCCTCTGGGGGAATTGCGGTTGGACGGAGTGCGTGTCCCCCTTGGCAACCGCATCGGCGCCGAGGGACAGGGGTTTCGCATCGCCATGGGCACCCTGAACCGGTTTCGCACCACGGTGGGAGGAGCGGCCTTGGGCCTCCTCAGCCGGGCTCTGGACGAGGGGGTGCACCGGGCAACCTCGCGAAGGCAATTCGGATCCAACTTATCGGAAAAACAGGGGATTTCTTTTCCACTGGCGGAGATGGAGATGGACAGGAGGGCCTCTTCAGCCCTGGTTCTTCAAGCTGCCTGGGATGCGGACCACGGGCATGCCGACCTGCCCCTCTCCGCCGCCACCGCCAAGCTGTTCGCCACCGAGGCCGCCCAGAGAGGGGTGGATCGAGCCGTGCAGACTTGGGGAGGAGAAGGGGTCCTCCATGGGTCGGTGGTGGAGAGGCTCTACCGGGAGGTGAGGGCTTTGCGGATCTACGAGGGGACCAGCGAAATCCAGAAGGTGGTGCTGTCCACAGCCCTGTTCCGTGCCTCTGCGGGTCAGGAAGGCCGCTGATGTGGACTCCCCAGGAACGCATCCGCCATCCCCTTCCCGATTCCCCCTGGCCCGATGCGGAGGAAGCGGCCCGGTCCCGATGGTTTTCTCCCCTTCCCCTGGGAAAGGTGACGGCGGAACGGCGCACCTGGGTGCCCGCCATGGTTCCCTGGAGGGCAACGGAGGACGGGGAGGTCACCCCCGATGTCCTGGACTGGTATGGGAGATTTGCCGAAGGCCGGCCCGGAGTTCTGGTGGTGGAGGCCACCGGCATCCGGGACGTTCCCTCCGGCCCCCTGCTGAGGGCCTCCCACGACCGTTTCATCCCCGGATTGACCCGCCTGGCCCAGAGGGTGAGGGAGGCCAGCGCAGGAAAGACCGTCCTCCTTCTCCAGATCATTGATTTTCTGAGCATCCGGCGCCGGCCAGAAAAATCCAAGTATTTCCAGCGTTTCCTGGCCATCAACCCCCGGCATCGGCGGGAACTCGCCCGTCTCACCGGCGAGGGTTCCTGGCTCACCGCCCCCGAGGGGGACCTTCGCCATCGCCTGGAGTTTCTCTCCGAGGAAGAACTGCCAGAGGTGTTGACCCCACGAGAAATGGAGGCCTTGCGGATGGGAGCCCGGGAAAGGGTCACCGATCTTCACCTTCCCCACATCCTTGCCCTTCCTCGCGTGCTTCCCGGCCTCTTTGCCGAGGCCGCCCACAGAGCCCTCCAGGCCGGGTTTCACGGGGTCGAGCTGCATTACGCCCACGCCTACACCATGGCCTCCTTCCTTTCTGCCACCAACACCCGCGGAGACGGGTACGGTGGCTCGCGGGAGGGGAGGTTGCGGCTGCCCTTGGAGGTGCTGGCGGAAGTGAAAAGCCGCGCCGGAGCCGGGGTGGTGGGCCTTCGCCTTCTGGGGGATGAGGCCATTGCCGGGGGAAGCACGGTGGAGGACGCCGCCTTCTTCGGGGTGGCCTTTGCCAGGGCGGGAATCGACTACCTGTCGGTATCCAAGGGGGGCAAGTTCGATGACGCTCAGGTGCCCAAGGTGGGGGAGGCCGCCTATCCCTATACCGGGCCCAGCGGCTACGAATGCATGCCTACGGTGATTTCCGATGCAACAGGCCCCTTCTCCCGCAACGTCCCCCTGCCGGCTGCCATCCGCCATGCGGTGCGGGAAGCGGGGTATGCGGTGCCGGTGGTGGCGGCGGGGGGCATCAGCACCTTCGAGCAGGCAGAGGGGATCCTGGCCCGGGGGCAGGCGGATGCGGTGGCTTCGGCGAGACAGACCCTGGCCGATCCGGACTGGTTCGAGAAGGTGAGATTGGGGAGGGGAAGCGAAGTACGCCGCTGCGAATTTACCAATTATTGCGAAGGGTTGGACCAACGCCACAAGCAGGTGACCTGCAAGCTGTGGGACCGAATCGACCTGGACGCCGAGGGAACAACCCGGGACCACAGCGGCAGGCGGCGCCTGATTCCACCCCCCTGGGTCAGGTGATCAGGAGGCGGGATCCTCGTCCGGCTCGTCGTCTTCGTCCTCAGCGCCGGTGAAGATGTCCAGCAGGCCCGAGTTGGCCAGGCGCCCGACGAAGGCGTCGATGAGGCGAGCCACGTGCCACTTGTGGGTGTCCTCGGGGGAGAGGGCCTCGGGATCTTCGGCCCCGTGGTAGATGTC
>CAYRTW010000307.1:0-5601 GCA_964426935.1 uncultured Rickettsiales bacterium
CGTTCGGCCGTCGGGCGGAGATTTTCTCAACGCCGGCAAGCTGGCAGATGGGATTGGCCTGTGCCTGTCCGGGGGCGGTTACCGGGCGATGGTCTATCATGTCGGCGCGCTTACGCGCTTGAACGAACTCGCGCTACTCCCCAGGCTTCAAGAAGTCGCCAGCGTGTCTGGCGGTTCGATCATCGCAGGCGGTAGCCAGCAAGGTGCCCTGGGGGTTGAAGGAAGCGGTGATCACCCTGCCGGTATGACCTTGAAAGACGGCCAGGGCCTTGCCTTGGGGAGACCATAGCCGGGCGGTCCTATCATAGGAGAGGGACACCACCGATTTCCCATCGGGAGAAAAGAACACCTCGGTCACTCCCCCCGAGTGTCCCTTCCAGCGCCCCAAAGGAGCTCCCCGGGCAGACCACACAAACACCTCGGGATCCTCATCAGAGGCGGTGAGAACCATTTCCCCGTCCGGGCTCCAGGCGATCCCCCGCACAGCCCCGGCACCGGCCTTGTGCTCCGCCAGAAGGCGCCCCTCCCCGGTGAAGAACCGAACCATTCCATCTTCGCCACCGCTGGCGATGTAGTCCCCCCCTGGTTGGAAGGCGGCCACCGGATTGGAGCCCGGTGAGGTCCTCAACATTGGACCGGGAGTGCCGTTCGAGGACCACACCCGGATGACCCCCTCCTTGTCGGTGGTGAGGAGCCGCTCCCCATCGGGAGCCCAGGCCACCCACAGCATGGGGTGACCCCCTCCCGACAGCACCGCCCGTTCCTTTCCGTCCACCGTCCAGATCCGGCCGGTACCGTCCAAGGAGCTGGAGGCCACCGTGCTGCCGTCAGGGGAAAAGGCGGCGGTCTGGATTCCCTGGGTATGTCCCCGAAACTCCGTCAGGGACTTTCCCTCCCAGTTCCAGGCTCGGGCGGTGCCATCCATGGAGGCGGTCAGGAGCAGCATTCCATCGGAGCGGAGAGCGGCTTGGCGTATTCTGTCCCGGTGCTCCTGCATTCCTCCGATGGGGTAGGGGCGCATCAAGGAGTCCCGAAGGGTGTCCAGCACCCGGGCAGAGGGGCTAGTCTCCCCACCTCGGGCAGCGAGTTCCAAGGAGGCCATGGAATCGACGGCGCTCATCTCCCGCGAGTCGTTTGCCAGGACCTGGGCCTCGGCAGCCCTTTGAGCAGCAAGAGCCTCCTGCTGCCTTCCTCTCAACAGGAGGGCGGAACCCACCGAGCCCAGGACGATGGCCACCGCCATGATCACCAGAGCGAAGCGGCTGCGGATGCGGCGCCGGCGCAAGCGCTGAGCCTTGGTTTCTCCCGCCTCCAAGAAGGCCGATTCTTCCTGAGTCAGGAGCCCATCCAGGCTGCTCCGGAAGGCGCGGGCGGTGCTCAGGGACTCGTCCGCCCACAGCAGCCCTCCCGGCCTGCCCGCCTCCTGCCAGTGATGAGCCGCATCCCTCAGCCTCTCTCGAAACCGTTGCAGATCGCGGTTTTCCATCAACCAGCGCTTCAAGCGATCCCACTTTTCGATGAGGGCCTCGTGGATGAGCTCGATGGAAGGCTGGCCCTCGCTGCGGGAGATGGTGAGGAGGCGCCCCCGAAGCAGGTGATCGATGACCCTCGCCATTCTTTCCCGGTCTTCCCCCAGCCTCTCCAGCCAGGCCCTTTCCCGCTGCCGCCGGGTTCGCTCTGGAGTCACCAAAGCACAAAAAAGCTCCCGAGCCAGGGGCAGATCCTCGGGATCGGGGAGGGCCTCCACCACTTCATCGGCGTGGGTGGCCAGGATGCCCTCGATGCCCCCCAGAGCGGCGAAGGACTCCACCGTCAGCAGGGAGCGGGAGGGGTCCCGACCTTCAAAGAGGCGGCTGGCGGCCAATTGGAGCAGGGGAAGCGGAGACACCCTGCCCTGGAGAGAGTTCACCATGGTGTCGGCGAGCCCTTCTTCAAAGGACCACCCCAGACGCTGGGCGGGCCTCACCAGGGCGTCTTTCATGGCCTTCTCGTCGGGGGGAGGAAGGAGCCACAGCCCCTCGAGAACCGAGCCATGCACGTCGAAGCAGGCGGCGGCCACCGACAAGAAGTCCTCCCGTAGGGTGATCACCAGTCGCACCGGGGAGGCGGGATCGTCGGCCAGGGACTCCAGGGCGGCGGTAAAGGTGGCTCGGGTCTCGGCATCCTCCCCCAAGGTGAACATCTCCTCCGCCTGATCCAGGATCACCAGGATTCTCTTGCCAGTGGCGGCAGCATGGCGCCTCAGGGCCTCCCCGAAACTCCCCGGGGGAAGGGGACCCTCGCGGTGCACGGGGGAGGAGAGGGACTCCCTGCCGCACAATTGAGAAACTTTTTCATCCAGGGCGTGAAGGGGATGGCGACCGGGGCGAAAGGACAGGGCCAGCCAGCCGCCGGTGCCGGTGAGACGGGGCAGCAGGCCGGCGTGAACCAGGGAGCTCTTGCCACCACCGCTGCGGGCCACCACCATCACCGCCGGATGGGTCTCCAAAAAGGTCATCAACCGGGCCACCTCCCGATCCCTTCCAAAAAACCAGGCGGCGTCCTCGGGGCGAAAGGACTCCAACCATCGATAAGGGGAGGTCTCGGCGGCCGCCACGGCCCCGGGATGGGAGGGAAGGGAGGAGGATCGGAGGCTCTCCAATTCCTTCAACAGGGAGCGGGCGTCGGGGCGATCCTCCCGGGTGCGACGCAATGTTTGGAAAACGAAATCCCGAAGAGATGCGGGGAGTTGAGAAGAAATGATTTCTCCGAGAACGGGGCCCTCCCCGGCGCAGACCCTCTCCTTCAGGGATTCCACCGACTCCCCGTGGAAGGGAGAGGGGCCGGTCAGCATCTCCAACAGGACGAGCCCCACCGCCCACACATCGGTCCTGCCGTCCTGGGGGGCTCCCTCCCACTGTTCCTTGGCCATGTAGGCGGGGGTGCCTGCCCGCAACAGGGTTTGGGAGAGGGGCCCTGCGCTGAGGAATTCCAATGTGTCGGTGGCGGCGGCGGTCCCGGTCAGCATGGCCAGGCCGAAGTCCAACACCTTCACCTGGTCTTCGTCGGTCACCCAAATGTTATGGGGCTTGAGATCCCGGTGAAAAATGCCCCGGCCGTGGGCATGAACCAACGCCGAGAGGACCTGGGCGGTGATCCTCAAGGCCTCCTCTACCGGGAGGGGTCCCCGGGAGAGGCGCTCCGACAGGGTGGACCCGTGGAGGCGCTCCAGAATCAGGAAGGGATGCTCCTTCCAGGTGCCGAAGTGATACACGGTGACGATGTGGGGGTGGCTCATCCTCGCCGTGGCCCGGGCCTCCTGCTCGAACAGGGACAGCCATCTCTCTCGGACCTGGGCCTCGGCGGAGGGAGGGGCCATCAGCTTGACCGCCACCTGCCTCCCCAGGCGAAGGTCCCTCCCCAGATAGACCCGGGCCATGCCCCCTCGGCCGAGAAGTCTCACGATTTCATATTGTTCCCCGATTCGATCCCCCGGCAGCAGCAGCATTTCGGAGGAAGGGGAGGACCCCTCTTCCGGGGAACGGGCGATGCGGGCCAGCCATTCCTCGCCGCTGGCCTGGGTGTCCTTCTGAGAGCCCTGACGGGAATCTTCCAGGAGGGAGGAACCTCCAGTGTCCAGGGGAAGGTCGCTCCACCCTGGGACAGAAACCGGGGTACCCGGAGCCGCTTCCCCCTCCTTCTCCCCCTTACCCGGCATCTTTCCCCAACAGTCCCTCTTCCAGGGCCCTCTGCTTCAGCCTCTCCTTGACCCTCTCAAACCGCTTTCGCAGGGAAGCCGAGCGCCTTCGCAGGGCCTCCGGGGAAGGAGGCTCGCCGGAGGTCATCACCAGGGCGATGTCGGTCCAGGCCATGTCCCTGTCCACCCTCAGCACCAGCAGCTCCCGGTCTTCCGGGTCCAACTCCTCCCGGAGCAGGGCGAAGCCGTCCTTGATGGCGGTCTTGAGGTAGGGAACGGTGGAGGCACGAACGTCCTGCTCGATGAGGGAAGCCGGGGAATCAGTGAGGTGGACCGCCCTCTTGCGATAGGGATCTCGCAGGAGACGGTGATGGGCGTGACGGGCCAGGGTGTAAGCCCAGGTGCGGGCCGAAGACGCCCCGCGAAACCTGGAAATTCCGTCCCAGACGTCACCGGAGAAGCGAGAAAAGGCGTCGTCAGCATCCTGGGGAGTGCGGGTGGTGCCCCTCAGCCAGCCCAGGATCTCCGGGCCATACCCCCGCAGCACCGCCTCCGCCGCCAGGGAGAAGTCCTCGACAGCGAGGAGGTGGGCAATCCGGGCTTCAAGGAGGGATCTCTGGTCAGGGGTCATGGGGAGCAGCAGGGGTGGGAATGGAATGCGCCCCCCTTCGTGGCGGCACTCTAGCATGGGGGTTGGGGGAGGCACAGGGAGGGGGAGACGGGTAGCCGGTGCCCTGGGTGCAAACGCGGAGATGAGACCCATCCAGGCTTGATTTGCCCATTGCCTTCCCGAGCCATTCCCCTGTCCTGAATCCAGGCGACGGGAGCGTCCATGGGAGGCCGGGACGATGAGCTTGGGACGTGGTGTGGTGTGGTTGGGGACCGGGGTAGCCGTGCCAGGTTCAACCGGCTGCACCGAACCGTCCGAACCGTCCCTACCGGGTGAGTCCGGTCCCACCCTGGCCCGGATGACCCTGGATCGGGAAGCCAGCGTGGAGGCCGATGTTCCGGTGTCGGTGACAGCGGGTTCGGTCCACACCTGGCGCTTCCGGGTGACGGCGGGGAGCGACGGGTTGCCTGCGGGATCGAAGCTGGAAGGGGTCCTTCCTCCCACTTTCGCTCCCCCCAAACCACGGCTCCCCGGTCGGAAGGATAGATGCAGGGGATCGATCCCACTGGGGAATCCTTGGGGGTCGCCGTCTGGCTGGATTCCACCGAGGGCCACCTGACGGGCAACGAACCGTGGGTGCTGCGGGCTCAACTTCCCCGGCGAGTGGATCCCGGTCAAGAAGTGGAATGGATGTACGGGGATTCCTCCCGGGGATCGCGTAATCGATTGAGGTTGCGGCCTTCTTCCGACGTACAACTTCCCGGAAGCGGGAAACCCAGAGAACGGTCCTCGGATCCCTTCGTGTGACCTTCGTGCCCTTCGTGGTGAAAGTGGAACCCGCAAGAAAATAGTGGAACCCGCAAGAAAATAGTGGAACCCGCAAGAAAATAGTGGAACCCGCAGGAAAATATATAAGGCCCTCGTCATTGAACCCGTTCAATTCGACCCTCCCCACCACGGATCAGCAAGAGGATTCGGACACCAGAAACCGCAGGACAGGTGGATCCACTCCGAGGATCACACCGAATGCGTAGCGCAGCGAGCGAACGGCCGCAGCGCCGAAGCCGCAGCACCATGGTGAGGATTTTTGGGGGGACCCGCGACGCCGCGATCCGGCCGTGCAGCAGCATTTCGTGTGATCCTCTCCATGAACGCAACCAGGGGAAGGTCCAGACTACGTAGACCAACCCTGTAGACCAAATGTGCATGTGTAGGTTCCTGACCCCGTGAACCTAAATGTGTAGGTTCCTGACCCCGTGGACCACCTACCCCTCCCGCTTCTTCTTCGCCAAGGCCAGGATCGAAGTCCCCAAGG
>CAYRTW010000308.1:0-5582 GCA_964426935.1 uncultured Rickettsiales bacterium
GGCCCATTCTCTTGCTCACATCGACTGCCCGTTCACTCGTCCCCTCCCATGGTGGCGCCCTCCCCGAGCCGCCAACGCGGCCGGGGGGGGGTGAATTTGAGAGCCTCGTGGAAACCCGCTGTTGCCGACCGGATCGCGGCGTCGCGGGGCCCTATAGAGTCATCTTTGGCCCTCCGTGGTCCTCCATCGTCCAGATGGGTAGCCCGCACAACCGCTGCGATGCTTCGGTTGTGACCCGAAGGGGCGAACGCCTCAGGGAAGGCGCACTCCTCAGATCCAGCGAAAGTCTGGAGTTGGCTTCCAGTGATCCGGGGCGGAAGCACCTGTTCCCCGAATCTGCGGTGGTGTATAGACCGGGGCCCGAGGAGGGGAAAACCCCTTGGCATCCCAGGAGCGAATCCGACGTGAACCCCCCAGCGCCATCCCCCAGGTTTGCTGACCCCACCGCCCTGGGCCTGTTCGGATTGGCTATCGGCTGCGCCTCCCTGCTGCCCATCGCCTTTGCGGTTCCTTCGGCTCTGACCCCGGACGCCTTCCGGTTGGCGGCGTGGTTCTGTCTGCTGTTCGGGGCGGGCTGTCAGTTCCTGGCGGGGATGATGAGCTTCGCCAACCACAACGGGCTGGGGGGCACTCTGCTGACCACATTCTCCTTCAACTGGGTCATGAATTATTGGGTGCTGAACGAAGTTGCCGCCGGGCGCATCCCCAACCCGGCCATCCTGCTGGCGGTGGATCTGGCATTCCTGGCCATCTTTTTGGTGATGACCTACGCCTTCGGGTTCTTTTCCAAGCTCCTCCTGGCATTCCTGGTGGTGATCGACCTGCTGTACGTCCTGCGAATCGCCAAGGAGCTGCTGCATGCCGGCTGGCTGGCCCTCCCTATCGCCCTGACCACCACGGGGCTGATGCTGTTGTCCCTGTACATCGCCTTTGCCCTGGTGCTGAACGCCAGCGCTGGAAGGGTGATTCTGCCGATCGCGGGGCCGGCGTGGGGGAAAAGTGGGTAACATGGGGGTGATTCCTGGCCCGGCTTCCAAAACAACAGCCCCCCTACAACCCACCTGATTCCTCCACCCCTACCTCCACCACCGCGTCCCCCACCACATTCGCCAGCACCTCCCTGGCGGCGTCCTCACTGGACAGAGAACCCAATTCCACTCCGTCGAACAAGGTGCTGAGGCGGCGCCGTATCAGGACATCGGCGAGGAAGGGACCATCGCCTGGGGCCCTCTCCACCACACTGGTTTCCAAATCGTCGAAGCGGCCGTGGGCGGAGGCGGTGGACACCTGAAAGGGGACCAGCTCCTCGCTTCCAGGAGCCTGAAAGGTTCCCTCCAACCACAGGGAAAGGCCCATCATGTCGGGGGAGGCGGGCAGGTCCTCCATGTCTTCGGTGGCTTCGGCGATCAGGTGAAACACCCGGCAATAGGTCGCCGCTGGAAAGGCGACCTCCCCCAGGACACTCTCATCGGACTCGGTGAGGGAATCCACCCGGGAATGGTCCAAGGAGGAGGGGTCGCTTGAACCGCTGTGCCCGGCCCAGGCGGAGGGAATTCCCAGCCACGCTCCCAGCTTCTGCCAGGGGAAAACCCTTTGCGCAGCAAGGGAATCCGTCGGGCAAGGAACCAGGGAGAGGCTGTGGTTGGTGACGTAGCCAGCGGTCAGGGTGAGCACGTATCCCAGATCGGAAGAGAACGTGAGGCCACCGCCTTCGGGAGCCTTTTTTACCCCGGTCTGGTCCCATTCCACCCGATATCGGGCAGCAGAAAGCAACGGCGGATCGAATTCTTCGGGGAGATTCGAGCCCGACTCCTCGCTCGTGAAACATCCCTCGCCCAAGGCCATGGCACCCAGAAGACAGGCGGGGAGGGGAGTGGCCAGGCGCCAGACCTTCCCCGCGCTCACTCGCAGTCTGCCGGGCAGTTGTCGGCGGTTTCCGGTCCATCGCAGACATCATCGCCGCAACAGGGGGTGCCCGGGGCGGCGTCGGCGCAGTCGATGACCTCTTCCCCTCCGGTTCCACCGCCCCCCGCGTCGTCTGAAGGGGTTCCTGCGTAGCATCCAAGGATGTAGGGGAAGGCCTCGGTGGCGTGATAGCTGTAGGATCCATCGGGTTCCACCCTGCCGTTGCAGCGATCCAGGTATTGGGGGTCCTTCTTCTCCACAAAGGCGTAGTTGTCCCAGGCGTAGGTGGTGGGGTCCCCGGTCTGCTCCCAGGAGGAGCGGAACTCCACCGTCTCCTCACATTCCACATCCAGGCATCCCCAAGGGCCGCGGATGGGGAAACCGTCCATGGCGTATCCGATGACGGGGGAAGGGTCTCCCGCGACCACGCCGTACTCCAGCAGCACGCACTCCACCAGCAGGGCGTGATAGTGGTAGTCCCCGACGCCTCCTGTATGGCCCAGGCAGTCATCGACGATGGCGTTGTAGATGGGGTCTCCATAGGGGTCGGGGAACTCGGCCTCGTTGGGACCATAGATGGGAAGACCATTCACTGCGAAGCCGGCCACCCCCAACAGGGGAATGTCGGTCATCGATTTGGCCAGGGAAGGGGAGAGGGTCACCGCCCATTCGTGGTCCTGGGCCTGAAGATCGTTGGGAGTGACGGGGACAAACTCGTAGGCGGGAATCCCATTGCTCCGCACCACCAGAAACTCCCCCTCACAGGTGGCTTCGACGAAGGGATCTTCCCATGCCTCGTTGGCGGGGTCGGGGGACAGGACGGGAAAGTCTGCTGCGGGGGGACAATCGGCTTCGTCGTCGTCGGTAGCCGAGGCGTCGTCATCCGTGGTCTGGTCGTCATCGGACCCTGAGTCGTCCGGCTGGCAGGCTCCACAGACAAGAAGGGCGAAGGGAATCCAGAGGCGAAGAGGGTGAAGCGGAGAGGTCATGAGGCCCTTATACCCCCGACCCGCCCAGGAGAGGGAGGATGGGAGTTCTCCGGGAAACCCTCATGGGCGCCGAAGATTGCGCCGGCGCAAAGAGGCCATCCACAACCCCGTCAACCCCAAGGCCAGGCCTGAGATGGGGCCTTCTCCCGAACCGGCATCGCAGCCGGGATTGCAGCCGGCGACTTCCGGGGAGTCGTCGTCGTAGTTGTCGTCATCGTCGTCACCAGCAGTGGCGTCGTCATCGTCGGTTGCGGTGTCGTCATCTCCGATGGTGCTGTCATCGTCCCCTGCCGAGTCATCGTCGGTTGCCGTGTCATCGTCCCCGGATGTGTCGTCATCCGATGCGCTGGTGTCGTCGTCCGAGGTCACGTCGTCATCGGCGGGAGTGTCGTCATCCGGGGTGCTGTCGTCGTCGGAAGGGGTGTCGTCATCTCCCTCAGGGCACTCGGAATCGGCAGCATCGGTGTCTCCGTCGCAGTCGTTGTCCAGCCCATCCACACAGATTTCCACCGCTCCGGGGTGAACAAGGGCCAGGGAGTCGTCACAATCTCCCCCCTCATCGGCATATCCATCGGGTGGCCCACACCCGGCCACGGCGCCCTCCGATTCTCCGTAACCGTCTCCGTCTCCATCGGGGTAATACACCGACACCGCCAGCCCCTCGTCGGCCGTTCCGTCGCAGTCGTTGTCGATTTCGTCACAGACCTCCCCGGCCCCAGGGTGGATGGCCGGGTCGCCGTCGTCACAGTCGCCGCCTTCATCCACATATCCGGGAGGAGGTGTGCAGGTGGACAGGCTCTCCTCATCGTCTCCGAAGCCGTCCTCATCTGTATCGGCGTACCAGGGAATGGCACCGCCGCTTTCATCGATTTCGCCGTTGCAGTTGTTGTCGATTCCGTCGCAAGGCTCGGTGTTTCCTGGAAAAACATCGGGAGCGGAATCGTCGCAGTCTCCGTCACAAAGGCTCAACCCATCTCCGTCGGCATCGGCCTCCATGGAATCGGTCAGCCCATCACAGTCGTTGTCATCGGACGCATCGCAGATCTCTTCGGCGTCTGGGTACACCGAGGCCCGGCTGTCGTCGCAGTCCCCATCGCACTCCGACAGCCCATCTCCATCCCCATCGGTTTCCAAGGTGTCGGCGGCCCCATCGCAGTTGTTGTCCAGGATCTCATCACAGGTCAGCGCCGCTCCGGGATGAACGGCCTCATTGGCGTCGTTGCAATCTCCGGAGGTGGCGATGTACTCGTCTCCAGGGTCGGAACAATCGCTGCGAGGCTGGCTGGTGTTGCCATACCCATCCTCATCCAGGTCGGGGTACCAGGTGGAGGTGGGCAGCCCGTCATCGATCACCCCGTCGCAGTCCTGATCCACCCCATCACAGACCTCAACCGCCCCGGGGCGGACGGCGGCGGCGCTGTCGTTGCAGTCCCCACCACATTCTGAATACCCGTCCCCGTCCCCATCGGACTCCAGGGGATCGTCGATGCCGTCGCAGTTGTTGTCGGCCACTCCATCGCAGGACTCGGTGGCTCCTGGGTGGGTTCCCTCGTCGCCGTCGTCGCAGTCCCCTTCGTCCAAGGTGTAGCCATCTCCGTCGTCATCGGTGGCACTGGGTGGATAGAAGGCAAGAACCATCCCGTTGCTGAGGGAGGACTCGTTGAAGGAGAACTCAAGATATTCCCCCGGTTCCCCAGAGGTGATCCCCACGGAAGCGCTGATTCCCCGGTACCAGGTGGAGTCCCCCGTCTCCACATCGGCGTACATGAACTCGATGATGTGGGTGCTTTCATGCAGGTGGATCTGGAAGGAGGCGGTCTCGTCATTGTCCAGGTCGCTGTAGTGGTTGATCTGGTACCACTCCAGGATGACGGTGCGATTCGGGGCCGTTCCCTGGTAAAGCCCCCAGAAATCCCAATCCCGGGGAGGGGAGTTGGTGTTGCCGATGAGGTCATCCCACCAGGCGGCAATGACCGGAAAGGTAGTAAGGGACAGGGCCTGATTTTCGTACCAGTAGGAATTGGTGCCGGTGGTGTGGGCGTCGAAGGTCAGCAACCCGTTGGTGTAGAACCACAGGGTGTCGGTGGTGATGCCATAGAAATCGAAGTCGAAGGGAAGGGTGAGCTCGGTCACCCCATCGTCTTCCGTTCCATAATCCAGGGACAATTCGTAGGTCGAGTCGTTGGGGAAGGTGTGATAGTCGTAGTCCGGCCCACCCACGTCGGTCCCGCTCTTCCAGGTGTACCCATATGCGTCCGGGCCTCCTGCGCCTCGGGCCGGAGAGGCGAAGAGAGAGACTGCGACGGCCACGAACAGGGGGAGGGAGGGCAGGGGGCGAGGCATGATGGGGGCTTCCGTCCGGGTTGAAGCAATTCTACCTGGGAAACCCAGGGCCGTCATGGATTCAACTCCCTCCTCCCTCCCTCTCCGCCTTGTCTGAAAGGTCCCGAATCTATTCCTTTTTCAATGCCTCCACCGAATCCTCGGGATCCTCCCGAAGGAAGGGGGGATTCTGCCGCAGGCGGGGTGCTTGACGCCTTGGAGAGTGGTAGAAAGGACCCTCACCTGTGGGAACGCACATGAAGAAATATGCTGCTGAGTTCTTGGGTACTGGATGGCTGGTGCTGGGGGGATGCGGGTCGGCGGTACTGGCCGCTGCCTTCCCCGATGTCGGGATCGGACTGGTGG
>CAYRTW010000309.1:0-5562 GCA_964426935.1 uncultured Rickettsiales bacterium
TCCTTCACCGTTGGAGGGGGAGCCAAACAGCCCCGAGGTGAACAGCCCCCCCACTGAACTCACCTCCGTCGCCCCGGGAGCCAGGAAGGAAACCCCTCCCAATCCGGTGGCATGCACGATGTACAGGGAACCATCTTCCAGCAGCCCCAGCTGACTGGGGCTGGAGGGGACGGGAACAAAGTCCACTTCCAGGGACGGGAGGTGGAATCGGGCGATCTCCTGGCCGATCACCTCACCGTCTTCCTCAGCCTCTCCCTCTTCCACCACGAATCCCTGGTAGGCGACCGCCACGCACAGGATCGGGCCCTCCTCCCCAGCGATCCATTGCAGGGCTTGAATGGGCCCCTCCACCGCCTGGGGACTCCCTTCTCCCTCTTGGAGATCCAACAGGGACAGGGCGAAAGCCGTGTCAAAGAATCCCTCGATGGTGCCCTCCGAGCCGCCGTATTCCTGGGTGTGCACCACGGCCACATACCGCCCATCGGGAGAGAGGGAGGCGTGTAGGACGGGATTTTCCAGAGGGATCCCCAGGGGCGAGGCCGAATCCTCATCCGGGCGCAGCACCCAGGCCGTGTGCTCACCTCGGCTGGTGTCGTACACGAAAGCGTAGGGGCCGGAGGCATCCTCCCCGGTCAGGACCTCGTTTACCGACGAGGACAGGGTGATGGTTCGCGACGTCTCCTCGGTGGGATCCAGGTTGTCCACGATCTCCACCACGCTGGAGTTGAAGGTGACCACCGTCCATCGACCCTCCCCGGTCTGGGCCAGGGATCGAGGACGACTGGGCAGGGACAGGATGTTCACCGAGGCCCCTCCCTCACCATCCCCAAGGCGGATGTCGAACAGATCGGGCAGTTCCTCCACCGTCACCAGGGCATGGGCTCCGTCGGGAGTCAGCAGGAGATCTTGGGGGGTCACCGCTTCCGTGGTCTCCAGGGAGAAAGGCACCGTCACCGTGGACAGGTCGGCCAGATCCAGAATGGTGGCGGCGTCGTTGGAGAGGATCACCGCTCGCCCTCCATCAGGGGTAAAGGCCAGAGAGTGGGGATTGAAACCCACTCGAACCCGGGCCAGGGCCCCGCTGGACACCTCCAGAACCCCCACCTGATCGAAGGAGAGAGAACCATCCACGGTGAGGTCGGTGCCATCCACCGCCAGATAGAGGAGGGCCTGGGTCCCATCGGGGGAATAGAGGAGGCGATTGAACTGTCCGGCCAGGTCCACCTCTTCCGGATCGCCCTCCACAGGCACCTGAAGGAGGAAATCCTCATCTCCAAACAAGACCATCACCCCCGAACCATCGGGGAGGGCCTCGGCGGAAACCGGGGGAGAGGTGGTGTCCAGGATGGTGACCGGGGGCTCCTCTCCAACGGGAGAGGCATCCACGCGGAGGACCTGGGAGGCATGGGGGTGGAGGAGATAGACCGAGTTCCCCACCGCCACCACCGAGTCCAATTGGAGGGGCTCGTCAAAGTAGAGGTAGGCTCCGTCTTCGCAACCGGCGAAGAGAAGGCCCAGCAAGGGGAGAAGAGAGCGGCGCATCATTCGATTTCTCCATTCAGCTCAAAGCCGGTGAGGGTGGAGGTGTCCAGGGTGGAGGGATCGAGAAAGGTGATGCGGCCCAGGCTGTGATCCTGGGAAACGTAGGCCAGTTCCCCCACCGGCAGCATCCCGATGTATCGGGGAGGAGAGGGCACCACCACGTCATCCACCAGCAGATGGGGATAGTCGATGACCCCCACACTGCGGCTTTGATCCATGAGGAATACCGCGTAATGACCATCCTCTGAATCGGTGTAGGCGGTGACCTCCGCCTCCAAAATCACCGGCTGGACCAGGAAGTCAGACAAGCGAACCAGGGAGAGGGATTCACGGTTCGTGTAATCGTCTTCTCCGGCGTCGGGGACATCCTCCAAGGTATGGAAGAACACCACCGATTCTCCATCCTGGGCGATGCGGGCAGCGGCCACTGGCTTCACGAGAGGATGTACGGTGATCTCCTCCTCCCCCACCATCCAGTAGCCAAAGCGATCCTGGGCCACCGCCGTGGAGTACACCACCGCTCCCTGGCCGGTGGGGGAGAGGTAAATCGCCCCGGCGGTGAGATCGGCGGGTACGGCAACCACGACCGGCTCCTCATCGGGGGTGTGGGCGTCGTACACCAGAATTTCCTGCGTCCCCCGGGACACCACCACCATCGCCTCCCCGTCGGGGGTAAGGTCCATGTCGGAAGGATCGTCTCCGGCGGGGATGTCGCTGACGGCGTGGGTCATCAGGTCCACCGCCACGATCTTGTTCTCGGAGCGGACCCGAGCGAAGGCAAAGGTGCCGTCCTGGGCCAGCTCCACCTCTTCGACCACCGGCGGATCCAACTGATCCTCCGAAATCAGGACCTGCTGGGAGACGATGTCTTCGACGGGAACGCTAAGGTCCAATAGGGCCAGGGTACCGTCGGAGACCATCACCGCCAGGGTGCCGTCGGGGGTGAACTCTACCTCCAGGGGTTGGAATCCCACCGCAAAGGAGGTGGTGGTGAGGGAGTCCAGATCCACCACGGTCACGTCGTTGAGAGACCAGGTGCCGCTTCCGTGGGGATCATCCTCGGCGTTGTCGGCGTCGTAGTAGCAAACCGCGTGGCGTCCGTCGGGAGAGAGGGCCAGGGTGTTGAGATCTTCCCGCACCGCCACCTGCGACAGGGCGTCGGTGGCTACATCAAGGACGGTGAGATCGTCGGAATCGGCATTGAAGATGACCGCACGGGTGCCATCCTCGGTGGCCTCCACCTGGATGGGCCGGGAGCCGGTGGGGAGGGTGAGGACCGAGAGGGTGTTGGCGTTGATCTTGGAGACGGTGTCCCTTTCGGTGTTGACGACAAAGACATACTGGTCAACTCCCACCGGAGCCGCCGTCAGAAAGTCATTGGTCTCGTCCTCGGGCGGCGCGCTGTCGTCGTCGGCAACGACTCCACCGTCGTCGTCGTCATCGCCAGCATAGGAGTCGCCGTCATCATCTCCTCCCCCATAGGCGCTGGGGGAGTCCTCCCCCGATTCCAAGGAGGCACCTGAGCACCCTCCCCCAAGAAAGGTGAACAAAATCAAGGATGGAGCAGACAGGGAAACCAGAGCAGACCGAAGGTGTGGAGCCATGGGGCATCCTCCTCTCACAGAAATGGGACAAAGCAGGGAGCTTGCCAACGAGGCCGGGCAATGTTGGGCCCGGTCTCCGGGTTGGAGACCCCTTTTCTCATTGCACTATCTGGTTTCTGCCATCGGCAACCGGCCTGGGAGCAGGTGATCATGGAGGGTGTTGCGGCTGCCGTCTTGCCAGCCCCCCGATCCGAGTCATCCCCCGGCGCGTTGGCGCGCGCGAGGGGAGGGGATCATCGCGGTTCCACCCGTCCAATCTTCGATCACCCCATAGGCGGTCCGCCCGACCCGTGCCGAGACCAATACGATTTGCCGTCGGCCGGTCGGCCAATACAGCTCGCCATCTACCATTCGTGGAGGGCGCGCTCCCATCAGGGCCTTGCATCCTGGAGCACCGCGAAGGTTCAGGTCCACCCGCCATAGTGCCCGGAAGCGCGCCGAGATTCGCCCCCCGGCTCGCCGGTGCTCCATCTCGGCCATCAACTCAATTCCCTCCAAGCCCAAGTCCTCGGAGGAGAGCCCCATGGGATTGCGGGGAACCAGGCGTATCAAGGGGAAGGAGCCCAGGTACATGAGCAGGCTGGCGACCTCACCGCTCACCAGCGCCTCGATGAGGGCAGACGGCTCAGGAAGCTCTTGGCGACACACCTGATGTCCGGAAAAGTCGAGGAAGGCGGTCTCCACTGGAACCTCCATCCGTTCGCTCTGGGGAATGGCCAGCCAGACCTTGGCCTTGCCACCGTGGGGCGATGGAGAGGGGGGCGAGGAAGGGGGAGAGGGGGAGACCGGCGGCGTCACCAAGACGCCATCCACCATGATGGGAGGGGCAGGCGGCGCACAGCCGGGCAGGCGAGGAGGATTGAGTGGGGTGAGGGTCGGGGGTGTGAGGAGGGGGGTACCCGCACTGGGGGGGGTATACGGGAAGGCGCTGACAGGGCGGAAGGTGACCGGTCCGGAGAACCCATCCTGCCCGAAGACAGGAGGGACGATGATCCCAGGGGGAGGATTGAGCTTGGGACCCTTGGGGCTTCCCCACCAGCCACTGACCGCGAGAATCGGAGTGCGGGCATCCACACCTGAGGCGACGTGGCCAGTCATCGCTGAATAGTGCAGAACGACTTGTCCTCCCGCCACCAGGCCATTCCTGCTGACCTGGTTGCCCGTGAGCTGAAGGTCAAACAAGGCAACCGCCCCCAGTCCCTCCCCAGGAGGGTGCAGCCATGGAGGGTGATTCGGCTCTCTCCATCGACAACTCCGTCCCGACTCACCGCGACGGCTGCCCCGGCCCTGGCCCCGTTGGCCTCGAACCAGCAGTGGGCTAACTCAAGAACATCGTAGTCCGGGCGTTCATCTCGGTCCGGGCGCCACAAATAAACTCCCCCGCCATACAACATCGTGCCATTTTCCTGGAACACGGCACCGTCCACCCGGACTTCGGGAGGCTGGTAGCAGGGATAGAGCTTGGTCTCCGGGGTCACCACCTCTCCGCTCATCACCTCACTCAGCGACGGAAGATAGCCGGACGCTGCAAAGGGCAGTTCAGATAGGACGGCGATACCACCCCCACCCCGTATCCCGTAGTTTCGCAGAAAATGACTGCCCACTCCGATGTCCAGGGTCGCGTTGCGAATGGAGATGGCCCCGCCGTATCTGAGCGCCCGGTTGCCCTCGAAAACGTTTTCCCCGCTGACGTAGACCCTGGCTCGACAGGAGGCGTGGAGGGCGCCGCCCACGCCGACACCCGTGTGACGTCCTGTGGCGCGCCCCAAGACGAAGTTGCACGACCCCTCGACCCGCAGTTGGCGCCTGATGTGGCGTAGAGGTGACCGCCGTTCCCGGCCGAGTTGTTCTCAAACGAGCCGTCTTGAGTAGTCCGGCTTCTCACCCCGCATAAGGGGCCGTGCCAGGAAGGAGGAAAAGAGAGAGGACAAAGCGAGAAGAGCGACGGGGGAGGATCCCGCAGGATCCTACAACCCTACAGCAAATGCGACATCAAGGAGCCGCCGGAGCCGCCGGAGCCGCCGGAGCCGCCCCTTCAGCACCGCCCGCAGCTCCCTCTTCACCTGCGGGCCCTCCTGCCCCAGTCACCGCAAAGTTCAGGTGGAACCACCCAGCGGCATTGGCCGAATAGATCACCTTCTTCAGGACCTTGAAGTCCTGCTTGATGTCGGCCTGGATGAACAGCTTCCCGTCGAAGGGGGTGTTGATGTCTCTCTTCTTCTTGGAATACTTCTCATCCTTCTCAATGATCTTCTGAAGGCCTTCCTTGAGGCCGGGGATTTCCTGGTTCCCGTCCACCATCAGGGGGGGAGTCTCCGCCACCGGCTTGCCCTGGAGGAGAATCTGTTCCGGAGTGATGGTGACCACCGGACCGATGTCCATGGTGTCCACATTCTCCGCTTCCGGCAGCTTCATG
>CAYRTW010000310.1:0-5432 GCA_964426935.1 uncultured Rickettsiales bacterium
TTGGGTCCTCCCGCTCCTTGCGCTACGGCCGTTCACCCGCTGCGCTACGCATTTTACGCGATCCTCTGAGCGGGCTTCCTTCCTCCTCGCGTCCTCCATTCTCTTGGAGGATTCCTCCCTCTGAAGATCCTTCATCGGGGGGTGCCTTCGCGAAGCAGGGCCGGGAGACCTTCCCTCTCTGATGGACTTCGAATGCCCTGGATCCTGAGGCGCCCGTAGCGCGGTGAGGATCGGGCGGGAGGTTGTTGATGTTGGTTGATTTGCAATCCCGCTGTGACGATCTGGCCCGGCAGGCGAGAGAGGAGGCCGTTCGTGTCCTTCTCCCCGCCGATCTGCAGCAGGCCAAGGCCTCCTTTTTAGGGAAGAAGGGGTCGGTGACCGGGTTGCTGGCGGCGCTGCGGGATCTGACCCCGGCGGAGAGACCCCTGGCCGGTCAACTCATCAACGCCCTCAAGGCCGATCTGGAGGCTCTGTTTGACCAGCGTCGGGAAGAGGTGGAGGCCAGGGCGCTGCGGGCCAAGGCGGGGGGAGCCCTGGATCTGACCTTGCCGGGGCGGGGGGCGTGGACGGGTCATCTCCATCCCCTGACCCAGACCATCCGGGACATCGTCGCCATCTTCACCGGGATGGGGTTTTCCATCGCCGAGGGCCCCCAGGTAGAGGAGGAGTGGTTCAATTTCGATGCTTTGAACATCCCCCGTTCCCATCCCGCCCGGGACATGGCGGATACCTTCTACGTCAGCGATGACGTGGTGCTGAGAACCCACACCAGCCCGGTCCAGATTCGCACCATGAAGGCAGGTCCCCCTCCCATCCGTATCATCTGCCCCGGCCCGGTGTATCGCTGCGATTGGGATCCCACCCACTCCCCCATGTTTCACCAGGTAGAGGGCTTGTGGGTGGATGACCGGGCGACGTTCTCTGACCTGAAGGGGGTTCTCTACACCTTCCTCCAGGAGTTTTTCGGCAAGGGCACCAAGGTGAGGTTCATTCCCACGTATTTCCCCTTCACCGAACCCTCCGCCCAGGTGGACATGTGGTTTGGGAATCGCTGGCTGGAGGTCCTGGGGTGTGGAATGGTCAACCCCAAGGTCTTCGCTGCTTTGGAGGAGCCCGCCTACCATCCCAGTCGAGTGCAGGGATTTGCCTTCGGAATGGGGGTGGAACGGCTGGCGATGGTTCGCCACGGGATCGATGACCTCCGTCTTTTCTTCGACAACGACCTCCGTTTCCTGGAGCAGTTCTAGATGCGTGCCCCCCTGGAGTGGTTGAAGACCCTGGTGGACCTCCCTCTTTCGGTGGAGGATCTGGCGGACCGCCTCACTGCAGCGGGCCTGGAAGTGGCGCAGATCGAGGGGAGCCCTGAGCCTCCTCCGGGAGTCATCACCGCCCGCATCCTGGAGAAGTCTCCTCATCCCCAGGCCGACAAGCTTTCGGTCTGTCGGGTGTGGGACGGGACTGCGGAGAGGCAGATCGTCTGCGGAGCGCGGAACATGAAGGAGGGGGATGGGGTCGCCCTGGCCAAACCTGGGACCGAACTCCCCGGCGGCGTCCGCATGGGTCTCTCCATCATTCGAGGGGTGGAAAGCGACGGGATGCTGTGCTCGGAAAAGGAACTGGGGCTGGGGGAGGACCATGACGGCATCCTCATCTTGTCCGGTGACATCCCCTGTGGGAGGCCCTTGGGAGAGGTGCTCTCCGGGGGAGGGCAGGTTCTGGAACTGGAACTGACCCCAAACCGGGCAGACTGCCTGTCGATGGTTGGCATTGCTCGGGAAATTGCCACGACCCTGGGCACCCGCCCTCGGGGATTGGCGGTCTGGCCGGCCTCCTCCGTGGAACGGGCGACCCCGCCAGAGGGAGTCGCCGGTGCGGGAGAGGACGCGGTTCGCATTGGCATTGAGGATGTGAGCGGATGCCGGCGCTATGTGGGGGCGGTGGTCGGTGGAGTGCGGGTGGGAGATTCCCCCTCCTGGATGGTGAAGCGCTTGCTGGCATGTGGGATTCGGCCCATCAACAACGTGGTGGACTGCACCAACTACGTGATGATGGAGCTGGGGCAACCCCTTCACGCCTTTGACCGGAGCCGCGTTCGAGGCGGACAGATCCGGGTGCGGAGGGCCCGGGAGGGGGAGGGGATGACCACCTTGGATGGGGTGGAGCGGAGCCTTGTCTCTGAAGACCTGGTGATCGCCGATGGAGAGGGACCGGTGGCTCTGGCGGGGGTGATGGGAGGGCAACTCTCCTCCGTTCAGGAGGGTACCGAGGTCCTCTTCCTGGAGAGCGCGTCCTTCGATCCTGTTTCGGTTCGACGCACCGCCCGTCGCCTCGGGATTCGCAGCGATGCCTCTCACCGTTTCGAGAGGGGCGTGGATCCCTGCCTTGCTCGAAGGGCCCTGGATCGCCTGGTGGAGTTGCTCATGGAAACGGCGGGGGCGGTTCTGAAGGGGGAGGTGTCCGATGTCCGCCCACGTCCCTGGCAACCCGCCTGGCTCCTGATCCATCCCGATAAAGTGGCCAGACTGTTGGGAAGCGCCCCTCCCGCTGCCGACGAGGTGGCGGAGTTCCTGACCCGCCAGGGGTTCCGGGTGGGGAAGCCCTTGAAGGATGGAGAGGCGCCTCCTTCTCCCCTCCTACCCGACTCAGATGTGGCAAGCTCGGGGAGCCTCCCGGTGCAGCCCCCCTCCTTCCGCATGGACATGATCCAGACGGCGGATCTGGTGGAGGAGGTGGCTCGGCTACAGGGGTATGACAACCTCCCCATGACCCTTCCTGAGGCAAGGGTTCAGCCAGTGGCCGCAGCCGACCGGTGGGGGAACGCTGCCCGGGATCGCCTGGTGGGGGCGGGATTCTGCGAGGTCATCAACTACTCGTTCTCTTCTCGGGAAGTGTTGATGCGCCTGGGATTGACCGAGGGGGATCTCCTGTTGACCGGGGTGGAAATTCGCAATCCCATTCGGGAGGATCTTCACATCCTCCGCACCCTCCTCCTCCCATCTCTTCTGGATAACGCCCGGACCAACCTGGCCCAGAGGGCGATGGATCTCCGTCTTTTTGAACTGCGGCACGTCTTTTCACCCGTCACTGGCCGAAGAAAGACGGGGGTTCCGCCAGCCAAGGAGCAGCGGCGCCTCGCCGCTCTCTGGACGGGAAGGGCGGCACCAGAGGGCTGGGGCTCTCCCTCTCGCTCCGCCGATCTTTATGACCTCAAGGGGGTGCTGGAGGGGGTGCTGACGGCGGTGGGAGCCGGCGGCATTCGATACGACGCGCAGGGCATCCCCCCGTTTCTCCTCTCCGGACAAGGCGTTGTTCTCCGCCGAGGCAAAGAGGACCTGGGGTTCATGGGGAGGCTGGATCCGGCGGTTGCCCGACGCTGGGGGCTGGATGAGGCTCCCCTGGTCATGGAGGTGGCTTTTGATCGTCTGGCCTCTGGCGCCCGGCGAACGAAGTTCCAATCCCTGGCAAGGTTTCCCAGTGTGGAAAGGGATCTGGCCCTCCTGATCGCCGACGCCACGCCGGTTGGCGAGGTTCTGGCGGACCTGGGAGCGGCGCAGATTCCCGGCCTTCTCCGTGTCAGCATCGCCGACGTCTACCGAGGGGAGCCCGTCCCAGAGGGCTTTCGCAGCGTCCTCTTCCGGTTGACCTTCCAACGGGGAGAGAAAACCCTGACCGATGCCGAGGTCCAGGAAGCGATGGATTCGGTGCGCGACCGGGTGACCCGCCGTTCTGGGGTCTCCCTTCGAGATCGTTGAGAAGCACCGGGGTTGTCAAGATGACCGAACCTGTTGTTTTCTCTTCACATTCTTGACAAGGCCCCGGTCGCTGGATATACCTCCCTCTCCGTGACGCCTCACCGACTCCACACCCTCCTGTCCTGCCTGATGGCCGCTTCGGTCCTGGTGCCCCTCTGTGGGTGCAACGAGGACGATCCGGTCTATGTGCAGGTCAACGACGAGGAAAATTGTCTGTCCCTGCGGGTGACCTCGGCCCAGGACTGTGGGGAAGAGGAGGCAGCGGCGACGGCGGACCTGACTTGCTGCACCGATTCATTGATCGGGCAGGTGACCGCCACTCCCGGGTGCGGGGCCCTGGGGGACTCCTTTGACATTGATGTCGTGCTGGAGGCCGAGAGCGAGGACGTGGACCTGAGCGAGGTGGCTCGGGTGACGGTGGTGGTCCCCAATCAGGAGGAAGCACTCACCGAATACCGATTGGCGCAGAGCGATCTCCAGGACAACCTGTGGGAAATCTCCTTGTCTCCAGGAGAGTTGGGTGGGGCGGATCGCACCGATGAGGTGTGTTTCCGCGTGTGGGAAATTGATGAAGAGGGCAGTGAAGACGGGGACGACGACAGCGGCAGTTGAGACACACTGGGGCCCCATGGGGGCGGTACCTGGGACTCACATTTTCCGGCGATGCTCGAGGGCAGGCAGATGACCAAGGCGGATCTCATCGAAAGCGTTTACTCCCAGGTTGGCTTCTCCAAAAAGGAGGCGGCCGATCTGGTGGATCTGGTGTTCGAAACCATCAAGGACACCCTGGCTGCGGGAGAGAAGATCAAGATCTCCGGCTTCGGGAACTTTGTGGTGAGAGGAAAGCGCTCCCGCATCGGGAGGAACCCACAGACGGGCACCGAGATCACCATCTCGGAGAGGAAGGTCCTCACCTTCAAGCCCAGCCAGGTTCTCAAGGACGCCCTGAACGACGGAAACGGGGCGGCGTGACCGGGCCTTCAATCCCGCAGGAGGATGGCCCCGACGTGGGCTTTTCCGATAGCTTGGGTATTGATGGGGGAACCCTCCGGGAGTGGCTGGTGGAGTTGGGAATCACCGGGACGGGACCCCTCTCTCCAAGGGACAGGGAGCGGGTGGGTCTCCTCGTCCGTTTGGTGAGGGAGGAGGGGTACACCCTGGCAGGGGCGCTGATGCGGTTGCCTTCGCGAGAGTGGGTTTCCTCGGCTTCTCTCGCTTCACCCGGGAGTTCCAAGGGAGGGAACCGGGAGGATCCAGTCGGCCGGAATCAGGCCAGGGCGTCTCTTCTGGTCCTGCGGGAAGGCCTTCGGGCGTTGAGCAAGAAGGTGGCCCCCTCGCCCTCGTGAGTTGAAGCCGCCCAGAGAGACAAAGGGTTCCCTTCAAGCATTGACACCGCGCAGCACCATCGCCATACTGCGCCGGCTTCAAGAAGTGACGGGGCGTAGCGCAGCCTGGTAGCGCACCTGAATGGGGTTCAGGTGGTCGGAGGTTCAAATCCTCTCGCCCCGACCAACGAAAAACTGAGGCCCGGCAAGCAGTTAGCTCGCTGGGCCTCGGTCGTTCTGGGGGTCGGGAAGGCTACTGTATAGCAGCGCTGTATAGCAGGTGGGGTGGATCGCCTCTAACCTGAAGTTCCTCCCCGTCACCAGCCCGATCCGCCTACACCCGCCTACAGATCAG
>CAYRTW010000311.1:0-5353 GCA_964426935.1 uncultured Rickettsiales bacterium
GGCCCATGGTGGTGGCCGGATCCAAAGGATGACCCGCCACCACCGCTCCGGCCAGGGAACGGACCTTCTCCACGAAGGCATCGGCCACCGCGTCCATGACGATGGCCCGGGAGGTGGCGGTGCAGCGCTGGCCGGTGGAGCCAAAGGCCCCCATGGCGGTGGCGGCGGCGGCGGCGTCCACGTCGGCGTCGTCCAGCACCAGGACCGGGTTCTTGCCTCCCAGCTCACACTGAACCGCCTTGTGGGTCTCTCCGCAGCGCTTCTCGATGAACCGCCCCACCTCGGTGGACCCGGTGAAGGAGATGGCGGCGACGTGGGGGCTGTCCAGGAGGGCCAGGGCCGGCTCGGCATCGCCATGGACCACGTTCACCACTCCCGGAGGGAACCCCGCTTCCTGGCACAGCTCGGCGAGAAGGTGGGCGGTCCAGGGGGTCTCCGGGGCGGGCTTCAGGACGCAGGTGTTTCCGGCCACCAGGGCGGGGGCCAGCTTCCACACCGGAATACACAGGGGGAAGTTCCAGGGGGTGATGAGTCCCACCACCCCCCGAGGGCGCCACAGGGTGCAGGCGAAGGTGCCGGGGAGCTCGGAGGGAGAGGTGATGCCGGTGAGGCGGCGGGCATCGCCTGCGGCAAACTGGAGGTAGCGCAGGGTCTTTTGCACTTCTCCCCGGGCTTCGGCGAGGATCTTCCCCTCCTCCAACGCCAGGGCCCGGGCCACCTCCTCCAAGCGGTCCTCCAGCAGGCGGCACAGGCGGAACAGATGATCCCCCCGCACCGGAGCCGGGGTATCCTCCCAGGCAGGAGAGGCGGCCCGGGCGGCGTCGATGGCGGCTTCGGCATCGGCCCGGGAGGACAGGGGCGACGTGCCCAGGAGCTGTCCATCGGCGGGACAGAGGTTGTCGTGCCGGGTGGAGGAGGGAACGAAACGTCCTCCCCACAGGTTCAGGGCATGGATCATGCCAGCGTTCCCTTCAAGGTGGGCGATGGTAGCAGATTCAGCGCGCTGGAGGCATGGAGGATGGAGGGGGAAAAGGAGGGGATGAGGCTCGTCTGATGCGTCAAAGACGGGGCTCTTTTCATGGTGAATTCCTGGAGTGGGTGGGGCGATATCCGGCTTTTTGAGCTTCTGCGGCGCTGGCGAAGCAGACCTCGGGGCGGGTCTTGGTGTAGGAGGACTCTCCGGGCAGGTGGTAGATGCGGCCCCTCTCCCCATCGTTTCCCTTCACCGGGCGGGAGGTGGGGCAGTCTCGGGAGGAGGAGGGCTTGGATGCCTGGGGGGCTCGGGCCTTGCCATCCCTCTCGGTGGTGACGTGGTAGCCCCCCTTGCGGTCCACCGTCACCGAAACCCGGCCGTGGCGATCGGTGCGGAACACCTGACTGGCCACCTGGGAATAGGTGCGGAGGGCGTCGGAGGTGGGGTGGCCGTAGTCGTTGGCTCCCACCTGGATCACCACCACCTGGGGGTCTACCCTCTTCAGCCAGGGGGTGTTGCCGGCGTCTCCATCCCGGGAGCCGTGGTGGATGGCCTTGTATACATCGGTGCCTTCGATCAAAGGCGGGACCTTTGGATCGGCCAGCCAGGCGCGGGTTTCCGGCTTTTCGCTGTCCCCGGTCATCAGCGCCTTGAACCCCTTCCAGGTGACCAGGACCCCCAGGGAATGGAGGTTGGCGTCGGGGCTCAGGGAGGGGTCCCGAGGAGGAGGCAGCAGGGAGATGCGGGCCCCGTCCTCCAGGAGAAGGGAGCCGGGAGAAGCCTTGGCGGAGGTTCTGACCCGGACCGCCCCTCGCTTCTCCAGACCCAGAAGCAGGGAGGTGAGGCGGGAGAAGGACTCGCTGCCGTGAGGAAGGCCGTTCCAGACGTATTCCCTGACCGGGAATCGCCGGAGGAGGTCCCGATGACTGCCCGAATGATCGTAATCGGCGTGGGAGGCCAGCAGGAGATCCAGGCGGCGGATTCCCATAGCAGTGAGCTGATCATCGGCTTGTCCATCGGGTTTCCCCCCATCCACCAGGGCCACCTTCCCGGAAGGGGTTCGGATCACCACTCCATCCCCCTGGCCCACGTCCAGGAAATCCAGGTGGAGGAGGCCATCGGGAGGGGCCGAAGGAACGGATTCGGGGAGGAGAGGGGGAGGCTCGGGAAGGGGAGGAGGTGCGGGAAGGGGCGAAGAAGGGGGGAGGGAGGTCCGGGGAGAGGGGGGCGGAACTTCGTCTTGGGGACGAGGCTCACATCCCGGTTGGAGCACCACAAGCCATAGAAAAATCAAACAGATGGCCGAGGAAAAGCGAAAAGAGGAGGGCACGGGAGTCACGATTCGCCGGTCAGGGGTTTCGCCTCTTCATCAGGGCCAGGAGGCTGAAGGCGGTGCAGAGCCAGGCGAACCCATCCCCCACCTGGCCGTAGACGCTGGGGGCGTGGACCAGGGCTACGTCTTCCACCACCACCTCGGGAGTGAAGACGGGAGTTCGGTATCGAAACAGGCCCCGGGCGTCGATGACCGCCGAGATTCCGGTGTTGGCGGCCCTCACCATGGGAATGCCGAACTCGGCACAGCGGATGGCGGTGAGCATCAGGTGTTCGGTGGGGCAGGAGGTGTCTCCAAACCAGGCGTCGTTGGTGATGGTGACCAACAGGCGGGTGCCCTTGTTGACGAACCCCCTCACCAGCTCCCTGCGGATGGCCTCGTAGCAGATGAGAAAATTGAAGGGGCCCAAGGCGGTGTCGTACACCCGGAAATCGGTGCCGGCGTAGAAGTTGCCCACCCCGGGGACGGCGTCGGTCAAAGAGGGAATGAGGTCCCGCCCCGGCATGAACTCGCCGAAGGGGAGCAGAAACATCTTGTCGTAGGGAGCATCGACCACGCCCTTTCCGTCGATGCGGTAGGCGGAGTTGAGATCCTGGCGGGCTCCGGTGAGAGGATCCTGGCGTCTTCCCATCCCTCCGGTCCAGATCTCCACGTTGAGTTCCCGGGCCAGTTCAAGGATGGAGCCGCCCTTCTTGGACTCCAGGCTGTAGGGGGACGCTCCTTCTGGCCAGACCACCGCCTGGGCACCCAGGGCGGCCGCTTGGCGGGTGGCGTCCAGGTAGTCGGTGAGGATGCCGGCCCGGTCGGTCTTCATTCGGATCATCCGGGTTTCGATGTCCAGGTTGAGTTGAACGATGCCGATGCGAACGGTGGGAGCGGTCTTCTCCAGGGCCAGCACCGTCTGGCTGCGGAAGTGGGACCAGGTGAAGGCTCCTGCCCACAGAAGCAGGGTGAGGGCGGTGAGGCGAAGCAGATTGGGGCGGGTGAGGGGGCCGGTGCGTTGTTTGAGGGTCTGCCAGGCGGCCCACAGAAGGCCATTGGTGAGGAGGACCAAAAAGGTCACCCCTGCCACCCCGGTCAAGGAAACGATGAGGAAATACGAGGGGTTCTGATAGTGGGCGACCCCCTGGTAGTAGGGAAATAACTGGGGGTTGAGGAACTCACAGGCGGTGAACCAGGCGGCGACGGTCAGGGGCCAGGCCTTGGGAAAGGAGGCCATCACTCGGGGGAGGCCCCAGGCGAACACCCCGGCGTAGGCCCCCCAGATGAGGGAGAAGAGAAGGAGCACCACCGCAGCCAGGGGCCGGGGCAGGCCGGAGAAATTGATGACGGTGTGGATGATCCAATAGAAGATGGTGGCGTTGGCGGCGACCCCGGCGGCCCACCCCAGAACGAGGCGGTTCTTCCCCGATTCCACTCCGGAGAGGGCCCACAGAAAGGGAATCCAGGAGAAGAAGTGGAGCCACCACAGGTTCAGGGGAGGGGAGATGAAGGCCTGCACCGCTCCAGAGAACAGCACCGCCAGGAGGCGAAGCGGCAGGGAGGGGGAGGAGGCGTTCATGGGGACCTCAAGGATGGCAGGGATGGCGGTTGCCGCCCACGAAGAAGGGCAGATACTACGCAAAACCTCGCCTCGCCGCGCCCCGGCCCTGCGGAACCGCGTGACCACCCTCCTGACCCGATCCCTGGCCTGCCCCTTGTGCCAGACCGTTTTTGACGCCACCTCCATGGGTTCCAGTAACACCATGGGGCCTCTGACCTCGGATCTGCGGCGGCACGCGGCGGGGGCGGATCCCCTTCCCTGGCTCATCACCAGTTGCCCGGCCTGCGGGTGGACCGCAGGGGAGGGCGGCTGGGGAGAGCTTCCCTCTCTGGCGAATCGGGAGGTGGAGGCGGGGGTGACCCTGGTGCAGAGGGTAAGGGAGGCCCTGGGAGAGGGGACTACGGGGAAGGACGCCGCCTTGCGCTACGAGGCGGGGGCGAAGTGCGCCGCCTGGGCGGGGTTCGGACCGCTTCGGGAGGGGGATTGCTGGCTGCGGGCGGCGTGGATGCACGGAGACCAGGGCCGGCCTGAAGACGAGAGGCGCTGCCGGGAGAGTGCGGTGGAGGCCTACGCCCGGGCCCTGCGGGATCCCGATTCCTTCCGCAAGCGCCAGGATCTGGTGGTGATCTGCTACCTGAGCGGAGAACTGCACCGCAGGTTGGGGAGGGAGGAAGCGGCTCGCAACGGATTTGAACAGGCCATCCGTTGGTCAGCAGGGCGCAGCGAGCTGGCTGGATTGGTGGCGTTGGCCAGGAGGCAGATGGAGGCGCCGGAGGAGTTTGTGGGGGAAGGGTGAGTTCTCGGCGGGAGGGGTGCTGTCGGGAATCGGGGACGGTGGGGGTCTCGTGGGGGTTCGGCTGCTTGGCGAGGAGGACGGGTGCCAGGGTGGGCAGAGGGGTCCTTCATGACGCATGAGGGGGCCAGGCAAGCCACCTGGAAAGGGGGGCTGACACTCTGGAGAGGGGATCGATACCCTGTCCGCCTTTTTGAAACGGAGGAACAGAGAAACAGAGGCAACGGAGGGAATGGCGGACTTTCCTGATTCTCGCCCAGAGGAGCAAAAGGCGCCTAGGGATTCCACTCAAGAGCGGGGGTTGCGGCAGGAACCATGAATCTCAACTTCTTGAGGAATCAAATGGCTTGCACGGCGGAACGTTTGAATCGGGTTCCCGGTGGGGAACGGCGGTGATTTTTCACCACGAAGAGCACGAAGGACACGAAGGATCATGAGGGGAATCACAGGATAGGGTCGCTACTTGACCAGTCAGATAGACTACCGTCATCGATCTCGACCATGAACTGCCAGGAATCAGGAGGGGCAGGACAAGTGGCGCTTTCACCTTCGGTAGGGGCGTGATTTATCGCGCCCAAGAGAGTGATTTCTACCCATCGAGGGCGTCATGAATGCCGCCCCTACGAGTATCACACGAAATGCTGCTGCACGGCCGAATCGCTGCGTCGCGGGTCCCCCCAAAAATCCTCACCATGGTGCTGCGGCTTCGGC
>CAYRTW010000312.1:0-5347 GCA_964426935.1 uncultured Rickettsiales bacterium
GTCTGCCCGGTTTCCTGGTCCGTCCGCACCCGGAAGGTGGGATCCTCCTGAGCAAGCTTTTGCAGAGCCACCCCCAGCTTCTCCTGATCAGCCTTGGTGGCAGGCTCAATGGCGCGATCAATGACCGGTTCGGGGAATTCGATGGATTCCAACAAAACGGGCTGATCCGGATCGCACAATGTGTCTCCGGTGGTGGTGAGCTTGAGGCCCACCGCAGCCACGATCTCCCCCGCCGTTGCTGTCTTGACGTCCTCCCGCCGGTTGGCATGCATCCGAAGAAGACGACCAATGCGCTCCTTCTTCCCCTTGGTCGAATTGATCACCCCCGCGCCCGACGCTAGAGTCCCTGAATAGACTCGAAGGAAGGTCAGATTCCCCACAAAAGGATCAAACATAATCTTGAAGGCCAGGGCCGAAAACGGCGCGTCCGGATCACAAGGTCGATCCAGCTTCACCGAAGGGTCCTCCACATCCGACCCCTGAACGGGAGGAATATCGAGGGGAGAAGGCAGCAGGTCGACGACCGCGTCCAGGAGCTGTTGCACTCCCTTGTTTTTGAAAGCACTCCCCAGGACCACCGGAACAAATCGCATGGCGATGGTCGCCTTGCGGGCCGCAGCTCTCAATTCGGGGACAGAGATCTCCTCCCCATCGAGATAGCGCATCGCCAGGACATCGTCATCCTCAACAATGGCTTCCACCAACTTGTCCCGGTACCTGAGGGCATCTGCCATCAAGTCTTCGGGAATTTCTCCCTCCCGCACCGAGGAACCAGTCGAAGTCTCGTCGTAGCTCAACGCCTTCATGGTGAGGAGATCGACAATCCCCTCAAAGTCCTCCGCCTGTCCCCAAGGGATCTGGAAGGTCACGGGGCGAGCACCCAACTTCTTTACGATCTGATCCAGCACACCATAAAAGTCCGCGCCGATGCGATCCATCTTGTTGATGAACGCCATGCGGGGGACCCCGTACTTCTCCGCCTGCTTCCATACTGTCTCCGACTGGGGCTCCACCCCCTCGACAGCACTGAAGACCGCGACAGCACCATCCAGGACGCGAAGGGAGCGTTGAACCTCGACCGTAAAGTCGATGTGCCCTGGGGTATCGATGATGTTGATCCGATGGTCGCGCCAGAAGCAGGTCGTTGCTGCCGCCGTGATGGTGATCCCTCGCTCCTGCTCCTGAACCATCCAGTCCATGGTGGCAGTGCCCTCATGCACTTCACCGATCTTGTAGTTGACCCCGGTGTAGAACAGGATCCGCTCGGTAGTGGTGGTCTTGCCAGCATCAATGTGAGCCATGATGCCGATATTGCGAGTGTTATGAAGGACTTTCATGACAGATGCTCTCGTCTATCCGACGCGGCCCGACCACTCGGCAGTGCCAGCGAGCGGACATTCGTCCTTGATTCGACCTGGTTGGGGAGCGCGAATTACCAGCGATAGTGCGCGAAGGCCTTGTTCGCCTCTGCCATCCGATGCACGTCTTCCTTCTTCTTCACCGCAGCTCCGCGCCCAGCGGACGCGTCCATCAATTCGCCGGCCAGACGGTCTTCCATGGAATGCCCCGGACGCACTCGGGCAAAATTGCGAATCCACCTCATGGCCAGGGCAACCCGGCGCTCTGGACGGACTTCAATGGGCACCTGATACGTTGAACCGCCAACCCGCCGCGACTTCACTTCGATGGAGGGCTGCACGTTCTCCAGAGCTCGCCTGAACACCTTCAGGGGATCTTCTTTGAGACGATCTTCCACGGACTGGAACGCCTCATAAACGATCTGCTCGGCCGTGCTCTTCTTTCCCCCAAACATGAGGGTATTGATGAACTTGGCAACGTACACATCCCCATACTTGGGGTCGGGGACGATTCGGCGCTTGGGGACTTCTCGACGGCGAGGCATGGTCTTTCTCCGGATCCGTTCTACTTCTTCTTTGAGGTGGAGGAGCGCTTGTTGGAGCGCTTGGCGCCGTACTTGGAACGCCCCTGATTACGACTGCTCACCCCAACTGAGTCCAGCTTGCCCCGGACAATATGGTAGCGAACGCCGGGAAGGTCCTTCACTCGTCCTCCTCGAATAAGGACGACTGAGTGTTCCTGAAGGTTGTGACCCACCCCGGGGATGTACGAAGTCACCTCAATGGCATTGGTGAGCCGAACTCGAGCAACCTTCCGGAGAGCAGAGTTGGGCTTCTTGGGGGTCGTGGTGTAAACCCGGACGCAGACCCCACGCTTCTGAGGACAAGACTTCAGAGCGGGGGACGCAGTCTTGTTCCGCTGCTTGAGTCGACCCTTGCGGACCAATTGATTGATTGTCGGCATACCTGAACGTTCTCCCGACTGGGGGCACTGCCCACTCAATCGTGATTTCCTTAGCGTGCGTTCTACTTGATCCCGCAGCCGGCTTGTGGGCCAGAAAGCGAGGGCGGAAGGTTATTGATGAGGGCACCCGAAGTCAAGCTTCTCGGCGCCTGCCCTTCATCACTGGCCAGGGTCTTCGGTAGGAAAACCCCGCCGGCAAGCAGGGCGCACAAGGTACGGGGCATTGATGGAGATGTCAATCCACCCCCCGTCATCCTATATTTTCGCGGACCACTCTCTTCTCAACCATTGCATGTTCAGGCAGCGGGGATTGTCCCCTCTCCCGCTCCCTCATGAGCCGCCGCTTCATTGTCGGCTTCATCCCCCTCATCCAGGGTTCGAATTCGGAGTCGGTGGTACTGCTTGTAACCCGTGCCCGCCGGGATCAAACGCCCCATGATCACGTTTTCCTTGAGACCGCGGAGATAGTCGGTCTTTCCCTGGATGGCGGCCTCAGTAAGCACCCGCGTTGTCTCCTGGAAGGACGCTGCGGAGATGAAGCTGTCCGTCGACAAAGACGCCTTGGTGATTCCAAGCAGAAGCGGGTCGGCCTCGGCAGGCTCCCCGCCGGCCTCCAGTAGACGACGATTCACCTCGTCCAGGATCTGCTTCTCCACCTGCTCGTCTACCAGGAAATCGCTATCGCCCACCCTCCGGATTCGCACCCGCCTCAACATCTGCCGAACGATGACTTCGATGTGCTTGTCATTGATGCGAACCCCCTGAAGCCGATAGACCTCTTGGACCTCATCCACCAGGTACCGGGCCAGAGCCTTCTCACCCTTGACCTTGAGGATGTCATGGGGGTTCGCGGCCCCGTCCATCAGGGGCTCGCCGGCTCGGACAAAGTACCCTTCCCGCACCGAAATGTGTTTGCCCTTGGGGATGAGGTACTCCCGTGGCTCCCCCTGCTCTGGAGAAATGATCACCCGACGCTTCCCCTTGTGGTCCTTGCCGAAGGAGACCGTACCGTCGATTTCGGAAATGACGGCCACCTCCTTTGGCTTGCGGGCCTCAAACAGCTCTGCGACCCGGGGTAGACCGCCGGTGATGTCCTTGGTTTTGGTTGTTTCGCGAGGGATCTTGGCAATCACATCCCCGGGTTGGAGATCGTCCCCCTCCTGGACGGTGATGTTGGCACCGACTGGAAGGAAGTACTCTCCCGACGTGCGGCCCTCGGCGCGAATCACCACCCGGGGGCGAAGATCCGCATCGCGGCTCTCGATGATCACCTTACGGGACATCCCCGTCAGTTCCTCGACCTGCTCCTGCATGGTGGAACCTTCCACGACATCCAGGAACCGGCCCTTGCCTTGGAACTCGCAGATGATGGGAATGGAGAAGGGGTCCCAGTCAGCGAGCAGGGTCTTGGGCTTCACTACGGCGCCGTTCTCCACCAGCACCCGAGCGCCGTAGGGGATAGCGTACTTTTCCTTCTCCCTACCGCTGTCATCCACGATGATCAGTTCCCCCTTGGGATCCATCACCACCAGGTGGTTCTCGCGGGACGTGACCGCCTGGATATTGTGGTAGACCAGCTTCCCGGTGTTTTTGTTCTCCAAGGTGGACTGGGCCACTCGGGAGGAGGCCGTTCCGCCGATGTGGAAGGTCCGCATGGTGAGCTGGGTTCCCGGCTCGCCGATGGACTGGGCGGCGATGACCCCCACCGCCTCCCCTACGTTGACCAGCTTGCCCCGGGCCAGATCTCGCCCGTAGCACAGGCTGCACACTCCCCTGCGGGTGTCACAAGTCAAGACGGATCGGATGAAGACCCTTTCGATGCCTGCATCAACGATGACCTTGACCAGGTCCTCGTCCAGGATGGTATCCCGTGGAAGAAGCATCTCCTCCGTGTGAGGATCGAGAAGGTCCTCCTGTATCACCCTCCCAAGGATTCTCTCCCCCAAGGGCTGGATGATCTCACCCGCCTCCACCAGAGCTGTTACTTCGATGCCGTCCCGCGTACCGCAGTCATGGTCGGTGACGATGAAATCTTGGACAACATCGACCAGTCTGCGGGTGAGGTAGCCTGAGTTGGCGGTCTTGAGTGCCGTATCCGCCAGTCCCTTTCGGGCTCCGTGCGTGGATGTGAAATACTCCAGCACCGTCAGTCCCTCGCGGAAGTTTGCGGTGATGGGAGTTTCAATGATCTCCCCAGAGGGCCTGGCCATCAGGCCGCGCATTCCGGCCAATTGGCGAATCTGGGTGGTCGATCCGCGAGCACCCGAATCCACCATCATGTAGATGGGGTTGAAGGAGGTGATGGTCTTGGTATGCCCTTCCCGACTGGTGACGGTCTCAGTTCCCAATTCCTTGATCATCTCACCGGAAATGTCTTCGGTGACCTTTGCCCAGATGTCGACCACCTTGTTGTATTTCTCACCCACGGTGATGAGACCTTCATTGAACTGCTCCTCCGTTTCCCGAACTTCGGCGTGAGCCTTGTCCAGGATTTCCGGCTTCTTGCTGGGAATTCGCATGTCTCCAATGGAAATGGAGATCCCGGCACGAGTTGCCGTGGCGTAGCCGAGGGTCATGAGGGCATCGGCCAGGAGCACGGTGGCCTTGGCGCCAGCCACGCGGAAGCAAGTGTCCACCAGGTCGTTGAGTTGTCCCTTGTTCATCACCCGGTTGATGGCGGAGAAGTGGATCTCCTCGGGAAGAACATCCGAGAGGAGGGCGCGGCCGCAGGTGGTCTCGACCCTTTCTCCCCGCACGCGGCACAGGATACGAGCGTGGAGATCAAGAGCGCCGCCATCATAGGCGCAGCGCACCCCCTCAACATTCTCGTAGATGCCCTTGAAATAGGGCTGATTGGCAGCCTTGGCGCGGGCATGAGCGTCGGGATCGTATTCCCCCTTGACGAACACCTTCTCCCGAGTCAGGTAGTAAATGCCCAGAACAATGTCCTGGGAGGGAACGATAACCGGCTTGCCGTGAGCGGGGCTGAGGATGTTGTTGGTGGACATCATCAGCACCCGGGCTT
>CAYRTW010000313.1:0-5344 GCA_964426935.1 uncultured Rickettsiales bacterium
CATCGAGTGTTTCCTGTGCCAGGACGTGTGCCACGTCCTCCGCGATCACCAGAAAGGCAGCGAGTTCATCGGTCCCCGCTTCCTGGTGCATTCGGCGCAGTTGGAAATGAATCCCATGGACACCGCCGACCGGGTGCCTGATCTGAAAAAGGACCAAGGCATCGGCTACTGCAACATCACCAAATGCTGCACCAAGGTCTGCCCCGAAGGCATCACCATCACCGACAACGCCATCATCCCCCTCAAGGAGAGGGTGGCCGACCGCTACTACGATCCCGTCAAGATGCTCCTGCGAGTCATCACCGGGGGGTAGCGGGGAACATCAGAATCGATCCAGCAGCCACATCGCGGCGAAGGCCATGGCACCGCTCAAGGGGAGGGTCAGGACCCAGGCGAGGAGGATGTTGCTGGCCACCCCCCACCTTACTGCACTGATCCGATTGCTGGCACCGACCCCCATGATGGAGGCGTTGATGCAGTGGGTGGTGGACACCGGCACTCCGAGGTGGCTCGGCGGCCATGATGGTCACCGCCCCCGCTGTTTCGGCAGCAAATCCCTGAAGGGGAGAGATCTTGATGATCCTGGTCCCCATCGTCTTGATGATTCGCTTTCCCCCCGCCATGGTGCCCAAGGCGATTGCCGCCGCGCAGGCGAAGATGACCCAGACAGGCACCTGATCCTCCTTTACCGGCATCATCCAATCGGGAACTCTGCCGTGCCCGGTGGTGGCAAAGGTAACCAGGGCCAAGGTGATGATGCCCATGGACTTCTGAGCATCATTGGAACCGTGGCTGAGGGCCATCATGCAGGCGGAGACGAGTTGCATCCGCCGGGCCGCTTTGTGAACGATTGCCGGCCTCAAACGACGTACCACCCATAGAAGGCCAATCATCACCCAGAATGCGACGATGAATCCCAAAGTAGGAGACACCACCAAGGGAATGAGGACCTTCACTCCCAAGTCCTTCCATTTGGAACGCGGAAATCCCCACGTGAGCGACCACCGCCCCGGCCAATCCCCCTACCAGGGCATGGGATGAACTCGACGGAATTCCCCGCCACCAGGTAATCAGGTTCCAGAAAATGGCTCCTATCAGGGCTGCCAGGACCACATGCTGACTGACCACCGCCGCATCGGCAAACCCGGACGAAATCGTCTTCGCTACCGCCGTACCGGTGATGGCACCGACGAAGTTGAACAGGCCGGCGATGATGACCGCTGTCCGAACAGGTAGCACACCGGTAGAAACCACCGTGGCGATGGCGTTTGCTGCGTCGTGGAACCCATTGATGTAGTCAAAGACAAGGGCAGTCAGGATCACGACGATCAACAAGCTAACCATGCTTCACCGCGAGAGTGGCCAAGGTCTCGCCGACGGTTTCGCAATGGTCCACAGCGTTTTCCAGATCCTCAAGCACCTGTTTTTCCCTCAGAATTGTCTTGGCATCGACGCTAGGATCGTGAAACAGGGCACTGACCGCGTCGCGAAAAACAGGGTCTCCGTCCTTTTCCAGCTTGCGAATCACCCGCGTTGCCTCGGCAATCTCGGCGTACTTGTGCTTCCTCAAATTAGGAATCGTCTCACACAAGACACGGGTGCATTCCACCAGGACATTCATCCACCCGACCATGGGAGGGTGGGCTTCTCTACCCCATAGAGGACGGCCGTACGCATCGCCCCGTTGGTCAAATCGAGGATATCGTCCAACTCGGCGGAGAGTTTCTGCAGATCCTCCCGATCAATGGGGGTCACGAAGGTCTTCGCCAGGGCCTCTTCCATCTGATGGTAGATGTTGTCGCCCTTGTGCTCCAGATCCTGCACCGCCAGCCGCACTTCCTCAGCGGGGCGATTCGCTTGAAACGTCTGAAGAGCCAGGGCGCCGTCATGGGCGACTCGCGCCTGCCCCTCCAGGTAGTCGTAAAAATGCTCTTCCTTGGGTACGAACCAGCGGATGATGTCTTGAAGAACTATTGTCGGACTTCTCCCCCCTCATGCATCGGTCAGCGAAGGAGCCTCAGGGCTTGGAAACCAACTGAAAGGAACCGAAGGAGGCCTCCAGAATGGGGCGATGAGAGGGCCATTGATCGGCAGGACCACTGGCCATCATCGAATAGATCATCCCTCCCGCCACCACTCCCCCCGCCATCAGATACTGGGGCTCCCCCTTGGCGTTGGTGAAGGTCCAGGCAGCGAAATCCACCACCTTGGTGCCTTGTGGAGACGAAGCCGCCCCCCTGGCCACCTCCTTGATCTCTTTTCCCTCCCTCTTCTCAATGACGTTGGCACGGTAGGAGTTCACCACCTGGGCGGAGGTCACCTTTCCTACCGCCGCAGGGGGCAGAGGAACCACCTCCACGGTGAACTGACCCCCGCTGCCATCCCGCGAGGGAAAGGCCATGGAGCGAAACTCCCGGCTGGGGGCGGCCTCTCCTTCGGGTCGATAGCGAAGCCAACCCGCCGGCGGGGTCACCGTGAACTCCCCCAGATCGTCGCGCACCGGCTGAGCTGCGTAGACGGCGGTGACCATCTCCATGGAGGCGAGGATCTCCTTCCAGACGGCCTCCAGCACCACCTGGGCATCCCCCTCAAACAAGGCATCCACCCGCCGCTGCCCATCCGCAGCCACCGCCACCATCACCACCACATCCCGATCCTTGGCCCCCTTCCCTGCGGCCCTGTTCTCCCACCCTCCTCGCGCCGCCAGGCGGATGGGAGCAATGGTTCCTGGCGACAGACCCTTGAAGTGCTCCAGATAGGCAGTGATCTCCCCTTCACAAAATTTCTGAAGAGACGCCTCATCCGCCCCCTGTCGCCAGGGCCGCACCTCGAGGGTGAAGCTGGCTCCCATGGCCCCCACCTTCCTCTCCAGGCGCACCCGGTCCACGATTTCCTTGGCGTCAGGCATGGCCGGAGCCACCGTCCACCCCGCCGGAGCGGTGACCGCGAAATTACCCTCGGGGGAGGTCACCCGCTGGGGCTGGGAAGGACCGGCCGCTTCCTTCTGAGGAATGGGCATCCCGGGCAGCCACTGGGCCTTCCCATCACCAGCACCAACATGGGGAGAGACAAGAACCGCACCACCGACAAGGCACAAGAGCAACGAGAGACGCATGGACACCTCGGAATGGATGGAGGAGAAAAGCACCGGCACGGCCCGGTCGAAGAAAGGACGAAGGGCCGCGAAACCGATTCACACCGGGCGCACCACCTCGCCCACCCTCCCCAAGGAGCCGGCCCGCATCCCGAGCGCGCCGGGGAGCACCTCCGACGGAGGGATCAGGGCGAGGATGGACCGCCGAAATTACCCCGGCTGTTCCGGCGAGAATCCTCCGATTCAGGGCCTTCTTCCCCTCGGGGCACCTTCTCCACCGGAATGCGCAACAGGGTGATCTCCCGGGGGGCATCGATGCACAATCGCACCCAGTTCCCCTTCACCCTCTTGATGTAGATCTTGACGTTGTCCCCGATTTGGAGAATCTCGCCTTCTTTCTGAGTGAGTACCAACATGGGGTGGCAGTCCTTTACGGATGGGGGTTTCCAGGCACCCGTCGCAGGTTCTTGTCGCTGCGGGTCCGCCACAATGACGCCCACCCCTCCCAGTAACTGTCGGGAGGGAGGAAGGCGGCTTCTCCAGGGGATGGCGGTCCCCGTCTCAAGCCTGGACCGATCTTGCCTTCCGATTGTCCACAATGCGCCCACCATCTGTCAAACGTCGCCCACTTCTTCCCGATCACTCTGCTCCAGGCGCTGCTCGACGCGTGCGGATGGGGGGTAATTCCTGCCCCGTCAGCCGAGCATACTCTTCCCGAACCTTCTTCATATCCTCGAAAACCTTGACCTTTTCCGTTGGGGACCTGAGCAGGTAGGCGGGATGATAGGTGGGCATGACCGAAATGTTTCCTCGGTAGGTGCGGAATCGACCTCGCAACTGTCCCACCGGAGCATCGGTGCCCAGCAGCCTTTTGACCGCCGTCGCCCCCAGGGTCACGATGATGAGGGGTTCCACCGCCTCCAACTGGCGATCCAGGAAGGGCCCGCAGGTGGCCATCTCGTCGGGTTCGGGAGTGCGATTCTTGGGAGGACGGCACTTCACCACATTGGCGATATAAACCTGACTCCGGTTCAGCCCCAGGACGTTCTCGATGATGTCGGTGAGCATCCGTCCCGCCGCCCCCACAAAGGGAATTCCCTGCTGATCCTCATCCGCTCCGGGGCCCTCCCCCACAAAGGCGATGCGAGCATCGGGGGCTCCGTCTTGAAACACGATGTGGCGACGCTCCTCGCAAAGGCGACACCGCTGGCACCCCACCAGTTCCTCCTCAATCCATCTCAATGCCTGACGACGCTCCTCTGCGGTTCGAGCGCTTCGGGGGCTCAACGGCACGGGAGCGCCCCCCTGAGAGACCCGGGCCGGACGCGGAGGGAGAGGACGGAGGGGGAGATCCGGCAGCACCTCGGGCGGTGTGGCCCCGGCAAAGGCGGGACGACGGCGGGGAGGCGGTGTGTCGGACAGACGGGGAGGCAGCGCTCCGGGTGGAGACGCAAGGCGAGGAGGGGCCGGCAACAGGGGAGGCTCCCCCTCGGCCACTCCACCCCGGGTCCACGCCTGCTCCTGAAGCAGGGCTCGGAGGTCCGCGCTCAAGGCCAGGAGTTGGGAATGGGGATCCTGGGAGGCATCCCCCTCAGGGTCGGACAAAGGTGGTTTCCCCTGCATTTCCAAAGGAATCGGTGATCCGGACCCTCCAGGTACCCGCTCCCAACGCAGCGACATCTCCGTTGATCCGGGATGCCGTTCCCTCCCTGGTCGCAGCCACCCCTTCCTGAGACACCGGTCCCCCGCCTCCTGGGACGTCCACCGGCTCAAAAAGGAGGGAAACCAGGGGCTCCCCGTCGCCACCGGCAATGGGAGTGGTCCCCCGATAGTCCGCCTCCATGTCCAGCAGGCGGAACCCCCTCGCCGGGGCCGGATAGGAGGCCAGGATCTCCAATGTGGATCCGGTGACCGAGGGGCTGGAAAGGACCAGGGTGGCGGGGACCACCTGGAAGGGATCGCTGTAGACGGTGTAAGGCAGTCCAGCGAAGGGATAGTCCACCTCCGAGGGATCGGGGATCCTTCCTTCGACCCGGAAGCGCCATCTCCCCTCGGGCACCGACGGGAACCACCCCAGCCCGGGGCGATCCGTCACCGCCTGCCACTCCACCAGCCAGTAGTGGGTGCGGTCGTAATCGTTGTAGGGGTCTGCCAGGGGATCGGGGGTATAAGTGAGGATCATTTCGTAGCCGATGTTGTCCAGGACACGGTTCCCCGGCAGGGAGATCTCCTCCCAATCCTCACCCCCCG
>CAYRTW010000314.1:0-5299 GCA_964426935.1 uncultured Rickettsiales bacterium
AAGGCCCGGGTCGCTCCCTTGCGATGCACCCAGACCTTGCCGAATTCAGAATGCTCTTCGGCCTGCACCAGATTGTGACTGATTTCGTATATGAGCTCCAACGGCTTTCGGAACACCTTCTGAAAGGCTCGGGCCACTTCTTCGAAGATCACCAGGCGGTTGACGATGGCGAAGTTGCCTCCCGCCGCCACCGCGTTCAGGTAATCCCGGTAATGAGGTGAGTCGGGGGTGAACGAGGCAAGATCGATGTCCGCCATCTCTCCGCCCCGTTCCTCCTTGGCCTTCTCGAAGTAATGAGTTGCCAATCCATGCCCAAAGCCGCGACTGCCGGTGTGGACCTGGACAAACAGGGTCTGGGTCTCTTCACACCGCTGAAGCTCAATGAAGTGATTCCCCCCGCCCAGGGTCCCCAGTTGGGCCTTGCCCCGTTCCGGCCTCCCTGCCCCACCCTGGGGGATCCTCCAGGAATCCTCCACGGGGATGCGATGCCGTTCGGCGTGGGTGCGGTCGAATTGGGCGCCATGGGACGCAACGTAGTGCTCGGCTCCTCCCCGGACCAGTTCCTCGAACTCGGCGGTGTCCAATTCCCCAAAACGGGTGCTGGCCTCCCTCGTTCCCATCGGAACCCGCCGCGACACTTCCTCGTTGAACGCCAGCCTTCGATCAGGGGTTGCCGCATTGGCAGGAACTTCGCTGCGGGCGCTCATCATGCCGCAACCTATGTCGAATCCCACTGGCCCCATGGCCACTGCTCCCTGGTCTCCGTCGGTCAGGATGACGCAGCCAACGGGGACTCCGTATCCAAAGTGGACATCCGGGGTGATGATGACCCTTTTCACCCCCGGGAAGCGGGTGGCGTTGACGATCTGGCCGTAGATGAGCGGTTCAGCCGCCTCCAGCAGGGAGGGGGAGAGGAACAGGCGCACTGGCACATTCCCGATGTCCTCCGTCCTCAGGTCATAGAATCCCCGGTCATCACGAACGCAATGATCCTTCCAGTTGGATTTGCAGATGAGGTCGTGTTTCATGGTTTCTTCTTGACGGACGGTAGAAGGGGACACGGATCCGGGAGCAGTCCCAGAAAAGCGCCTCAGCAGTCACCAACAGGGCCATGATGAGGCATGGTTGCGACTGCCCTCGAACCGGCCCGTCCCCCCCCCCTTGCAACAGATCCGGTTCAAAATAGCGACGGCGCCCCCAAGGTCAGCCCACCAGGGGCTGATGAAGCTCGGTGCGCCACTGGGTTGAATCGGAACCGGATTCGGGGCCGACGACATAGCATTCCCAGAGGTTTTCGGCGTGAGTGAGCCCCTGGGCGGCAATCCAGGCCCTGAATTCGCCCCAGGCGGAGCCGAGTCCCTCGTAGGGCCCCTGGTACACCGTCCGCGCCACTCGAGTTGCCGGCAGCTCTCCTGGTTGGACCCTCCCCTCCGGGGTGACCGGGGCACTGACCGGCACGCCAATCTCAAAGTCAAAGATCTCCGGATCCATCCTCAGATGATGAGAGAACCAGGCGCCGGAGGGACCCACCCCCTGGGCAACGACGGTGGCCATCAATTCGCCAATCCCCGGACCCATGACATTCATGATCTCGGAACGGGGAATGGTGAGGCGAATGACAGCGGTGAGCTTACGGGGGGAGTGGGTGATCTGGGGGGTGTCGAGCATGGAAGAGTCTCCTTTCGAGCTGGGACGGGGTCGGAAGAGGGGCCAAGGAGGGGGGATTATCCATGAGGAAGGCTGAAATGGGGGAGAAGACGATCTTTTCGACCCCCACCCCACCTCCGCCAACCCGGACCTCACCGGTTTCTCTTCGGAGTGCGGTTGTACTCTATCTTTTGAAGAACAAACTTCCCATAGGAGAACCCGCCCTCAGGGGGATGCCAGAGGGCTTCCCCTTCGGTGAACACCCGTCGGCCCCCAAAGTCCCGATACTTCCCCACCGGTGTGGACCATCGATAGGGTGTGTGGGTCCTGCCGTCCGCAGATTGGAACCGGTCCTCGGAAATGAAATCCACCAGATCTCCGGCTTCGTTGAACCGCAATTCTGCACTGATGGTGATCCCCTGATGGGTGAACCTGGCTTTGACGGCTCGCCCGGCGGTGGACTCCCACTGGATTTCATCGCCGATGAGAGTGCCCGGAGCCAGGAGGCACATGTCGTTGAACAGGGTGACGGTCTCGCTCTGATTCATTTCCTTGCCCTCAGCATTCACCACCTCCATCCACGAGGCGATTCGGACCTTCATGGTAGCTTTCGGGCCCTTGAAGACGTGCAGCCCGTCAAAGGGAATGCCGAATCGGCTCGCCTTCATGTAGAAGATCCGGGCCTTTGGACCATAGAAGTTGTGCTGCTCGGCCGTCATCTTCATCCAACCGCCATCCTTCTTGCTGCGAATGCTGCCGGTGAAGACGGCGTGAAAGTTGGTCTCCTGAGGCTTGCCCACCACTCCGGCCCGCCGCAGGTAGTTCTTTACCAGGGCGGGAAGATGGGCAAGATCCTCCTCTTTGACGGGGGGCATCTCCGAGGACTGGTCCAACCCCTCCGCCACCTCCTTCTGATACACCTTGGAGAAGCTGCCGGGCCGCGTTTCCGCCAGGGTCGGAACCAGAGCCACCATCAACAGGAGATTGGCCACTGTCCCGAATTTCGCGTCGGACCAGGATCCCAGCACCAGCGTCTGGGAAATCACCACCGCTGGCGCCGCCGCAAGCCACCAGTGGCCACTCTTGAAGAAGAGGAGGAGGCCGGCAGTCACCAAAAGGGCGGCGTTGAGAAGCCAGAGAGCCCCAGTGGGCCGGGAGATCTCCAGCACAAGCGGGGGAACCGGGGCGAGCTTGAAGGCCTTTGCGAAACCAAGCAGGTGGATGAGCCCGTGGACAATGAGGATGAAGCAGAGCAACACCTTCATGGTACGTTTCGAGGGTCCGGCAGGGTAGCAGTTGCGAAGAGGATTCCTGAACCACCCGGCGGGATCCCTCGGCAACGGGCTACCGGTGGGGACAGCCACGCAGGGCCTCCAAGGTAGAGGGGCAGGCGGAGGAGGACAAGGCTCTTCTGCCATCTCCCCCTTATTCGGGAGGATCCGGGTGGAATGGTTGGAGTCACCCAGGAAAGCCCCCGCAGCCTCTCCGTTTGATCCACAATGAGTACAGGCCTGTTGGAGTGACCCATGCGCCTCGCCCATCATACCACCGCCATCGCCACCCTCCGCCAGCCTACCCCGTCAGACCCCCTGAGGGTCCTGGTCAGCGGCTGCCTCACCGGCCTCCCCTGTGGGGTAGAGGGCACCGACTACGGCCTGGGAGCCGTGTTGTGGGAGTTCTTGTCCTTGAAAACGCTGAAGGCATTCCCCTTCTGCCCCGAGGACAATGGCCTGGGGACGCCCCGCACCATGCCAGACATCCACGGGGGAGACGGTTACGATGTGCTGGATGGGAGGGCACGGGTCCTGGATGAGCACGGCACCGATCTCACCGAGAAGATGATCTACGGGGCGCGCAACATGCTGGTTCACGCTCAGGCCCACCAGGTGGAACTGGCCATCCTCACCGACATGAGCGCCGCCTGCGGAAGCCAGGTGATTTCCAGGGGGTGTCGCCTGGTGGAGAAGCGTGAATTCGTGGCCAGCGTGGGGGTGGCCACCGCCTTGCTGTTGAGAAACGGGATTCCGGTGGTAAGTCAGCGGGATCCACTCACCTTGGGTCGCATTCGAGCCTTGATGGAACTCGGATTTTCTCCAGATCCGGCGACGGTGGATTATCACGAATCCCCCTGGTATCAAGAATATTTTAGGCCTGTGAAACAGTAATCGTGCTGACTGGGTTTTTTATTGGGGATGGGCAGGAGACCCATCGGGATAGTACAGAGCAGGATCGGTGTCTTCCTGAGCGACTCTCCTCCCTCTCCTCGTCTTTTCGCTTTTCCATCTTTCTTCGCGCTCTCCGGGTGGAGCTGCCCTCCTCGTTGCCCTTGAGGAGCAGATGGGCCACAGGCGATACTCAGAGGATCACACGCAATCACTTTTTTGGGCCCAAAACCCCCGTTTTCCCGTCCAGAGGCCCCCCCGTGAGCTGGGGTGAGGTTTCCAAAACCCGGGCCAGGGTGCCAAACAGGCGGTCGAGAAGGCCGGGAGACAGGTCCCAGAGCGATTCGGCGTCCCAGAGGGCCCGGGCGGATTCGGGCACAAAAAAAGTCCCAGGGGCCGCCCCGAGCGAAGACGGCTGAGGTTGTAGGCCAGAGCCTTCAGCGCGATCTGGTTCTGGACCGTGGACAGCTTGCGGCTGGTGGCTCGCCGATACTTCATATGCTGCTCCATGTGAGCAAAGACGGGCTCCACGGTGGCAATGCGTTGAGAGTAGCGGCGGGGGCCCTTCTTGTCCTGGGCGAGTTTGCCTTCCATCCAGGCCGCCAACGCATCCGCTTCGGGTCGGAAGCCGACCGTCCGCTGCTTTCCCGAAGTACATTGGCTTTTGAGGGGACACGTTGCACATCCCACCCCGGTGAATCGGAGTTCGCGTCGAATTCCCTCCCCAATGGGCGTGGGCCCCCGCATCTTTACACCTGCGGGGCACGTCACCGATCCGTCCTCCCCTGCCACGAATCGTTCCCGACCGAATCGCTTCGCCGAGCCGGTTTCCAGGCCCTCTGCGGTCTCCACGCTCCCCGGACGGGGGGAGGCGACCAGGGCATCCAGCCACCCCGCCTGTTCTTGAATTTGAAGGTAGCGCAACGTTTCAGGAGTCCAATATCCCGCGTCCAGGAACGCCTGAACAAGCGCGCCCACTCCTCCCGTCCCGTGAATTTGGCTCACCACCCGCCGACCCGCTTCGATGATCTCTTCTGCAGCATCGCCGGAATCGGTCGAATCCGCCGTGACCAACAGGGCGAGGATGAATCGGGTGCTGGAGCCGGACGCCATGAGCTGTATACGATGTCCAAGCAGGGAGGCCCCGTCGGGAAACTTCATCAGCGCGGCTCCCTCGGTGGTGGTGGAAAAGCTTGTCACACCTTCCTTTTCACAGGTCTGAACCGCCTCCTGGTGCTTGGAAACCTTCTCTTCATGCCTCTTTCGTGCCGTCTCTTCCAAAGAAGTGGGAGCCACGTTCGAGAGGGCTTCGAGTCGCTGTCTGGATCTCTCCAGCGTGCGGAGACGGGTGCGCGAGCCGTCGGCCCGGAGACGCATGCTGTCGAAGGAGACCTGGTCCAAGCGGAGCACCCCCTGATCGGCCGCCCGCTCCACCAGTTGCAGGTGGATCGAGAGAAACACCTCCCCGTTTTCCCGGACGAATCGGTTGA
>CAYRTW010000315.1:0-5273 GCA_964426935.1 uncultured Rickettsiales bacterium
GCCTGGGGTGTCACAACTCCGAATACAGCATCACCGGCGATGACGATCCCGCCCTGGATCGCACCTGGGAGATCCCCGGCCTGTTTGAAGAAGCCCTCTACGGAAACAGCTTCGGCATCTCCGACGAGACCGCCTATGCCGTCTTCAAGTACGAGGACCTGACCCGGGATTACAACGATCGGGGAGCTTTTGGCATCGCCCCCTGGGGGATCGATGGAGAGTGCGGAGCGTTCATTGCTCGGGACTCCATTCACGGTGATTATCTGGGGGAGGACGGGTACTTCATCACCGACCTGGGCCGGACCGGCTCGGTGTGGGAAGTAGAAGAGAGCCTGCATGAGGGGGTGGGCGCTCTTCTGGAGCAACAGGGGCTGGTGGTAGCCGGCGATGGCAGCGTAGACGGTCCCCCCGCCTTCGCCTACCTGGTGGGGGCCTCCATCGTCGATCAGGTATGGAAGGAGGGGGCGGGAGAGAGGCTGACCATTTCCAATTATTTCCCACGCAATCAGGCTCAGCGAGACCGGCTGAAGAGCCTGACGGATGCCTTCGTCACCCAGGGCTTCTCCCTGCGGGAGCTGCTGGTGGGAGTGGCCACCGATCCCTACTTCAACACCGGCTCCCCCTCCTCCTGCCAGTCGGACGCCTACGCGATGGATGCGGTCTACAACCCCTGGTCCACCGCCGAGGACGATCCCGCCATGAGGGGGAACGACACCGGGGATCAGGTGCATCGCCTGTCGGCCCGGGTGCTGGTGCGCTCCATTCACGACGCCATGGGCTGGGAGCAGCCGGAGCCTTTTTCGTCGGGCCCCATGGCCACCTTGCTGGGAGATCTGGGGGCCTTCCAGCGCCTGTCGGAGCCAGGCTTCAACGGCACCGATCTCCAGGGTCTCCTCGCCTTCGAGTCGGCCTACGGCGCCTGCTCGACACCCTCGGGAGGAGGGGAGGCCCACGATGGATGCCAGGAGAGGGAAGGGCCCGGGTGCGGGAACTGCCTGTGTGAGGACTGCGTCTGCGACTACGACTCCTACTGCTGCGAATATGCTTGGGATTTCTACTGCGTCCTGGGATGCCAGTACTACTGTGGGGGATGTGAGGAGGGGGAGCCCGATCCCAAGGGTTCGACCGAGGACACGGTGGACCGCATCCTCGCCGCAGCCAGGGAGAAGGGGGCGACGGTGGAGGATGTGGTGGTGGCCGTCAAGGATCGTCTGCTGGCCCAGGGGCAGTTGGACCAGGAGGAGAGGGGACTCATCGAGGCCCTCCTGGGAGCCCCCCTGACCCAGCGCATCGACGCCGGAGCCGACCTGGAGCCGGCGCTGCGGACCCTGTGCGGGGCCTTCCTGATCTCTCCCGATTTCTACCTGGCCCTGGATCCAGGCAAGCCCGGCCCGATTCCCCGCCTCGCCCAGGATGCCCAGACCGACTGTGAAGCCATGGCCACCCTGCTTCGACGGGAGGGGATCGCGGTGGTCTGCGACAGCGGAGAGGTGACGGTGAATCCCTCTTCAAGGAAGTAACCTCCCCCATCGAGATCCGGGGAAGAATCCCTCCCACCCCTCACAGGAAGCCTTCATGGAAAGCGTTTTTCGCCCCGAGCTGCTCATTGGAAAAACAGCCCTGGTCACCGGCGGAGGCAGTGGCATCAACCTCGCCATCGCCCAGCGCCTCGCCTCCCAGGGGGCCCGGGTGGCCCTGATGGGTCGCACCGTGGAGAAGCTCAACACCGCCTGCCGGGAGATCGAGGAGGCGGGAGGAATCGCCATGGGGGTGGCTGCCGACGTAAGGGACTACTCGGCGCTGGAGGCGGGGGCCAGGACGGTGCGGGACGCCTGGGGTGAGATGGACATCCTGGTGTGCGGGGCGGCGGGGAACTTCCCGGCTCCGGCAGCGACCCTGTCGGCCAATGGCTTTCGAGCGGTGGTGGACATCGACCTGAACGGCACCTTCAACGCCTGTCGGGCCAGCTTCGAGCACCTTCGCAAGCCGGGGGCGTCGGTCATCGCCATCTCGGCCACTCAAGCCAGCCACCCCACCCCCTTCCAGGCCCACGTCTGCGCCGCCAAGGCGGGGGTAGACATGCTCACCCGCTGCCTGGCCTTGGAGTGGGGACCGGTGGGGATCCGGGTGAACGCCATCGCCCCCGGCCCGGTGGAGGACACCGAGGGAATGAGGAGGCTGACCCCCAGCGAGGAGATCAAAGAGAAGGTGGCGGCCGTCATTCCCTTGAGGCGATACGCCCGCAAGGAAGAGATCGCCGATCTGGCCCTGTTCCTGGTCACTCCCGCCTCCGCCTACCTCACTGGAGCGGTGTTGGTGTGCGATGGGGGCCAGTCCCTCTCTGGTTCGGGGGGATACATGGCGGCCATGGGGTGGTAACTTCCCCCCGCTGTCCCCTCTGATTGGGGGACGGGCCTTGCTTCTGCAAAATCAATGACCATTCTTCCTGCCGTCGTGCCCTGAACGGGCGTCCCCCGGAGTCCCATGTCCCTCGACGAAGCCCTCCAGAAGCGCCTCACCGATACCATCGCCTCCTCCCGGATGGTGTTGTTCATGAAGGGAAATCGGGCCCAGCCCCAGTGTGGGTTCTCGGCCCGGGTGATTGAAATCCTCGACGATCTGGGGGCCGAATACCACACGGTGGACGTGCTCTCTTCCCCGGAGCTCCGCGAGGGAATCAAGGTCTTCTCCAATTGGCCCACCATCCCCCAGCTCTATATCGAGGGGCAGTTCGTGGGGGGTGCGGACATCGTCCAGAGCCTTCACGGCTCGGGTGAACTGCATCAACTCCTGGGAGTCTCTCGGGAAGAGGTCAGCGCCCCCATCCTCCACGTCACCGCCGATGCCGCAGCCGAGCTGGGCAAGGCCCTGGCTGAGGCCGGTCCCGGCGAGGGGGTGCGCCTCCAGGTGAGCCCCCGCTTCCAGGTGCAACTGACCCTGGACGAGGAGCGCCCCGGAGACTATGTGGTGGAGGCCTCGGGGGTCCGTTTCCTGATGGATCGCGGCTCCGCCAAGAGGGGTTCGGGCATCACCTTGGGATTCGAGCAGAAGGGGATGAACAAGGGGTTCACCATCGACAACCCCAACAAGCCTCAGGGGGTGAGGGCCCTGACCCCCCTCGAGCTGAAGGCGAAATTGGATGCCGGCTCTCCCATCCACCTCTTTGACGTGAGGACCGAGAGGGAGCGCCAGACCGCCTCCATCGCCGCCGCCCTCCCCCTGGACGGCGCCGCCGAGCAGGCCATCATGGCCCTCCCCAAGGACTCCATGCTGGTGTTTCATTGTCATCACGGAATGCGAAGTCAGCAAGCCGCCGAAGAGTTCGCTTCCCGAGGGTTCACCAACGTGTGGAACCTGACCGGCGGCATAGATGATTGGAGTCGGATGGTGGATCCGACCGTAGTGAGGTATTGAGCATGCCTGTTGTTCAAGGTCTGGGCGGAGCCTTTCTTTACGCCGACGATGTGGCCACCCTGGCGGACTGGTATACCCGCTACCTGGGGATCTCCTTCTCCAATTGGGGAAAGGTGCGAGGGGTGGAGCTTCCCTCCGCCGATCTTGTCCCCAAGGGGCGCCAGGCCAGCACCACCTTCGCCTTGTTTCAGGCCGAGACTCCCCTGCCCAAGGGGGTTCGCACTGGCAGGGTGAACTTCCGGGTGGAGGCGATGGAGCCTCTGTTGGAGTCCCTCCGCAAGGATGGATACGAAGTGGAGGTCTCCCCCGATGAGTCTCTGGGGCGCTTCGCCTGGGTGATGGATCCGGAGGGGAACAAGGTGGAGTTGTGGGAGCCGCCCCTGGAAGAGGTGAGCGCCGAGTGAGGAGGGAGGGGGGCGCGAACTGCGGAGTCCCCTCTCTTTTTCAGGGATGCAGGTGGAGCCGCCCCTCCCCTGACTTCAAGTAGCTCGGGATCCGGCGCCCCGGGGAGAGGTCGAGGCCCCGGCTTGATCCTCCAGAAATCCATATCCTGATGAGGTCTTGCCGCCGATTCCCAGGGTGGCCAGGGCGTCCCGCAGGTCGGTCATTGCCTGACGAGCCCTCTCCAGGGCCTCGTCGCTGCTCAAAGGCTCTCCCTGGGGTCCCCTGCGGGTGTGGCCGATGCGAAAGCAAAAATACGTCTTCGGGGCCACCGTCAAAAAATGCACGGGGACCGGGTTTTCTACCGGCATGGCCCCCCAGTTTCCCTTCTGCCCGTAGTACGCGGGCAGGTGACAGTTGATGATGTCCACCTCCAACTTGGGCCAGTCGAGGGGGAGGGCGTCCAAGAAGATCAGGGCACCCTCCTGGGAGTCCCGTCCATTTTCGTTGGGCCCACAGCCGAACAGCTCGGTGCTCTCCTTCCCGCACAGCCGTGCCCAGGCCCGAGCCAAACCCTTGAGGGCCGTGCCGGGCAGATACGGAACCCCCAGGGTGTGGTGGAAGGTCATGCCATTTTCCAAGGGATGGGCGCTCCCCAGACCCAAGGCCAGGGGGGATTCCAGGCGGAGTTTGCGCTCGACGTGGTCCCATTGGGTGGGGATTTTTCCCTCAAGGTGGGCGGCTCCCAGACGCTTGAGACGCTCGTGGTGCTCTTTCAGGAGGGGAACTCCCTGAGCGCGAGCGTGTTCGAAAGATTTCTGGAAGGTCTGGGCGGCCTGTTCTCCCGGGCTCCCCCTGGAGCTCCCGTCGGGATCTTTCCTGACCAGGGGAAGACCGCAATAGCGTTGGAAGAGGAGGCCCCCGTTGGGGGTATGGCCCTCCATGCGGGAAGCCTCCCAGGTCTGGGTCGAGAAGAAACCCTGCTTGGGGACGTGGATGTAGAGGGTCATGACCGGGCCTCGGTGGGGGGCTCCTGGGGCTGGTCACCGGCGGCGGCGGCCCTGGCAAAGGCGGTGACGTAGGTTTTCAATTCAACGGCGAAGGCCACCGCTTCCACGTCCAGGGCTTGAGCGAGGTGGGGAGTGGCCTCCTCGGGCCTGGCGAGGTGGACGTTGGTGGAGGAGGAAGAGCCGGCGAGGATGTCGCTCACCCAACCGCGAACGCCCCCCTCCATCCGCGGCGGTCTCCAGCTCAGGAAGTGGCTCATCAAGACGTTCAACAGGGGCTCTCTTCCCGCCCCTTCCCCCGCCAGGATCCCCAAGGTGCGGAGGGTCCCCAGCCGTTGGAGCTGACCAGGTAAGGATTGGAGGCGGGTGGAGAGAGCCTGAAAATCGACCTCGGGGTCTTTCCTCAGGCAAGACGCGGCCTTGACGGCCCTGGTGGCACGATCCTCCTTTCCCGCGCCGGGTGGACAGGCC
>CAYRTW010000316.1:0-5236 GCA_964426935.1 uncultured Rickettsiales bacterium
CCGCCGCCCGGCCCGATGAAGGCAGGCGTCCCAGGAGAGGGATCAGGAATTCGCTGCCGTTGTATACGAGATAAGACAGGGGGATCCCCAAGAGGATGGACAGAAAGGCGGCCACCGCCAGGAAGGACTCGGGCTCCCGAGTGGGGTGGGCGCGGTTCCTTCGCAGCAGGCGCCTCAGGCCCTCGGCGATTCCCAGGAGGGGGGAGGCCGCCAGCAGCACCAGGGTTTGGGTCAATCCCACCTCCAACTGGGCTCCGGGCCCCAGCCCTCCCGCCAGCGCCAGGGAGGCCACCTCGTGCCCAAGGAGGAGAAGGGCGGCGACGCCGGTTCCCAAAGAACTCGTCAAAGACGGAGGGGAGGGGAGAGAAGGAGGCTCCTTCACCGAGAGGCTCTCGATCGGGTCCATTGGGGATCGCAGCCTGGATGTTCAGGGTCAGGCAGCCCGGGGACCGCACGGAGACCCGGAGCAAGGCCTTGGGGCCACAGATCCCCGCGACAGGCCCGGCAGTAGTGGGTGGGGAGCTCACCGGCGAAGAGGGCGGGAAGGAGCCACACCAGGCCGGAGCGGAGATCCACCCCCTTGTACATGGCACACCACCCTTGAGTGCAATGGCCTTCCACGGCGTGGTGGGGAGAGGTGACCAGGCCCAGGGCGTGCCCCGCCTCGTGAACCAGGACGGCGTGCTCCTGGGTGGTGCCGGTGAGCCACAGAATGGGTTTCAGGGAGTCGGCCAGAATCACCATCACCGGAAAGGGAACGGAAGGAGACAGGGTGCCTCCTCGGTAGCAGTAGCCCCGGTATTTCTTCCAGGAAGGGGCGTAGAGGATGTAGATGTCAGCGGTGTCCTGCTCTCCACTTCCCTGAAAATGCTGGGAAACCAAGCGCTTGAGGCCGTCGGATGACCCATCCCATTGATCTTTCGGCAGAGTCTCATCCATCACCACTTCTACACCCGAGGGCTTGTCCACATAGAAGGCCAGGCTCTCTCGAAAAGAAGCCAGGGCTGCGGAGCGAGGAACGACTCCCTCCACCCGGTCCACTTCGATGCGGAGGCGAGGGAATGCGGGGTCGAGGAGACGGCTGTCCCGGACGGGCTCCTTCATCCCTCCTTCCGCCGGTCGCTGGAGCAGGGCACAGCCGGGAGTGGAGAGAAGGAACAGGGCCAGCAGCAGGAAGGGCATGGGGAATGGTACACCGGCCACCAAACAGGTAACGTGGCCTCGGCAGCTTGCACCGAAAACTCCGCCCGGTGGGGAGGCTGCCTCAACCCTCTGTCCGACCCGGGCCTTCTGACGGGTCCGACTCCAACGCCTGGGGCGTCCTTTCTGGACGCTTTTCCGCTACCGGCGGCGGTGCTGGATCGCTTGTCACTTCGTGCCAAACCCACCCCTCAGGGAGAATCATGATCAATACCCGCAGCTCTCCGACCCTCCTGCACGCCCTGTTCACCCGGGCCGACAAGAACGCCCAGCAAACGGCGCTGCGCTGGAAGGAGGGAGATTCCTGGAAGTCCCTGACCTGGGCCGGATACGGCAAGGCGGTAGAGACCCTGGCTGTCGCGTTCAAGACCCTGGGGATTGGCGGGGGAGACCGAGTGGCCCTCCTCTCCACCAACCGTCCGGAATGGGTGATGGCGGATCTCGCCATCCTCGCCCTGGGGGCGGTTTCCGTACCCATCTATCCAACTTCGCCGGCCGCCCAGGTGCAATACGTTCTTCACCACTCGGGAGCTCGGCTCATCGTCATCGGCGATGGAGGGCAGTTGGAGAAGGTCAATTCCATTTGGGATCAGTGCCCAGCCTTGGAGAGGGCGATCCTGATTGAGGGTGCGGTTCCATCGGAAAGATCCCGAATCATTCCGTGGACTTCATTCAAGAGCCAGGGGGAAGGACAGGGAGAGGAAGGGCTTCAGGCGGTCAGGGAGACGGTGAGGGCCATCGATCCTCGGAGCATGGCAACGGTGGTGTACACCTCGGGAACCACCGGACCCCCCAAGGGAGCCATGTTGAGTCACGACAACCTGGTGGCCATGGCGGTGTCGGTCACTTCCATCCTGGACGTGGACGAAAACGATTCCTCCCTGAGCTTTCTGCCCCTGTCCCACATCGCCGAGAGGCTTCAAGGAGAGTTGGTGGCGGTGATGATGGGCTACACCGTGAACTTTGGTGGCGGGCTGGAGAAGGTCCTGGACGACCTCAAGGAGGTGCAGCCCACCATCCTTCTGTGCGTGCCCCGCCTCTGGGAAAAGATCTACGGGCGCATCAAGGATGGCCTGGCCACCGCGCCTCCTGCTCGTCAGAAATTGTTCGCCTGGGCCTTGGATGTCGGCTGGCGACACTTCGAGGCCAGTCAGGGAGGAGGCTCCATGCCGTTCTGGCTGGGAATCCAGCACGCCATCGCCAAGAAGCTCATCTACTCCAAGGTGAAGGACAAGCTGGGGATGGGGAACACCCGGCGCTTCATCTCCGGAGCCGCTCCTCTGGCATCGGAAATCGGCAGGTTCTTCGCCTCTCTGGGGATTCCCATCAACGAAGCCTATGGCCAGACCGAGTGTACCGGCATCTGCAACGCCACCCCACTGGGAGGGCTGCGCTTTGGAACGGTGGGCAAGCCGGTGACCGATGTGGAGGTGAAACTGGCTGAGGATGGGGAGATCCTGGTGCGGGGGCGCAACGTGTTCCTGGGATACCTGAATGATCCCGGAGCCACGGCGGAGGCCGTTCAGGACGGGTGGCTTCACACCGGCGACGTGGGAACCTGGGACGAGGATGGTTACCTTCGCATCACCGATCGCAAGAAGGACATCATCGTGACCGCTGGGGGCAAGAACGTCGCTCCCCAGAACCTGGAGAACCGGATGAAGACCCGGCCCGGGATCAGCCAGGTGGTGGTCATTGGTGACAAGATGCCCTACCTGGTGGCCCTGGTGACGGTGGATCCGGTGGCTCTTCAGGTGGTGTGGGATCAGAAGGGGAAAGGGAAGCTCCCCGAGGAGCTGGCCACTTCTCCTGAGGTGAGAGCCCTCATCCAGGACTACTTCACCGAGATGAATGCCGAGCTCGGAAGGTGGGAGCAGGTCAAGACCTTTGCGGTGCTTCCCCGGGACTTCACCGTGGAGGCCGACGAACTGACCCCCACCCTCAAGGTCCGCCGCCGCATCATCCAGAAGAGCTACGCGTCTGTTTTGGACGCCCTCTATGCCCAAGGGGGATCGACGACCTGAGGAGGGGAGAGCTTCCCTCAGCTCCCCTGCTTCTGCCTTCGCGCCTGAGCCACTTCCTCCATCACGTCCCGGACGCTCTGAACCTCGGCGGTCAGTCTCTCCGCCCGGTGGGCCACCTGCTCCAGGGCGGCGGTGGGCTCATCCAACCCGGTCGCCGCCTGAAGGCGCATCAGGTCCACCTGCATCACCTTCAAGGCGTCGGCGTAGGCGCGGGCCTTGGCCTCGATGCGCTCTGCCGTGGTTCGCAGATCCCGCAGCCCTTCTGAGGCGGTGTCCAGGTGGTCCAAAGACTGCTGATACACCGCCAGGGTGCCGGGGTCGGCGGTCCCCGCCATACGCTGAAGCAGCTCTTCTCTCTCCTTGTCCAAGGAGGCCTGATCCCGAGCGGCGAGGAGACGGTCCATCTGGTGGCGATGAATCAGGAGATCTCGGATGCGAGCCATCCCCGCCCGAACCGTTGCTTCGACTTCTGCCGCGCGGCCGGCGTCGGTGCTGGCCACTCCCTGAACCAGCCGATCCACTTCCTGGGCCTCCGCCTGGCATCGGGCAAGGAGCTCCGAGGCCACCCCCGAAAGCTCGGCGCCGCCGGGGGAGGAGAGCGAGACCGGAGGCAGGGAAGGGGGAGAGGCATCGGGGAGAAGGGCGGCATCGCGTTCCGCCGCCCGCAGCTCAAAGGACTTGTCCGCCATCCATCGGAAATATCCGAAAACGCTGAAGAAGATCCCGATCCCCCACCCAAAGGCCACTGCCCCCGCCGGGGTCACTCCCCCCAGGAAGAGGATCATCCCCACCACCATCAGGTACACTACGATGTGGGAGATCACCCCATCCCTTTTGGCCCGGGCCTGACGGAGAAGGCGCCGGGCAGCCTCTCCCTTCTTTTCGGGGGAGAGCCTTCCTTCCGCCTGCTCCTGGATCTGCCTGTCTCGCTTCTGGTGATCCTTCTCGAAGTCGATCCGTGCCAATGCTTCTCCTTGTGCCCGACGCTTCGATTGCGCCCCTGAGGCGGTCGGGGTAGCTTCCCCGTCGAGGGAGGGTCCCCCCACGGGTTCGTCGTGCCAGTTTCACCTCCCTACTCCTTCCCCACCCCCACCCCGCTTCCCGCCTCCCGGGGTACCGGGATCGCCCGCTACTCCCACCTGATCGCGTCCTTCGTAAGCAACGATCTGAAGACTCGTTACGCCGGCTCCTCGGTAGGTCTGTTCTGGACGGTGGGCAAGCCCCTTTTGGAGTTGCTGACCTACACCTTCGTATTCACCATCCTGCTCAGGGTCCAGTTTCGGAGCGACTTTGATACCGTCTCAAACGCTCTCTACCTCTTCTGCGGCTTTGTGGCCTGGCTGGCGGTGTCGGAATCGGTGCAGCGAACCGGCAACATCATCCGGGAGAACGGGCACCTGATCAAGAAAGTCCACTTTCCCCCCGCCATCCTCCCCATCTATGCCTGCCTGTCGGAGGCGGTGAACCAGGTGTTGCGATTCCTGCTGCTGATGGCAGCCTTCCTGGCGGTGGGGGGAAGCCTGTCCTGGACCCTGTTGTGGGTGCCCGTCCTGATGATCTTCCAGTTGGTGTTCACGGTGGGACTGGCCATGCTGGTGAGCTGTGCATCGGTGTACTTCAAGGATATCGTTCAGGTTCTTCCGTCGGCACTGATGATCTGGATGTTTGTGACCCCGGTGTTCTATCCGTCCGACGTGTACGCCCGGCAGTACGCTCCCATCCTGGTGCTCAACCCCCTGTCCCACCTGGTGGGGATGTACCGTCTGGTCATGCTGGACCATCTGCCCCCATTGCCAGGGCAGATGGTGACCTTTGCGGTGGCCACGGTGATCCTGGCTTTGTCGGGAGGGATGATCTTTCACCGCCACAGTCACCATTTCGTGGATCTGGTTTGAGCGGGGAACCTTTCTGAGAGTGTCACACGAAATGCTGCTGCACGGCCGGATCGCGGCGTCGAGGGTCCTGATAGAGCCCTCTTTGGCCCTTCAGGGTACCCCATCGTCCAGATGGGT
>CAYRTW010000317.1:0-5232 GCA_964426935.1 uncultured Rickettsiales bacterium
GATCCTTGAAGTCCGCCGTCATCAACAGCGGGTGGGAGGGGGAGTCGTGACCGGGCGATCCCTGACGTTGAGACCACACGGCGAGACGATGGAGAGGGCCGCCGACACCTTCGATCTCGCCATGGACCGGGCCGGCCTCCTCCCCGAAGAGCGTTCAGCCCTCCGGAAGCACTGGGAGGGCCTGCCCCTGGTTCGTTCCCCCTGAGCTTCGCCGCCCCTGGACCTCACCCCCCATCACAGGGCCACCCCGGAGTGGAGTCCTGATTATCGGTCTCGTCGCACTCGTTCTCGATGCCCACCCCGGTGCCGTTGTCGTCCACCACCACCAATATGCCGTCGAAGGGGCCCTGGCTCACGTCCAGATGAAGGGACAGGGCCAAAGAGGCCGTGCCGGCGTCCACTCCCCAGGGCAGGAGGGTGGTCCCCAGGAGGGTGTTGCCCCCCCCCGACACCCCGTACCAGCTCAAGGGAATGCCCGCTCCCACCCCGGTCAGTCCGGTGTTCCACACCCTCACCATCAACTCGGCGCTATCCGCAGCGCAGTCCACGTCGCAGGGGCCCAGGATCTCCACCTTCAGGTTGGGGGCGGCGATGGGGTCCAGGGAGCCGAAGCCACCCTGGCGAAAGCTATTGTATTCCGGCCAGTTATGAGGGGAGTATGGGGTGACCTCCCCATCGTCGGAGATGCCGGTGATGTAGTAGGCGTGCTGATTCCAGATGGGTCTTCCCGACACCCATCGATCCCCGGCCGAGCCGATGACCGTCACCCCCGTCCACCCGGGGAAGGCGTAGTTGTTGGAGGTGAGCACGATCTCCACCGCCCCATCCCGATCCACATCGGCGATGACCGGATACTCATAGAGGGTGCCCGAGGCGTGGTCGTCCACCTGAAGGAGCACCGCGCCAGAGGCCCCGTCGTACACCCACAGGGTCACTTCGTCGGCGTACACCACCTCGGCGGCGCCGTTGCCATCGAAGTCGAACACCGAGGAGCCGGTGACCGACGACGAGTAGTCCTGCACCGTCCTCGTCCATAGAACCCCGCCGCCGGTGTCGAAGACCGCGTAGTAATAGGCTCCGGCGACTCCCACCTCGGGGGCCCCGTCCCCGTCGTAATCCGCCACCGTGGGAGGGCCGCCACCGCCGGAGGGGAAGGCGGTCTGCCACAGAATCGATCCATCCACCCCGTTCATCACCGTCACCGAGCCATACACCGAGACCACATCGCCGATGCCGTCGGCGTTGAAGTCGGCAGCACCTGGAAAGCCGTCATAGACGGAGCTGTTGGTCCACCGTGTCGAGCCATCGGCGTTGTACACGGTGTTGCCGGTGACCACCTCGGGGGAGAGATCCCCGTCCAGGTCCATCAGGAAGGAGAAGCCCAAGCCATATCCCAGGGAGCCGGTCCATCGGGGCGAGCCGTTGGAGTTCCACAGGGTGCGCCCCAAAAGGATCTCCGAGCGGCCATCCCCGTCCACATCCCCCAGCGCCACCCCTCCCCAGGATCCGGTGTTGCCCGAGGCGGTGAGGAACAAGGGAGTGCCATCGCCCGCATACACCAGCACTCGGGCATCGGTGGTGGCCACCAGGAGCTCGGCCCTGCCGTCTCCATCCACGTCCCCGATGGCGGGGGTGGCGCTGCTGTATACGGAGGCCCCGTCGAAGCCCGATGACGCCCATCTCTCCCCCGAGCCGTCCCCGTTCCATACCCGCAGGTAGCCCGCCGAGGTGTAGGCGGAGCCGGTATAGGTGGTAAAGGCAATGTCGGGGAGGTCCGCAGCGTTGACCAGACCGTCCCCGTTGTCATCAGAGAGGTTTCCTACCACGGGGGAGGCCATGATCTGGTTGTAGGAGGGAGCGGTGGGGAAGGTTTCCGAGTGCCATTCCACCACCGGGTCAAAGGCTCCTTCGGGAGGAGCAAACTGGCACTCATCGTCCTGGACCACCGGGACGACGGGGGGTGTGGAGCCGCAGGGGTCGGGGTAATCGGTGCCGTCGCAGTCGGTGTCGATCCCGTCCCAGACCTCCTCGGCGCCGGGAAAGATCGAGGCGTTGGTGTCGTCGCAGTCCCCCTCCAGAAGGGTGAAGCCATCCCCGTCGGCGTCATCTGGGGGAGGAGAGGTGTCGTCGTCGGCAGTGGCCGAGGTGTCATCGTCGGAGGAGGAGGCCGAGTCGTCGTCGGGGGCGGGAGGCAGGCCCCCGTCGTCAAAACTCCCGTCGCCACAAGCGAGAAGAGAGCCCAGGGCCAGGGGGAGGAGCGAAGAAAGCGGCCATCGTGAGGGGAGGCGAGGCATGACGGGACCCTCTACGTCCCCAGCATAGCGGATTGCCGAGGAAGAGGACGGTCAGTCCCCGGTTCCCAGCTCCATGTCCTCCAGGTCCGGGGGGAAAATGTCCTCCAGGCTTTCCTGGGAATCCAAGGTGGAGCCTCCCTCAGCTCCCACCACCCCGGCCAATCCCGCGTCCCGGTGAGCCCGCATCCTCTTGAGGTGCTCCCGCAGCTCCCCCCACTTCAGCCTCTCCTCCACCCTCTCCCTCTGCCGCCTTTTGTAGTTGGCGTGGGAGTTCTCCCCCTGCTCGTTCAGGTAGGCGCACTCCTGGTCCAGGATCTGGAACTCTACGGGGACGTGAACGATCCTCCCCCGGCTTCCCAGGCGGGCCAGAACCTCCGGCTCCACCACTCCGTCCAGGCGCAGGGGCACGTTGAGGATGAAGTTGATCATTCGATAGCCATGGCCGGAGAACTCATTGGCCAGATCCTCCCGCATGTCATCCAGACCCACATCGGTCTGCAGCCGGGCAATGAGGGGGGACAGCTCCTCCCGATCTTCCAGGAACCTTCGCAAATGGACGAGGTTGTTGGAGGACTGTCCCGCCCGGATGTGATTCCAGGGAAACAGGTTCCTCAGCAGGTAGGCGAGAACGGGCACGATGTCGTCTCGGGTCTCGGTGATGACCCGAAAACGCAGGCGATCCAGGACCGAAGACGCGGTGCTGTCCTTCTTGCTGAACAGCTTGGTCACCATGGAATCTCGCCCCTTGCGGCTTCCGTAGAAGTGGACCACCGGCAGTCCCACCTCCATCAACTCCAGGGCCAGGTTGTGGATGCGCCGTTCCTGAAGGGCGAACAGGGCCGCCTCGCTCACCGCCACTTCGTGGAGAAGCTCTCGGGCCTCCAGGTGGTGGAGGATGTGCATGGTCTTGACCACCACGCAGGAGAGGAGCTGGTTGCGATGAAACCTGCCCTTCTCGCTGGCCATCATGAACAGATCCACGATTCGCTCAGGAGAAGCCACCGCCCGGGGAAACCGGAAGTGGAAATGGCGTACCAGGTACTGGAGGGCCTCCTGATGGAGGGAGCCCAGGCGGGCCTCGTCCAGGGGATCGTCCACGTTGAAGCCGTTGGTCCACAAGAACCTCTTGGCCCTCTCCTCAGACTGGAAGGACAAACGGTGCCAGTCGATGGGAGAGCCCCCATGGAGAATCAACCTCACCGCCTCAATGTCGGCGAGGTCAAAGGCAAAGGAGGGGCCCGGCGGAAGAGCCAGGAAGGGGGAGGGATCGGCGAGGAGGGAGGGTGCGACGGCCACGGGTGAGGGGGGCTCCGGCGGTCGGTTCCGGGGACAGGTCCCGCACGGAATACAGACGTTCGGAGTATAGCCCCCGGGAAAGGGTTGGGCAAGTCTTCCCCTCAGGAACCGAGATGGGAGGGGTCTGGTTCGGGGGAGCCCCAGAACGCAACCGCCCGAGAACCCTGGGAAATCAGACCTCCTCGGATTCTCGGGACGGCGGCGAGGGTCACCCCTCAGTCGCTAGGTGTTGGAGAGCCGGGCCTCCCGTCGGGCCTTTCGCAGGGCAGCTCTCCGTTCAGCCTTGTTCTCCTTGATCTCATGGAGAATCTTCGCCTTTCCCCTCTGCTGGGGAGAGGCATCCTGAAGCACCACCCCCTTCTTCACCCCCTTCTTCTGGACGACGACCCGGGGGGAAGAGGCCACCTTCTTCACCACCACCCGCTGGGAAGCGTAGGCGGGGCGGTAGGCCTGCGGGTGGATCACGGTGCGAGTGGCAGGGGCCTCCGAGGTGAAGTCACAGTCCATTCCGCAGCCGGCGGCGAGGGAAGCGAGGCCAAGGGACAGGGCGAGGGTGGAAAAGCGGATCATGGTCGTCTCCTCATCGGGGATTCAAAGTCCCGATTTCGTTTGGGTTCTGCTCCAACAGACGGGGCGGATTCCCAGACCATTCACCGGGATTTTGCAGTGAAGAGAAAAAATCTGGAGAGGAGCCTTCAGCCCGATTCGCCGGGATCCTCTCCCCTCCAGGAGCGCCAAAGTCGAGCCATCCGCTCTCCTCCCCCCTGAAGCAGGGAGTAGGTGACCGGGGTGATGAGGAGGGTGATGAGGAGGGACAACCCCTGGCCGCCGATGATCACCTTGGCCATGGAGGCCCGGGAGGCGGCGCCGGGCCCCTGCCCCAGGGCGATGGGCAGCATGCCAGCGATGAGGGTCAGGGTGGTCATGAGGATGGGGCGGAAGCGGGCCCGGTTGGCCTCCAGGATGGCCTGCATCCGAGGCAATCCTCCCCTCTCCAGGTGCAAGGTGTAGTCCACCTGAAGGATGCCGTTCTTCTTGATCACCCCCGCCAGGAGGAACAGGCCGAAGATGGAATAGATGTTGAGGGTCTCCCCCAGCCACAGCAGGGAAAGCAAGGCGAAGGGAAGGGCCAGGGGCAGAGAGAGGAGGATGGGAATGGGCAGGAGCACGCTTTCAAACTGGGCGGCCAGGATCATGTACATGAAGATGAGGGAGAGTCCGAAGGCTCCTGCCATGGCGGCGTAGGCGTCCAGGAAGGCCTTGGATCTTCCGGTAAACTGGGAATGGATGATGGGTGGCTTGCCCAGCTCCTCCATCTGCTTGCCCACCAGCTCCACGGCCTTGCCCAGATCCAACCCGTCCATGTTGGCATAGATGGTCACCTCTCGTTGGCGGGCAAAGCGGCGAATCTCCGCCGGGCCCCGCCCCGGCTCCAGGGAGGCCACCGCCGAAAGGGGATGAAGAGAGCCGTCGGCAGAGGGGACCGAGAGGCGCTGGATCCCCTCTTGCGAAGTGCGATCCGGGCCCTCCAACCGCACCCAGACGTCCATTTCATCATCCCCATCTCGATAGCGGCTGATGGCCTGACCCCCCACCAGGGTTCGCAGCGCGACTCCCACATCCTCCACCCGAATGCCCAGGT
>CAYRTW010000318.1:0-5171 GCA_964426935.1 uncultured Rickettsiales bacterium
CCCATGCTACCGTCCCTCCGTCCCCTCGACCATCGGGGGGACAGCCGCACCCCCTTCATCCCTCCAGGAGTCATGCTCAACGAAGGTCAGGAGATCGCCGCCCGCATCCGCAAGTGGGACGAGCACACCCCCCAGGGTCCCTACACCCTGGAGGTCTATCCCACCATGACCTGCAACATCGACTGCGTATTCTGCGACACCACCTACCGCAAGGGGAAGCAGAAAGGGGAGTTGTCCCGCGAGGAGTACCTGAAGGTCATCGACGATGCGGCCGCTCTGGGGGTCCGACGGGTGTTCATTCTGGGGGGAGGAGAGCCCCTGGCAGCCCGCAACGTGACTCCAGCCATCATGCTCCGAATCAAGGAGCACGGCATGGAGGGAGTGCTGGGAACCAATGGTACCCTGTTCGGAGAGGACCTGATTCGTCAGTGCCTGGATACCGGCTGGGACGAGCTTCATTTCAGCCTTGACGCCCCCGAAGCCCGGGTGAACGATTACCTGCGTGGAAATCCCGGTAATTTCACCAAGGTGATCCGCCTGATTTGCCGCTTCCACGGATTGAAGCATTCCTTGGGAAAGACCCATCCCCGCATGCTGATTCATACGGTGGTCACCAACAAGAATTTCCGCATGCTCCCCCGCATGGTGGAACAGGCGGCGGCGGTGGGGTGCTTCCGGATCAATTTTGATTACATCATCTCCTACCGCCCCGAACAGGCAGCCCTGAACCTCAACGACGAGGAGAGGCAGGAAATCAGACGCTACGCATTGGAGGGGTTGGAGGTGGCCAGGCGCCTCAACGTGGAAACCACCCTGGAGCAGTTTCTGGATTCCAAGACCTTGGATCGGGGGCACATGTCTTTTGAATCCCAGGGCCCCGATGACGCCGCCCACGCTCCTTGCCTCAATCCCTGGTACTACCTGGTGCTCCACCCCACTGGGAGCGTGAGCCCTTGCTGTGTCATCGCTGGGAACAGTGAAGATATCCGCTCCCAGGGGGGGCTGAAGAAGACCTGGGAAGAGGGAAACTATTTCACCGACCTTCGTGCCAGCATGAAGCAGAAGGTCATGACCGACCTGTGTCGCAATTGCAGCCGTAACATTATGGCTCGCAATGACTACATCCGTGAACACCTACAGGATCCGCCCCAAGGCGGCTGAGACCCGAGCCCCATGGCCCTGAACATCAACCTTGAACTCACCGACCTTTGTAACATCAAATGTCGCATGTGCGGGCAGGCGTGGTCCCACAAGGTCCATTCCAACCCCGAAAGTTTCATGAAATGGGAAGTCTGGGTGCGCCTTCTGGATGGACTGAAGGATTACGAAGAGGAGATTGATCTCTGCCCCCACTGGTTGGGAGAGCCAACCCTTCACCCCCGTTTCAACGAATTCGTTCGCCATGCCTTTGACCAGAACAGCGGGAATCGCTTGTTTCGTCATTTCAAACTGCACACCAACGGGGTGCTTTTGGATGACGACCGGATCGATTGTCTCATCGACTGTGCCAATCGCCCGGACATCGCATCGGACACCTTCCGCTTCGTGCATTTCTCAGTGGATGCCTTTACCCCTGCGGTATATCGACAAATCAAGAAATTCGACCATGGAGCCACCGTGTTTCGCAACGTGTCGAGGTTTCTGGAGAGGCGTACCGAGAGAGGCGCCCTCTATCCCTTCGCCACCATTGCTTTCATCGTGATGCCGGAGAACGTCCATGAGGCGGGATGGTTCCTGGAATTCTGGAGGAACCGATTCCAGCGGCTGAACCTGGATTTTCGAGTGGTCTACGACTGGCCTCAGGAGGAGAAGGACACCTTGTATTTTCGCCGGCTCCACCAGGAAGATCAGGCCACCGCCAATGACCTTCATCTGGACGTGCTGGATCGCCTCGCCATCCTCCCCCGAGGGCAGCAAGGGGCTTTCATTCCGGAGAGTTTTTGAGATGAGTCACGACGTATCACGGCGAAGAGCCTGTGCCGGCCTGTGGAACACCCCCATGGTGTACGTCAACGGCGATGTCACCACCTGCTGCCTGGATCAGCACCTGGAAAACCGCCTGGGCAACCTCCAGGAAGAGACCCTGAAGGCCATCTGGCAGGGACCCACCATCCACCAATGGCGCCTCGCTCACGTGGAGGAGCGCTATGACGAGAGCGGTCCCTATTGCTCCCGGTGCAACTGGAAAAGTGCCGGTTTGATGCCCGACAACAAGATCGAGGAATATCTGGAGAAGACGGGGGAGACTGAGGTTCTGGCACGGTGGAGGAGGAAGGAAACGGCGGGGGCTTGAGAGGGGCGGGAGGAGGAGAGAGGGGGGACCCCGGGCTGCAATCAGGCCTTCCCGGGACTGGAACGCCAGCCGGACGGATGACTCCCTCAAGGTGTGTGGTTGCTCTCCAGGGGTTGGCGTGAGGGCTCCAATGCCGGGCAGAGGGGTTGTCCGTAAGAAACGAGTCGGTGACATGGCGAACAAGCGTGCGTAGAGTCCGCCAGGGTCATCGACGGCCCGTTTCATCTGCGAGAGTCTCCATGAACAACGACCAAAGCTCCTGGCTCAGTCACTGCCCATCCCCTCGTCTGCGTCCCCCCGGATTCGACTGGGACGTGTTCATTTCCTACCGATCGGTGGAGAGGGTCTGGGCCCTGGCCCTGTACGACATGCTTCAGCAAGCGGGATACACGGTCTTCCTGGACCAGTTCGTGTTGATCCCGGGGCAGGGGCTGGCTTCTCAACTGAGTGAAAACCTGGAGCGAAGTGGAAGTGGAGTGCTGCTGTGGTCGGACCGCACCCAGGATTCTCAGTGGGTGAAGGATGAGGTCGATGCCATGATGGGTCGAGTCAACGCAACCAAGAAGGATCCCTTTCCCTTTCATTTCGTCGTTGCCAAATTGGGTTCGAAGCCGCTGCCGGCCCTCCTCGGCGGCAAGCTGCATGTGGATTTCTCCGAATACCCTGACGGCCCAGCCGGTGCTGAGTTGGTGAGGCTTCTCGCCGGATTGAGTGGGAGGTCTCCTTCGCCGGAAGCGATTCGACACATCGCCCGATTTGAAGAGGAAGTGAAGCAAGAGCCGATTGAGCTCAGGGCATTGCGAGATGCCGGCAGGGTCGCTGAAATCCCCGCCCGAGCGCTCAGCGACGGATTGGCCTGGCACACCTCGGCGACCCTCCCCTCTCTGGCGGTAGAACTAATGCTCTCGGCCCGAAAGTACCCGGAGGCCCTCTCCTTGGTGGAGGAGATGCGGAAGCGGTTTCCCCGTTCCCTTCGCCTTCGACAGCTTCATGGGCTGGCCCTGCGTCGAAACAAGAACCTGGACGATGCCATTTTGGAGATGGAACGCCTTCGCCAGGAGGGGCATCAGGATCCGGAAACCCTGGGCATCCTGGCGGCAGTGTATGCGGACAGATGGGAGGCCTCTGGCACCCGACTGCACCTGGAAAAGTCCCGCAATCTGTATCGTCACGCCTTTGAGTGGGTTCCCACCGACACCTACGTGGGCATCAACGCTGCCGCCAAGTCGGCCATGCTGGGGGAGATGGAGGAGGCTCAAGAGCTGGCGGGGAGGGTGCTGGAGAGGCTGGAAGAGCGAACAGCTCAGTTGGGTGGGAGCCTGGACAGAGACTACTGGGAGCAGGTGACCAGGCCCGAAGCGCTCCTGATTCTGAGGCGCTGGGAGGAGGCGGTAGCCGAGTATCACCGGGCAAAGGTGACCCATTCAGAACAAAAGGGGAGCATCGAAAGTACGGCAAAGCAGGTGGAGAGGCTGCTGGCGGTGTTGGATGTGCCTCCTGTCTTCAGGGAAAAATTGAGGAAGGTGTTCGAGGAGGAGTGAGGCTCACCCCCGCCACAGGCCCCATCGAGTGAAGCCACTTGAGCCTCTCTCCCGCAAACGCCCCGCAATCGGATTGACCTTTTACCCTCGCCTCCCCCCTTTCAAGTGTGATAAAGAGGCACCCCCTTTTGGCGCCTGCCAGTGCCCATGTTTCCTGCCTTCGGGCGTACCTCTTGGAGAATCCCATGAAGACCCTGAGTCGAGACGACCTCCGCGTACCTGCTGACGTTCCTTCTGACCGCAAAGAGGAGTACCGGGACAACCTCCTGGCCGCCACCCGTGGTACGGGGCGGCTGATGCTTTTCGCCGGGGATCAGAAGCTGGAACACCTCAACGACGATTTCTACGGCCCTGGCATCCCCCAGGATGATGCGGATCCCGAGCATCTGTTCCGGATCGCCCAGAAGGGGGTTGTGGGCATCTTTGCCACCCAACTGGGACTGGTCTCTCGTTACGGCCAGGATTACCCCGAGATCAATTACCTGGTGAAGATCAACTCCAAGAGCCATCTGGTGAAGACCAAGGATCGGGATCCCCGTTCCTGGGCCCTCAATTCCATCGATCAGGTGCTGGAGTTCAAGGAGCGTTCGGGGCTGAAGGTGGTGGGGGTTGGATATACCGTCTATGTCGGCTCCGAGTACGAGCACGAGATGTTTGCAGAGGCCGCCGAGCTGGCCTTTGACGCTCACGCGGAGGGATTGTTCACCGTCTACTGGATGTACCCCCGTGGCAAAGCCGTTACTGACGAGAAGGACCCCCACATCATCGCCGGCGCCGCTGGAGTGGCGGTGTGCCTGGGGGCAGACTTTTGCAAGGTGAACTACCCGTCCCGATCCGGAGAGGCCCGGGGAGTCAGCCTTCAGGAAGCGGTAAAAGCGGCGGGGCGCACGGGCCTCATTTGCGCTGGGGGTTCCTCCTCATCGGCGGAAAAGTTCCTCCAGGACCTGTGGGACCAGATCCACGTTGGGGGCGCCGTTGGCAACGCCACAGGGCGAAACATCCATCAGCGGGCCCTTCCTGAGGCGGTGGCCCTCACCCAGGCGATTTCCGCCATCACCCTGGGGGGAGCAGATGTGGCGACTGCGGTTCGCATTGCTGCTGGTGAGGAATCCTTTCGCCTGCGAGGCTGAACTCTGAGGTCTCGCCCCACCCCGCCTCTCCTCCCCCTCATCTCTCCCCTTCCCTGCCCTTCTTCAGCCATCCCCTTGTCCTGCGCCCTTGGGTCTGGTTGAATGCGAGGCACCAGCGGTTCACTCCCCCGACCCGGGCAGCGCCGCTGACGGAGGGTCTCTCATGCTGCGGAACTTGACCGCCTTTGTTGCGTTGGGCCTGTATGT
>CAYRTW010000319.1:0-5163 GCA_964426935.1 uncultured Rickettsiales bacterium
GATCGGTGAGCGCCGAGCAGTCGAACTCCGCGTCGCCGCCGATGAACGACGCCTCGTGCGGCGAGTTCCACAGCTGGGCGCCCGCGGACAGCCCCACGGCGGGCCAGCGCGCGCCCTGGACCTGGGCGAGCCGCGCCTCGGCCGACCGCTCACCCTCCGCCGCGACGCGGACGCCAGGCGCGCTCGCCAACGCCTGGGCGATCGCGTCTTCGAGCGTGATCTGCGGCAGCTCCTGGGCGAGAGCTGCGTTCACCCACCAAACCATCGGCTCGCTCCGGTTGCGTCTTGAACCGCACTGCGGATATTGAACGCCGTTCACTAGCGAGGGCGACGTTCAGTGTCCAGTGAGGCGACCGGCAAGTCGCGCCGCGAGCGGGAGCGCGATCGGCATCGGCAGGAGATCCTCGCCGCCGCGCAGCGCGTGGTCGACGCGCGAGGGGTCGAGGGGCTCACCGTGGACGAGGTCGCGCGGCAGGCGGAGTTCGCCGTCGGCTCCATCTACCGGCACTTCCGCTCCAAAGAAGAACTGATCTCCGAACTGCTGACCGACTTCGCCGAGCTCCTCTTCGAGGAAATGGAGGAGATCGGGACCGAAGGGCTGGCCTTTGAGGCCCACCTGGATCGGGTGGTTCGCCTGGTTCACCAGCACCAGATCGAAAGTCTTCCCTTCCTGATGGCCCTGCTCTCCTCCCCCGGACCCTTCCCCATGCCAGGAACCGCCGCCGGCTCCCGCCTTCAGGAGCTGGGAATGCGCTACTTCCGTGCCCTGGAAGGGGTGGTGGCTCAGGGGCAGGAGGAAGGGGTCTTGTCCGCAGGCGACCCTACCCGTCACGTCGTAGCCCTCATCGGCCTCATGGACGGATTCGCCAAGTGGAGCCTGTTCGGGGCCCACCTCCTGGAGGGAGACGTGTCCTCCTTGATCACTCAGGCCTTTCTCCAGGGTGCTCGGGCCCAGGGAGGTGTTCGATGAGACGCAGCGTTGTGTTGGTTTTGTTGCTGGTGCTGGCGGGCCTGACGGTGTGGCGGGTGACGGAGGTGATTCGCCGCCGAGCGGCGGTGGCGGAGGGAGCGGGGGTTCCCACCGAGGTCCCGGTGGAGGTGATATCGGCCACACCCCGGGCTCTCACCGAACAGGCGCAAGTGGTGGGTACGCTGCGGGCTCTGCACGAGGCGGATGTGGTGGTCTCCCAACCGGGGAGGGTGATGCAGATCCTGGCCGATGTGGGTACGGTCGTGAAGAGGGGGACGCCCCTGGCAGTGCTGGAACAGCGGGACCTGTCGCTCCAGGTGCAACAGGTGGAGGGAGGGCTTCTGGCAGCGGAGGCGGCCCGAGACACCGCCACCCGTGACCTGTCGGGGGCCCAAGCCCTGGTGGAAGTGGGAGGGGTAACCGAGGTGCAACTGGTGGCTGCCAAGAGCCGGGCTGCGGCTGCTGAAGCCCAGGTGGTCCAAGCCCGGGCGGCCCTGGACATGGCCCGGGCTCGTCTCGGGGACGCCACCCTGCGAAGCCCCATCGCGGGGGTGGTCATTCGCCGGGGCACCGACGTGGGTCGGTTTGTGGGCCCGGGGGTACCGGCGTTTACCGTGGCAGACCTCTCCGGCCTGGAGCTGGTCATCGCCGTGGATGAGAGGGTGGTGACTCGCATCCAGCCCGGCGCCTCAGTGGGAATCACCAGCGATTCTGTGACTTTGGACTTGCCTGATGGAACGGTGAAGCTGGTGTCTCCGGCCCTGGATCCCCAGACCCACAAGGCCGAGGTGGTGGTCGCCCTCCCCTACCGTCGCGACCTGCTCCCTCACGGCTCTGCCACCGCCACTCTGACCCTGGGTCGGTCGGCGTCGGCGGTGGCCGTGCCCTCCCAGGCGGTCCTTGAGGACAAGGGGGAGTCGGTGGTCTTTGTCGCCGAGGGCAAGGTGGCGCGCCGCAAGGTGGTGAAGGCAGGCATCCGCGATGGGGCCTGGGTGGAGGTCTCCGGGATCCCCGAAGGAGCCTCGGTGGTGATCACCGGAAACACCTATCTCAGCGACGGAGCGGCGATCCGCGTGCGCGCCACGGAGCCTTCGTGAACATCAGCGACATCGCCATTCGGCGCCCCGTCTTCACCACCATGGTCATGGTGGCCATGCTGGTGCTGGGACTGGTGGCCTTCGGGCGACTCGGGGTGGACCTCTTCCCCGACATCTCCTTCCCCATCGTCACGGTCACCACCCCCTATCCAGGTGCCGGCCCCGAGGAGGTGGAGCAGCTCATCACCCGCCCCATTGAGGACGCGGTGAGCTCCTTGGGCGGGGTGGAATCGGTGCGCTCCTACTCCCGGGAGGGGGTGTCGATGGTGGTGATCGTCTTTGAGATCGGCACCGACGTAAAGATGGCCAGCGTGGACGTGCGGGACCGGACCACCATCGCCCATCGGGCCATGCCGGGAGACACCCTGGAGTCCACCTACCTGAGCCTGGATCCTTCCGCTACTCCGGTGGTGACGTTTGTTCTCTCGGGAGATGTGGACGGGCGCATCGTGCGGGCCCTGGCCGAGGACGTGGTGAAGCCCCTATTGGAAAAGGGGGACGGGGTGGCCGCAGTCAACGTCCGAGGGGGTCAGGAGCGGGAGATCGAGGTGCGGATCTCCTCCGAAAAGCTGGCGAAATGGGGGCTTACCCTGGCCCAGGTGAGCCAGACCCTGGCCATGGAGAACGCCAACGTCCCCGTCGGCCGCCTCGATCAAGGAGTCCAAGAGGCGACCCTTCGCCTTCAGGGGGAAGTCGAGCACCTGGAGGAGTTGGAGAAGCTGGTGGTGGCTACCGTGGGCACCACCCCCATCACCGTGGCGGACCTGGGAGAGGTGGTGGATGGAGCCAGGGAGAGGCGGACCCTGGTGCGGGTGGATGGAAAAGAGGCTGTGGCCATTGAGGTGATGAAGCAGAGCGGCGGCAACACCGTGGCTGTCGCCGAATCCCTGGAGAAACCCCTCCGGAATGCCCGGGCCGCCCTGCCTCCGGGGCTGAGCCTGGATCCCATCATCGACACATCCGCCTTCATCCAAGAGAACGCCGACAACGTGTTGGAGGAGTTGCTGTTGGGGGCCCTGGCAGCCATCACCATCATCTTTCTGTTCATGATGGACTGGCGATCCACCCTGATTTCAGCCTTGGCTCTACCCATCTCCATCATCACCACCTTTTATGGGATGTACCTGGCCGGGTTCACCCTGAACATGTTGTCCCTGATGGGGCTCTCCCTGTCGGTGGGATTTCTGGTGGATGACGCCATCGTGGTGAGGGAGAACATCTTCCGCCACATCGAGCTCGGCGAGGATCCCTTCACCGCGTCAAGCCGGGGCACCAAGGAGATCGCTCTTGCGGTGCTGGCCACCACCGCCACCATCCTGGCGGTGTTCATCCCGGTGGGGTTCACCACGGGGATCGTGGGCCAGATGTTCCGCCAATTCGCCTTCACCGTGGCCATCGCCGTATCCGTCTCCTTGTTTGTCGCCTTCACCGTGGATCCCATGCTGTCGGCGCGTCTGGTGAAGCCCCGCAGCGAGCACCAGGCCCCCCGGCGAGGGATCGTCGGTCTCTGGGTTCGCCTTCTGGATGGGCTGGATGAGGGCTATCGGATCGTCCTCCATTGGGCTCTTGGCAACCGCTGGAAGACGTTGATCGGCGCCACTCTGGCTTTCTTCCTGAGCCTGGGGGCCATTGGATTGATGGGCACTGAGTTCTTTCCCAAAGAGGATCGGGGCCAGTTCGTGATCAACATGGCCCTGCCTCCCGGTTCCTCCCTGGAACGCACCACCGCCGTGGCCAGTGAATTGGAAAAGATCCTCCGTGCCGACCCCGACATCCTCCTGGTCTACACCAACGTGGGGGTGAGCGAGGAGGCCCGGAAGGCCAACATGAGGGTCACCGCCGTAGACAAGAGCCTGAGAGAGAGGACCCTGGAGGAGATCACCGCCGACCTCAGGAAGAAGTTCGGACAGGTGCCTGGGATTCGCTTCTCCTTCATGGAGGCGGGATTCATGGAAGGGGACTCGGAATTGCGCCAGGCTCCGGTGAACCTCAACATTCGGGGTCCCGATCTGGAGGTCCTCGCCCGGGTCGCTGACGACATCGGCGCCATTGTGGCCGCCGTTCCCGGGGTGACCGACCAGGACACCAGCTATTCCCCCGGCATGCCGGAGATGCACCTCCGCCTGGACCGGGATCGGGCCGCAGCCCTGAGGGTGAGCGCCTCCCAGGCGGGCATGGCTCTGAGGAGTGCGATGGTGGGCGACACCCCCACCCGATACCGGGAAGGAGAGAGGGACTACCAGGTGCGGGTACGCCTGCGCCCCGAAGACCGCAGCGATGTCTCGGCTCTGTCCTCCCTGCTCCTGCCTACGGGAGCCGGCATGATCCCCTTGCGCCAGATCGTCACCCTGGAACGCACCACCGGACCGGAGACCATCGAACGCGAAGCCCGCCAGCGCCAGATCACCCTCTCCGCCAGCGTGGTGGGACGCTCCCTGGGGGAAGTGATCAAGGAGATCCAGCAGGAGATCGACAAGAAGGGCCTGCCGGAAGGCTACACCACCACCTTTTCGGGAGAGGCGGAGATGATGCAAGACTCGATGGAAGCCTTCTCCATCGCCCTGGTGCTGGCGGTGGTGTTCATCTACGTGGTGCTGGCCAGCCAGTTCGAGAGCTTCATCCATCCCGCCACCATCATGGTTTCCCTTCCCCTGGCGGTGGTGGGAGCCCTCCTCGCCCTGTTCCTCACCGGCAAGGCGTTGGGGATGTCCTCCTTCATTGGAGTCATCCTGCTGATGGGCCTGGTGACCAAAAACGCCATCCTCCTGGTGGACCGCACCAATCAACTTCGGGATGAGCGGGGAATGGGGACCATGGAGGCCCTGCTTCAGGCCGGTCCCACCCGCCTCCGTCCCATCGTGATGACCTCAGCCACCATCGTCCTGGGGATGCTTCCCACCGCCATCAGCAACGGCCCGGGGTCAGAGTTCCGCTCCCCCATGTCCATTTCCGTCATCGGCGGGGTGATCACTTCCACCCTCCTGACCCTGGTGGTGGTGCCGGTGGTCTACACCTTCCTGGATCGGTTCACCTCTCGAGGAAGGGAAGAGCGGCGTCAGCGCCAGCAAGCCGACCCGATCTCCTGACCGGGGCTAC
>CAYRTW010000320.1:0-5161 GCA_964426935.1 uncultured Rickettsiales bacterium
TACCGGGGACGATGACGTCACTGGGGATGATGATGTGACAGGGGATGATGATGTGACAGGGGATGATGATGTCACCGGGGACGATGATGTGACAGGGGATGATGATGCCACCGGGGATGATGATGTGACAGGGGATGATGATGCCGATGGAGATGGATACGCCCCAGGCGGCGGCGATTGTGACGACACCGATCCCACCGTCCACCCCGGTGCCGAGGAGATCGATGACTGCAAGGACACCGATTGCGATGGAGTGATGCCCGATCCGTGTCACACGGTAGCGATCCCCCCCGAATCGGGGAGCTTCATGTGGCAGAACCAACAGGAATGGTTCACCTCCGATCTGGGAGAGTGCATGGGGGAGGTTTCGGTGGCCATGGGGGAGCAGGCCCTGTGCTACGTGGGCTCAGACGATCACCTCTACTGCGCGGGAAGGGTCCACAACGCCGTCTTTGGAACCGAATTCACCGACACCGGCCTCGTCGGGGCCGAGCAGGTCTTCCTGTCTCCAGTGGGGGCCTCCTCCTCCCAATCCGCCATGGCGGTCCGCCTCGCCGACGGCACGGTTTGGTCCATGGGGGACTTCAATGGTTCTGGACAGTTCGGGAACGGAACCACCGAATCCAGCGAGGAGTTCACCCCCTATGCGGAGGTGGGCTCGGGTTTTTTGAGCCACCTCGCCACCGGAAACTGGGATCAGCTCTGTGTCCACACCGACGAAAACGAGGTGTATTGCGCCGGCGAGGGCCTGGGGGGCAGCTCCCCCACCTTTCAGGGAAGCAGCGACCGGGTCTACGTGACACCGGCGGGGGAGGTGGTGCTGGGGGATGAATCGGTGTGGAGGGTGTCCCAGGGGCGCAGTTCCTGCACCGTATCCGCCTTGGGTCTGGAGTGTGGGTGGGGACCTTTCCACCACAGCCAGGTGGTGGATGGGAGCGCCGCCCTTCCCGAAGATGGCGCTGGAGAGGAGGAGGACCACTACTGGGTAGAGGACGACGGGTCGGTCTACCGGGGGTATTACGATTCGGATGATGACGCCTGGTCCATGGTTCGCCGCTTCATCGCCGGCGGTCTGGCGGTGGCCGTCGCCGCCCATCCCGACACCGACTCCAATTGTGCGGTGTTCAACGATGGCTCCCTGTGGTGCAAAGGCAGCAACGAAGAGGGAAAGCTGGGTACGGGTTCCTTTGCTGATCTGACCACCGAAACTCAGGTTCTGGCGCCGGGAGCGGTACGAATCGGATGTCCTTGAGAGACCAGCACGAAACCGGCCAACTCCTCCCCGACCTGGATCCCCCCCCTCCACTTCAAAAAACACAGCAACGGTGCGGGTTTCTCTTCAAGGGACGGGCGCCCATCGCGCCCCCCTCCCCGCACCCCGTCTCTCCCTCCACCCCGCCACCGCCGACAGGGCTCGCATTCGGGGCTCGTCGGGAACCAGTGAAGTCGCCAGGACCAGCAGGGAGGGGAGGGGAGCCTCGGGGAACCCTCGCCGGGCGAATCGCCGCGCCGCTTTCCCATCACCCTGAGCCAGGGCGGCTCGGGCGCAGCGCAGGGAGTAGGGAATGGATGGACCGGTTGAGGGGGATGGGGAGGATGGTTCGGCGGCCAACCTGGCCAGGGCCTCTTCTTCCGCTTTCCCGACCCTCCCTGGAGATTCTCCCGCCCGTCGTCTCATCATGAAGATGCGGGCCAGCTCGCGGTACCGAATCTGTCGAGAACGACGGGTGACCGTCAGCCCGCCGTCGTCCAGCACCAGATCGATCAGTGGCTGGGGCAGGATGAGGGCGTCCCCCCTCTCCAGGAGGTGGGTCCACAAGGCGTAGTCCTGGGCGTACCGGTAGCGGGGATCGTAGCCGCCTGCCGCCAGGGCCTCCGCTCTCCGAAACATCACCGAGGCGTGGAGAAATGGGTTTCCCGAGGCCAGATCCGAGTGGTGAATTCGGGAGAGGGGAAGGCGGGTCTGGCAAATAAACTCCCCCGTCTTGGAAATGAGGCGGGCCCTGCTCCCCACCAGGAGCAGGGAGGAGTCGGTGAGGAGCGCCTCCTTCTGAACCTCCAATCGCTCCGGGGCCATTCTGTCTCCGCAGTCCAATCGCGCCACCAGGGGGGAGGTGATGGTCCCCAGACCCTCCGCCAGGGATGCACTCAACCCTTGGTTGATGGGATGGTGGATCACCGAAAACCGGGGGTCCCGGCCGGTCAGGCGATCCAGGAGGAGGGCGCTGCCATCTTGGGAGCCGTCGTTGATCACCAGGCAATGCCAATCGGTCAAGCTCTGCATGGCCACCGATTGAAGGGTGGATTCCAGGGTATGGACTCCGTTGTAGACGGAGACAAGGACGGTTATAGAGGGCATCGCCAGCATGGTCTCCACCCATGGTCCTCTGGCGTCGCCCCCCCTGTCAAACCCCCTGTCCCGGGGAGAGGGAGCCTCACCGGAGAAACTTCCCGGGCGATGGGAAATCGGTTGAACAATTTTCATATCCCTTCATGATGACGGTGCCCCGCAACGACAACCAGGAGGGGATCCCGCTCCCCTGCTTTTCTGCTTTACCCGGCCCTGCACCATGAATGGCGATCGAAGGCATCTCATCCTCCAGGCGGCCGAGCGCCTGCTTCAGCACTACGGACCGGGGAAGACCACCGTGGCTGACATCGCCCGGGAGGCAGGCCTGGGAGTGGGCACCGTCTATCTGGAGTTTTCCTCCAAGGACGCCATCCTGATACAACTGGCCCGTGATCGGCACACCCAACTCTCTGGATTTCTTGAAAAAACAGCGACTTCTCCTGCTCCTGCCGGGGAAAGGATCCGAGCCTTCATGGAGGGACGCACCCGCTTCTACCGAGAGGAGACACGGCGGGGAACCCACGCCGCCGACCTGATGCATTGCTTCTGCCCGGCGGTGGAAGAGGTGCATCGCGCTTACGAGAAGGAGGAGAGGCAGCTTCTTGCCGATCTGCTTCGCCAGGGTCGGGAGGAGGGGGAGCCGGTGGGGAACGAGGTGGAAGTCCTGGCCAGAGCCCTTCAGGAGGCCTATCGTGGTCTCACTCCCCCCCGGGTGTTTCGCCTGAAGGAGGAGGAGGTCCGGTCCCTCCTCGTCGGACTGAGCGGGTTGATTTTTGCTGGGTGGAGGAGCTGCGGATCGTCAAAAGGGGGCGATCCGGAGGAAATCGGCCAGGCCCCTTGACGGAAGGATGAATGAAATTAGCTTTCGTTCATCAATCATTCTTCAAGTCAACTGCGCGTTGGCTCAGCCGGTCGTGAAGGACCGGACTCAGGAGTGGTCATGGTTGCAGTCACCCCCCCGGTCCCCACCTCCCCCTTCCCCATCCTTCCCCTGCGAACAGGGGTGCTCTTCCCCGGAACGGTCATCACCCTTCACGCCGGCAGACGCCGCTCTGCCGCCCTGGTTCGTGACCTGAAAGCGGGGGAGTCCATCATCGGGGTGGCGGTGCAGAGGAACCCCGAGTTGGAGGATCCCGGGTTCGAGGACCTCCATCCGGTGGGCACCTATGCGCGGGTCCATGAGGTGAGGCGCACCGGTCCCGATGTCTACGGCATCGTGGTGGAGGGGTTGGGGCGAGTCACCTTCAAGAGCCTGTCCCATCGAGATCCCTACTGGGTGGGAGAAGCAGAGCCTCTGGTGGATGAGGGAGGGGACGCTCCCGAAGCGCAGGCGCTGGCCGAGGCCCTCCAGGAGCGGTTTCAGGCCCTGGCCAAGGAGGGGCCGGCGGGGCTGCGGCCTCTGGCCATGTCCATTCGCCAGGTCAGCGATCCCGGGTTGATCGCCGATCGAGTGGCGGCGGCCCTCAAGATGCCGGCCGACAAGGAAATCCTTGCCCTGTCCACCGCTTCGGTGGTGGAGAGGTTGCGGCTGGTGGCGTTGATGGCGGGTCAGGCCAAGGAGATGACCGATCTGAAGCGCAAGATCGACACCGAGATTCGCTCCGAGATGGGCAAGAGTCAGCGGGAGGCCTTGCTGCGCCAGCAGATGCGGGCCATCCAAAAAGAACTGGGGGAAGAAGGGGGAGGGGATGCCCTGGACTCCCTGCGGGAGAGGTTGGACAAGGCGGAGCTGCCCGAAGAGGCGCGGAAGACCGCCGACCGGGAGCTGCGGCGGCTGGAGACCCTCAATCCCCAACAGGCAGAATATGGGGTGGTGCGGTCCTACCTGGAGTGGATCGCCGACCTTCCCTGGAGCCAGAAGGTGGAGACCCCCATCGACATGAACGCGGTCAAAGCTCACCTGGACGCCGATCACCACGGTCTGGCCGACGTGAAGAAGCGCATTCTGGAGCACCTGGCGGTGATGCGTCTGCGGGGGAACGCCCGGGGCACCATCCTCTGCCTGGCAGGGCCGCCGGGAGTGGGCAAGACCTCGCTCGGGCAATCCATTGCCGATTCCATGGGACGCCCCTTCGTGCGGGTGTCCTTGGGAGGAGTGAGGGACGAGGCGGAGGTCCGGGGCCATCGGCGCACCTACGTGGGGGCTCTGCCGGGGCGCATCCTCCATGCCCTGAAGAAGGCCAAGGCCCGCAACCCGGTCTTTCTCCTCGACGAGGTGGACAAGCTGGGAAGGGGCTGGGCTGGGGATCCCGAGGCGGCTCTCCTGGAGGTGCTGGATCCCGAGCAGAACCGCACCTTTACCGACCACTACCTGGAGATTCCCTTCGATCTGTCCGAGGTGATCTTCCTCTGCACCGCCAACGACCTCTCCACCCTCTCCCCGCCCCTGCGGGATCGCCTGGAGGTCATCGACATCTCCGGCTACACCCTGGACGAGAAGGTTCACATCGGCAGGGACCACCTGCTTCCTCGCCAGATGAAGGAGCACGGCATCCCCGAGGGACATCTGACCCTCACCGATGAAGCCCTCCTGGTGATGGTGAGGGACTACACCCGAGAAGCGGGAGTGCGCCAGCTCACTCGGATGATCACCAAGCTGTGCCGCGCGGTGGCGGTGGAGGTGGCTACGGCGGATGGAGGGGAGCTTGCCCCCATTCAAGTGGGAGAGAGGGATCTGGTCACCTGGCTGGGCAAGCCCAAGTTCTTCGCCGAAGTGGCCGAGAGGGTGGCAGTTCCCGGGGTGGCGACCGGCCTCGCCTGGACTCCGGTGGGAGGGGACATCCTGTTCATCGAGACCTCGCGGATGCCGGG
>CAYRTW010000321.1:0-5115 GCA_964426935.1 uncultured Rickettsiales bacterium
CGGGCTCCACCCCGGTGGTATCGCAGTCCATCATGAACCCGATGGTGCCGGTGGGGGCCAGCACCGAAGCCTGAGCGTTGCGAAGCCCCCAGCGAGTGCCAAAGTCCACCACGTCATCCCAGGCCAGGCGAGCCGCCTCCAGAAGCTCGGGCTCCACTTCGGTGGCGGAGATTCCGTCCACAGCGGCCCGGTGCTGGCGCATCACCCTCAAGGTGGGCTCCCGATTCTTCTCGTAGCCGGCGAAGGGGCCGATGTGCTGGGCGATGCGGGCCGAGGTGCGGTAGGCAGCCCCGGTCATCAAGGCAGTGACGACCGCTGAAAAGGAGCGCCCCTCTTCGCTGTCATAGGGAAGCCCCTTGCTCATGAGAAGGGCACCCAGGTTGGCATATCCAATCCCCAGGGGTCGGTAGTCGTGGGAGTTCTTGCCGATGGCCTCGGTGGGATAGGAGCTGTTTCCGACGATGATCTCCATGGCGGTGGTGATCACCGACACGCAGTGCTCAAAGCCCTCCACATCGAAGGTTCCATCGACCCGCCGGAACTTCATGAGGTTCAAAGAGGCGAGATTGCAGGCCGAATCATCCAGGAACATGTACTCGGAGCAGGGGTTGCTGGCGTTGATTCGGGCGGTGTTGGGAGAGGTGTGCCAGCGGTTCACCGTGGTATCGAACTGAATGCCCGGATCCCCACACACCCACGCCGACTCTGCCATCATCCGAAACAGGTCCCGGGCTCGGTGGGTCCCCACGATCTCTCCGGTGGTGACCGCCCGGGTCAACCATTCCCCGCCGGTTTCCACCGCCCGCATGAAATCATCGGTGACCCGCACCGAGTTGTTGGAGTTCTGGAAGAAGATGGAGGAGTAGGCCTCACCGTTGAACGAACCGTCGTAACCGGCGTCGATGAGGGCCCAGGCCTTCTTCTCTTCGTCCTCCTTACAACGGATGAAGTCCACCACGTCGGGGTGATCCACGTTGAGGATCACCATCTTGGCGGCGCGGCGGGTCTTGCCACCGCTCTTGATGACTCCGGCAAAGGCGTCATACCCCCGCATGAAGGAAACCGGCCCTGATGCCGTGCCTCCTCCTCCCAGGCGCTCCCGGGAGGAGCGGATGGCGGAGAGGTTGGTGCCCGTGCCGCTGCCCCCCTTGAACAGGCGCGCCTCGGTCCCCGCCAGCCTCATGATGCTCTCCATGTTGTCGTCCACGGAGTTGATGAAGCAAGCCGAGCACTGGGGATGGGGATCGATCCCCATGTTGAACCACACCGGGCTGTTGAAGCAGGCGTTCTGATGGAGAAGGTACCAGGCCAGCTCATCCCGGAAGGCGTTGGCGTCTTCAGTGGTGGCGAAATACCCTCCTTCCGCTCCCCACCGCCCCAAGGTGTCAGCCACTCGGGTGATGAGTTGGCGGACGGAATGCTCCCTCTCGGGGGTGCCGATGTGACCTCGGAAGTACTTGCTCACCACCACATTGGTGGCCAGTTGGGACCAGGACCGGGGGAACTCCACGTCCTTCTGTTCGAAGACCACTTCCCCGCCTTCTCCGGAGATGATGGCAGAGCGGAACTCCCACTCTACCGAGTCCCAGACCTCCTGCCCGGGGCGGGTGTGGCGCCTCTCCAGCCTCAGGCCGGTTTCCGAGGTGACCCCGGAACGGCGAGGCTTCTTGAGGGGCGGGGCAGGAGAAGGAGAAGGAGAAGGGATCTGGGCTTCCATGATTGAATCCTCGGGAGCAGCAACGGCCGAAGGGGCGGGCTCATGCCGCTGTCCCCCGTTGTCCGAATCGGTTGAATCTCGCCTGCGCCTCCCCCAGGTTCATCCCAGTCCAGCCGCAGCAGCCCCCAGGGCGGGAGGGGGACTCGGCGTCGCGCGCAAGCGTTCCGGCATCATATTCGCGGCCAGGGATCTGTCAACGAAAAACCCCACATCTTGGGGGAGTATTTTCAGGAGCCACCATATCTAGTGGTTTGATGGTAAATAAATGAACCTCTGGAAACTACAGGAGTTTTTCATTCTCGATGTGGGAGGCCCGGAAGGAGGAGTGACTTCCTTGCGGCACCGCCCGCAACGGCGAACGCGCCAAATCAGGCGCTAATTCCCATGTGGGACTTCGGGGAAGTCCCGTCGATTTCTGCCCCTGTCTGTGGGTGAGGGGTAGACTTGTCCCATCGCAAAGATGAAACACTTCAGTTGTAAATGATTGGTTGAATCGCCGCCGACCGGTTGCCGACCCTGCCGAGCCGATATACCTATTCTGGTAGATTGACAGCAGGGAGCGCGCCTTCCGAGGGGTGGAGCGCCTCCAGAAAGAAAGGACGTTCATGCGCCATTGGAATCGAGCCCTCCTCTCCTTCTCCCTGACCTTCGCCTCCTTGGGCCTGCTGGCCTCTCTCTCCCTGACCGGTTGCGACAACGGCACCGCGAATCCGGGTGACTGCGACACCCTGGCCACGGTGTGGGGGGGGGATGCCGAGCTGTTTTTCGAGTCCTATTGCCTGGAATGCCATTCCACCGCCCTGACCGGGGACGCCCGCCAGGACGCCCCCAACAGCATCAACTTCGACACCTACTCCGACCTGACCGCCAACGATCTGGAGGAGGTGGAAGGGGAGATCGATGGAGGGGCCATGCCCCCCGAAGAGAGTTCTGCTCAGCCCACCTCGGCGGAGGTGGAGACCATCGTCACCTGGCTGGCTTGCGGCGCTCCTGAATCTTGAGCCCCTCAGTTCCGTCCCTACAGGGTCCCCCCCGTCCTATCGGTGGGGGGCCCTTACAGGAGATCCCATCATGACCCTTCGCCTCGTTTCCTTCCCATCACTGTGTGGCCTGCTGCTCGCTTTGGGTGTGGCTCCCTGGGGGATGGCTGAAGCAGAAGCGGCACCCCTGGCCCTGGCTGACGGGCGCATCACCTATCACATCGACCATCCCTTCAAGCAGGCGGATGGCTGGCTGGAGAAGCGGTTCATGACCGCCTCCTTGGACTTCGACGCCGGAAACCCCGGGGCCAGCAAGTTTTCCATCATCTTGGATGCCACCGCCTTCGACACCGGCAATGACCTGCGAGACAGCCACCAGCAGGAACAGATCGGCGCCGAGACCTTCAAGACCGTCAAGTATCAAGCGACCTCCCTGGTGCTCCAGTCCAAGGCGGCCGAGGGAGGCGGGGAGAGGTGGAAGTTCATGGCCTACGGCAAGATGCAGTTCCATGGGGTGGTCAAGGACGTCTCCTGGCCCGTGGAAGTGTTGATTGCGGGCAGCCAGATCACCGTGGATAGTGGCTTCAACCTCAACATCACCGATTACGGCATGTCCCCCAAGTCCATCGTGGGGGTGGCGGTCAACGCCGTGGTGCCGGTCAAGGTTCACCTGGTGTTCAACCGATGAAAGCCCTCCTGTGGGATTTTCTGGCCTCGATCCTGGTGGGGGGGAGCCTGTTGACCCTCTCCATCCCCTCCGCCAGAGCGGATTCTCCGTCCCCTTCCCTTCAGGCTGAAGGAGATTCCGGTGGGGACTCGGGGGAGGATTCCGGGGACTCGGGAGAGGAAGAAAAGAAGGAGGAACCCTCTTCCTCTTCCTCGCCTGGGGGAACCCCCGAGACGCCCCCTCCGACAACTCCAGGTCCAACGAGGGAAACCTCGCCGCCGCCTCCATCGGATGGAGGGGGATCCTTCTTTGACGACGCTCCCCCTCCTCCCGACCCCATGGCCGAGAAACTGGCCAGGCGGCGAGAGATCGGGAGGTTCATGAGGGAGAGGCACCAGGGATTCGCCATCGCCACCTTTGCCACCCTGGCGGCAGCCGAAGTGTTCGGCACCATCAACGCCATCCAGCGTCATGCTGGAGATGGAGAAGTGGAATACGGCCAGATCGTGACTCACCGGGTGCTGGTCAGCGCCACCACCGGGCTCTATCTCACCACTGGAGTCCTGGTGTGGACGGCGCCCAAGGGGCTGAAGAGGCAAGGAGGGGGTGGACCGGCAGCGGGGCACATCGACTCCTCTCGGGTCCATCGGGCCCTGTCCATCGGCCACGGCATCGGCATGGCCACCCAGCTCATCACCGGATTCCTGCTGGGGAACGTGGCGGGAGGGGACGACTACGACGCCCTCCTGGCCGCTCACCTGATCTCTGGATACACCACCTTGGGGTTGATGGCGGCCTCGGGCATCGTCATCACCTTCTTCTGATGAGGACGGCCAGGTTCATGATTTTCCATAAGATTTCCGTCTTCGTCTCGATGGTTGGCCTGGGCTTCGGCTGTGGCAATCCTTACTCGGGTCCCGAGCCCGTCTGCCCGGATGGGGGCACCACTCTGACCTGGGCCAACACCGGCCAACCCTTCTTCGAGCAGTACTGCATTCGTTGCCACGATTCCGCCTTGGAAGATCCCCAACGCCAAGGGGCCACCTCCTATATCAACTTCGACTCCCTGGCGATCTTCTTGGAGCAGGGGACGCCGGAAGAAGGGGATCTGGGAGAGACCTGGGAAGCGGTGGCCGAGGAGGGGATCATGCCCCCCAACATGTGGATTCGTCCCACTACCGCTGAAGTTCGCGACCTGGGGGAGTGGCTGGCCTGCGGCGCTCCCGAGTAGGATGGGGGCGAGGGTGAAGGGGGAGCCTCAGGAGGGTCCGGTTGGAGCGGATGGACGATACGGTGACGGTCGAAGTGGTGGAGCGTCGATATCCCGATATCCTCGCCTTCTTGGAGGAGTGGCGGGGTCGGCTGCGCCAGAGGCGGGCTTCGGTTCCTTCTTCTCCCCGCTGGGGGGCGGGTGACAGAGCGGTTCTGAGGATCCATGTCCCCGGCCTGGACAGGTCCTTCGACCTGCCCGCTCGGGTGACGGAGGCGGGGGAGAGCGAAGCCCTCTTGGCGCTTGAGCACGAAAACTCCGTCCAGGACGAGTTGGAATTCTTCTTCCAGTTGGCAGGCCGGGTGATGCGCTCCCTTCTGGACAGCGGGAGGTTCAAGCTGGTGGGGCGCGGGGATGTTGCACCTCCTCGGCCGGCGCCCTCCCCTCCGCCCTCCCCCTCGGTGCCCCCGTCACCGTCCCACGGCTCCGCCCAGGAGTGGCTGTCCACCCCCCCGGCAACGGCAGGGCCGTCGCCCGGGCC
>CAYRTW010000322.1:0-5053 GCA_964426935.1 uncultured Rickettsiales bacterium
GGACGTGAGCCGATTCCTCCGCGAGGGAGACGCGAGGGATGTGTCGGTGGCGTGGGTGGAAATCACCCGAGAGGAAAACAAGAAGGCGGTGGCTCCACTTCCCCATCTGCGCCCCCAGCGGGACTCCCTGTGCGCCGTCCCCTTCCTGACCGCCCGGGACTGGTTGTTCGGCAAGAAGACCGGCGGGGTTGAACCGAAGCGTCTCAGGGAAGGGGCTATCGCCTTTGTCTGGGACTACCTCACTGGGGTGTGGCGCATTGCCGAGAGATCGGACCTCCGCCCCGGCGCCCAGGTGCTGGTGGACGCCCACACCGGCGGCTACGACCTGCTCCGGGGCTTCGACGCCTCCAGCAAGGGACCGGTCCCCCTCGTCCCCCTGGTGGAAGCCAGTCCTCAGGAACAGGCCGACTCCGCCCAGGACCAGGAGGACCTCTCCATGACGGCCTGGCAGACCATCGCCTTCCACGGCGGGGCGGTGGCCGAGGAGTTGGGGGAGATTCAGGGTTCTTTGGGTCTGGACTCTGCGGATGGACTGCCCGGTGACCCCCTCGACCTGCTTCACCTCCTGGATCTGGCCGCCCGGTGGCACGACCTGGGGAAGGCCCATCCGGCGTTCCAGGGCGCGATCCTGGGAGCCACTCGACCCCTTCGCACCGATCTCGCCAAGGCTCCAAAGGGCGCCTGGGCCCGCCGTCGCTGCCTGTACCAGATGGGGAATCCTCCCGAGGACAGGCCGGGGTTGCGTCACGAACTGGCCAGCGCCCTGGCGATGTTCGATGTGCTGCTGCGTTGGGCTCCCCCCGATCATCCCTCCCGCCTGGGGACCTGGGCGACGGAGTTTCCCGCCGAACCGTCGCGGAACCCACCTCCCCAGGTCCCCGGGCCTCTGGAGGAGGAGATCCTCACCCTCACCGCCGACGAATTCGATCTGGTGGTCTTCCTGATATGCTCTCACCATGGAAAACTCCGGGCCCGCCTCCACGCCAGCCCCGCCGATCAGGCGGCCGCCCTTCGCTCAGGCTCCCTGCCTGTTCGGGGGATCTACGAGGGGGACCGTCTCCCGGAAACCTTCCTCCGGGGTGTGGATGGACAAGATCACCTTCTCCCCGAATCGACCCTCACCCTTGAGCCGGCGGTCCTGGGCCTTTCACCCCTCACCGGTCGCTCCTGGACTGAGAGGGTGGACAGGCTGAGGGCCCGTTTCGGCCCCTTCGCCCTGGCCTGGCTGGAGGCCCTTCTTCGGGCTGCCGACATCCGGGCCAGCAAGGATTCCTCGTTGAAAGACCCTGCTTTTACTCGGGTTTCCACATGATTCCCTCCCCTTCTCCCTCCCCCAATACCCTCCATCGCCATCGCCATCGGCTGAAGGGCTGTTCTCCCCGTCCCCTGGGGGCCTATCTCAAGGCCTTGGGAGTGCTGCGGATCGTGGCGGAGCAGAAGGATCCCGAGGCCCGCGGGTATTGGGAGAACGATGCCTTCGTGCTGGTGACCCGGCTGGATGAAGAGGCCCTGCTGGAGTTCTTCTTGTGGGAGTGGATGCCGAATCCGTTTGTTTCTCCGTGGAACAAGGGCTCGGGATTGTTGGAGACGCGGGACAAGGCGGTCCAGCCCGTTGCGGATTCAACGGCTCTCCGTTTTTCCCTTCTGCGAGAGGGGCTCGCCTCGGTCAGGCTCCTGACGGAAGAGATGGAGGAGGCTGTCCTTGCTGAAAAAGCGATCAAGAACGAGGCCAAGAAAATCAAGGACAAATCCGCCCGGGCCCTCTTGGAGGAGGATCCCGAATACCAGCGTCGCCTGGAGGGCAGCACGAAAAAGTGCAAGCGCCTCAAGGATGAGCTCCAACCCGACTGCCAGCGGAGGTGGCGAGGGCCGGCTTTGCGCTGGTTGAGGGTCGCCCTGGTCATTTCCGCCGACGGCCAGGCGACCTTCCCAGCCCTGCTCGGAACAGGCGGGAATGACGGAAGGCTGGATTTCACCAACAACGCCATGCAGCGACTGGGCGATCTGTTTGATCTCGCCTCCGCCGAGGGGGCTCCCCAGGAATCGGCAGCTCGGTCCCTGCGAGCCGCCCTCTGGGGAGGCCCAGCCCCAGTGCTGGTGGGCGGGGGCATCGGCCAGTTTTCCCCTCTGGCGTCGGGGGGCGCCAATTCCAGTAGCGGCGCCCTGGGCCACAGCCTGCTCAACCCCTGGGATCTCCCCCTGCTCCTGGAGGGTTCCCTCCTGTTCACCGCCGGATCGAGCCGGCGCCTGGGGGGAGCGGCGTCCGAGCGAACGGTGGCCCCCTTCTCAGCCGTGTCCCTGTCCGCTGGATATGGAAGCGCCTCCCCCACCGATAAAGGCGCCCGGGGAGAACAGTGGATGCCCCTGTGGACTCGTCCCTGGACCGCGGCGGAGGTGGGGGCCCTGCTCGCCGAGGGGCGCTGTCAACTGGGCACCCGCTCCGCGGCCACCTCCATGGAGGTGGCCCGGGCGGTGGCGAGGCTGGGAGTGGCGAGAGGCGTAGAAGCCTTTGAACGGTATGGATACATTGAGCGCAATGGGAAATCCAACTACGCCGTCCCTCTGGGGAGGTGGAGCGTTCGCGCCGAACCCCACGCCTGTCTCCTGGATGACCTGGGAGGGGGGAACTGGTGGGAGAAGCTGCGGCGGGCTACCGAGGCCAAATCTGCCCCGGCCAGTCTCATCCACCTGAGCCGCCGCCTCAACGATGGGGTGATGGGGGCGTTGGCCCATGGAGGGCACTCTCGCTGGCAGGGAGTGTTGATCCTGCTGGCGGAAGTGGAGGCCCAACTGGTGGCCAGCGGTGCCTTCACGGTGGAGAAGTGCCTTCAGCCCCTCCCTCCCCTGTCCCCGGCCTGGATGACGGCGGTGGACGACGGTGGACCGGAGCTGCCCCTGGCCCTGGCTCTGGCCGGAGCGGGAATCGGTCATGACGCCGAGGGTGGGGTCAAGAACGGCGTTCGTCGTCACTGGTGGCCCCTCGACCCGTTTGGGAGGTTCGCCACGAAGGAAAAAGCCCTGGTCAAGGACCCGAGGGTGGTGGTGACCGGCCGGGAGGCGGAGGAGGATCTGATTCGCCTGGCGCAGCGCCGGATACTGGAGGGCATGTCGAGCACCGGTCGGCCCCTCCCCCTCCGCCCGCGATTCGGAACCGCGGCGCGCTTGGACGACGTCATGACCCTCCTCCGGGGGGAGGTGGATCTGGAGAGGACCCTGTGGCTGGCCCGGGGGTTTGCGGCGATGAACTGGGGGGCACCGGGTCTGGAGGACCACCTCCCCCGTCGATCCCGCTCCTCCCTCTTCCCCATCGACCCCATCTGGGCCTCTCTCCGCCTCTGTCACCTCGCCGGTCCTCTGGAGGATGGCCGGGAGCTCCCGGTGGATCCTGCCGTGCTCCGACTGCTGGCCAGCGGCGATCCTCCTCGGGCCTTCTCCCTGGTGATGAGGCGCCTTCGCTCCGCGGGCGTCCCCCTGCCCCTTCGCCGGGTCGTCCTCGAGCCTCGGTTGGCCCGCCTCATGGCCGCCTCCCTTGCTTTTCCCATTTCTCGCCACGACACCACCTCCCTGGTGCGTGAACTCGATCCCCCGAACGCGCCGCCGGCGCAGGAGACCTCTCATGTCCGTTGACCTGACCCCTCTGGAGACCCGTCCCCGCCTCCTCTTTTCCATTCCCCTGCGGCCGGTCCAAGGCCAGCGCTTCCAGCCCACCGGCTTCCCCGGGCTCGGTGCCGCCACCTTTCGCACCGCCTCTGGAGAATGTCTGCTGGTGGAGAGCGCCCAAAGCATGGCCAATCGCCTGGAGACGGTGTGTTGGGATGAGGCAGCCCAGGCGCCGGTCCCCTCTCTCGCGGGCCTCTCCCATGTCAAGCTCACCCGCAAGGGGAAATTCTTCACCGACACCATGCTGGAGGCCCATCGCCTCAACAGTCCCTACCTGCTGCAGAGCACGGACAGGTCGTTCTTCAACCAGCTCAAGCAGGACCTGGGGGGGCTGGGAGAAGGCCCCATCGACCGTCGCAAGCTGGCGACGACCCTCCTCACGTATGACGCCGGCTCCCTGATTCACGGGGTGTTCCTGGCCAAGAAGGACCTGGCCGGTGGACGCCTCCGGGTGCCCCGGACCCTCTCCGCTTTCATCGAGGCCGATGGCGTCCGGGTGGCAGCGTCGGGAGGAGTGAAGAACGATCACGTCAATCCCAAGGGGGACACCAGGTCTGGATTCGGCAACGTCCCCTTTGCCCGGGACGAGTTCACCGCCGAGGCCATCACTCTCTACGTCAACCTGGATCTGGCCCTGCTCCGCGGGTTTGGCCTGGATCCGGCGGCAACGCGAATGCTGATCCTCCTGGCCCTGTACAAGGTGGCCGCCCTGGTAGAGGGAGGCCTGCGCCTGCGTACAGCCTGCGATCTGGAGCGCGACGGGGAGGGCCCGTTGATGGCGAAATCTCCCCGGGGCTGGACCCTCCCCAGCGCCGATTCCCTCGCCACCGAGCTGCGGTCCGCCATCGCTGCGGTGGGATCCGTGATGAAGGTCTCCACCTTTGCCTTCGAGGATGAACTCAAGGCCGTCAAGGAATCGGACGACAGTGAAACCGAAGCCAACGCAGGTTGATCATGCCCACCGTGATGCACTTGAGTTTTCCGGCCAGGCGCTACCACGCCACCCCTTGGGGTTCCCACGTCAACGAAGGTCAGGTGGAGTGGCCCCCATCCCCGTGGCGTCTCCTCCGCGCCCTCCTGGCGACCGGTTTCATGAAGATGGACTGGCCGAGTGAGGGTCCCCCTCCGGTGGCCCGTCGACTGGTAGAGAGGCTGGCCAGCGTCCATCCCACTTTCACCCTCCCCCCGGTCAGCCTCGCCCACACCCGTCACTACGTGGACGCCGACGGGAAGAAACCCTTGATCTTCGACGCCTGGGCTCAGGTGGAGGATGGGGTGATCGAAGTGATGTGGGATGTTGACCTGCCGGCCGACGAGAGGGAGGTGTTGTCCAGCCTGGCCGAGCTCCTGGGATACCTGGGGAGGGCGGAGAGCTGGGTGGAGGGACGTCTGG
>CAYRTW010000323.1:0-5016 GCA_964426935.1 uncultured Rickettsiales bacterium
CTTCCGCTCCTCCCCAGCCCCCAACCCACACCACCACCCCGCGAGCGGCCTCCAACCCCGGGGCACGGACGGATCTGAGGACCCGTTCCATGCGGGTTTTTCGGGCCATTACCGCTCGTGTTCACGAAAAAGGCCGTCCCGACCGCCCCTTTCAGGCCCTGTTGGACAACGTTTCCATGGGAGGAGTGTACCTGCGAGGAGAGACCCTGCCCCTGGTGGGGACCGTGGTGTATATCAGCCTTCCCGGGGAGGACATTGATGGGGCAAGGGAGCCTTTGAACCTCTCCGGCCAGGTGAAGTGGTGGGGGTCTCAGCGTCCGGATCTGAACCTGGAGAAGGGGTTCGGGGCCCAGATCCTCAGCCTCGGCTCAGGGGCGGAGCAGGCTCGCTATCAGGCATTTGTGGAACGCCTGCTTAGAGAAGGAGGCGCCATCCTGGGAAAGTAGACGTCCATGGATTCGATCCTTCTCGCTCGTTCGATACGAATGGCTCTCCTGGGAGGAGTCATGTTGTTGGCCTGTGTGGGGGATGCTGTGGAACCAAAGACGGAGTCCACCCCCCCTGTCGTCCTTCCTTCCAAGACGATCCTCCCCCCCTCCCAGCCCGCCCCTCTTTCCGACAATTCCAAAACTGCACGGTTCAGCGGCGGTATCTATCAACCGCAGGTCCACCCCGGTTGCCAGTCTCCCCCTCCCTCCCTGGGAACCTCCCCCCGGTTCGTCTTGGTGGGAGACACCGGCACCGGCAAATCGGCTCAACAGGCGGTGGCTCGGGCTCTGCTGCGGGAATGCTCCCCGGAAAAGCCCTTTTGCGATGCCATCTTCCTTCTGGGGGACAATCTGTACCCGGCAGGAAAGGACTCCCGAAACGACCATGACTGGCAGGAAGGGTTTGTGGAGCCGTATCGAGGCTTGAAGACCCCCATCCTGGCCATCCTGGGAAACCATGACCACCGCCTGCCGGGCTCTCCGGAGTCAGAGGTAGGGTGGTCGGCCATCGATCCAAGATGGATCATGCCTTCAGCGGCGTATCAGGCCTGCCCGACACCTGGGGTGGAGATCTACGCATTGGACACCGCTCCGCTCATTGAAGGGGGGGAAGAAGGCGCGAACTGGTTCCAACGCCAGACGGAGTGGCTGAAGGAGAGGGCCTGCGCTTCTACCGCTCCGGTGAAGCTGGCCATGGGACACCACCCCGCCTTGACCTTTGGTGCCTATCGGCGCACCAGCCAACCCGAGAAGATGCGGGAGACCCTGGAACCCACTCTGACCGCCTGCGGAATCGACCTCTACTTGTCGGGGCACGACCACAACCTTCAGGTGGTGGAGGGGACTCCCGCCTTGGAAGGAGCCCCCCGCCTGCGACAGGTGGTGAGCGGCGCTGGAGGAGGAACCCGACCCTCGTGCCCCGAACCCTCCGATGCCGCCGTTTCCCCCAGTGGCTGTGAACCCCCTTGTCTGGAGAGGGGGGACTGTCCGTCCTCCCCCGGGGGACCCCGTTCCCTCTTCAGCGCCCGGGGTCCCGGATACTCCCTGCTGACGGTGCTGCCGGACACATTGCGACTGGACATGGTGGAGGTGGACGTGCTCTCGGGGGCAGAAACCCGTCGGCGGACCGTCTCCCTCCCCCGCCTTCACCCCAGCGGAAACCTCACCCACGGCGCCCCAGCGCCCCGATGAACGAACAACTCGACAATTCAGGGGCGAGTGTGATCGTCTGACACCAGGATCTCTCCCCGGGGGAGGGTGTCGGTCACCAACCAGCCCTCACCCCCTCCGGCTTCATCGGTGATGAGCAACTGGAGATCCCATCCTCCTTCTCCAGGAATCGCCACCGCCACGCTCTCCAACACGGCATCATCTCCAAAGCGAGTGGAGCCAGACCAGAGCCGGTCCGGCCAGGCGGCGTTGTCGCTCTCCACGCCCTCATCAAAATCGAGGATGTCCACCGCAGCGTCCAAAGCAAACGTTCCGTCCCCCACCCCGGACGCGGAGCGGATTTGACCTGGATCAGCAGCCGACCCCCACAAAAGATCGACGGTGTACCCCGGCAACCAGTCCAGTCCCTCCAGGAAGGAAGCAGGTTCCGGGAGGGTTCCTACCAGGACAGCGGGGGCGAAGGTGCCATCTCCTTGGGAGGCAAACCAGTAGAGATCGGTTTCGGCCACCCCCTGGGGGATGACGCCGAACAGCAGATCGGGTTGGCGCGGGGCGTTGGGATCGGAGGATGCGTCCAGATCCCGGGCCGAAGTAGGCCATACCAGACGATCTCCGGGACCCACGAGATCCCCCAGGTCAAGGAGAGGATCGGCAGGGGCAAAAGAAGCCTGGGCATCTTCGGGGGAGGAAGTTCCCCTGGCCACGTAGACCATCGTTCCCGGATTTGACCCGCCTTCATAAGCTGGATCTGGGTCAGATCCGATAAGATCCATCACCCCGTCCAGATCCACATCGGCGGCGAACCGCAAGGCCAGATCCGTTCCTGGATCCCACTCCTGGCTCAGATAAAGGCCCGCGTTGGTCCGGGTGTAGAGGGTGTAGCTGCGAGGAGACCCAGGGAAGGACAGGGCGATGTCCAGATTGTTGTCCTGGTTGAACAGGGCCACCGCTCCCCCGTCCCAGTCCAGATCCCGGGCATCCTCCAGATCCAGGTCCATGCCCGTCCTGCCGGTGGCTCCGGCGATGTACCAGTTGTGCCCTACCGTTCCATTGCTCTGGGCGACCACGTTGCGATAGGGGATCCCCGAGTTTCCTTTGAGGGTGATGTTGAGGGTGGAGGTGTCGGGATCGTCGGACTCGATGGTGAGGGTCTGGGGTCCGAACTCGCCTCGGGGAGGGGAAAAGGCCACGGCGATCTCGGTGGTTCCGGTCTCCGGATCCACCACGAGGGGGAGGTCTCCTTCGGCGATGTTGCTGATGGTGTAGGCCACCTCTGCGCCATCGGAGAGGATCAGGCTGTTGAGGAGCAGGGATCCCTGTCCCGCGTTGGTCACCAGAAGGCTCTGAATGTTTTCGTCCCCCTCCTCTACCCAACCGAACTCCAGAACCTGCGGATCGGCGGAGATGTCCGGCTCCAGGTCGGTGACCCCGAAATCTCCATTACCCGCAGCAGTGCATCCCCACAGGGCCAGCAGGCCGGCGGAGCTTGGGAACATGCTGAGACGAAGGAAGCTCATTCGCGCACCTCGTAGTCCCACAGAGAGACGGCATCGATCTCCTCATAGGCACCGGGGTGAAGGGTGGTATCGATGTAGACGGTGATTCGATTGGTGGGAACCTGCTGATCTTCAGGGATCTCCAGTTCCAGGGTCCCCGGGCAAGACGCCACCGTGTCCTCCACGGTCAACACGGTGGGGGAGCCATCGTCGGAGGGAGTGATGCGAATCTGGATGACGGCGCCGGGATTGGCCCCCTCGTAGATGCTGATCTTCTCGGCCAGGTAGTCGTGGGGAAACTCCAGATCGAGCCTCACCAGTCCTTCGTCGGCCACCTCATCGGCAAACTGGGAACGCCACGCCTGCCCCTGATTGTCGGTACAGGCGGCCTCGTCCAGATCCGGCTCCCCCAAGAGAGTTTCGTCTGCGGCGTACCCTTGGGCATAGGAGGAGGCGGTGGCGGAAGCAGGGAAATGCTCCATCCAGGTCGCCTCGGCTTCATAGGTGGTCACTGAGGAGGAGCAACCGGGGGCGATCATCCACAAGGGCAGGGAGGTCAAAAGGATTCGGAGGGGAAGAGGAAGCAAGGGGCAACGGGCCATGCAGACCCTCCAGCGAGGAGACCGGGAGGAAGTTCCCGGTGAAGCCCGAACATCCGGGCTCTTCTACTACTGAATGTATCCCAGAGCGCGCAACTGTTCCATGGTTTCTCCACCCGTCTCCGCAGCAGAGCTGCCTCCCCGGGGGCCCCTCTGAAAGACCTGAACCTGCCCCTCTGCCAGGAATCGTTGAGGATCCCAGGCCATCACTCTGCTTTCCTCCTCCCCCACAGCCACCCCATTTCGCTGAATGAGGAGGGAGCCCGAGGGAGGAAGTCCCCCCTCCACCACCATCACCGCCCCTTCCCCGGCTCCAAGTCGCACCGTCCAGGAAGCCTCTCCAGGGGTCTGGCGCAGGGCCCCTCCCCGGCGACCTCCCCCACTCCACGCCCACACTCTCTCCGACGGAGCCAATTGGCGGACGGTCACCTCATACCTGACCTCCTCCGGGCCCCCAGTGAGAACCACCACTCCACCCCAGGCCCGATCAGCGAAGAGGCCCGCCAGTCGAGTCCGCATCCTGCTCACCTCCTCCTGTTGTTCAGAAGCCAGGTTGTTCTCCCAGCGGGGATCCTTGGGGAAGCGATAGAGCTCCTCGGCGCGGGACCCGGCCACAACCAGGGCCAGATCCCCTTCCTTGAGCATCACCGCACCATGGGTGCCGTCGTCACACACCAGAGGGCGAGGTGGCATCTTCTCTCCCTGGAGAGCGGGGAAGAGATCCGTCCCTTGGAAAGTGGGCGGGATGGGCAGATCACTCAATCGCAGCAGGGTGGCGGGAATGTCTACCGAGGCGCTAGGGGCATTGGAATCCCCCCCTTTGCGGGCAAGAGGAGCCTTGATGATGAGGGGGGAAAGCCAGGCCTCGGGATAGAGGGAGTACCCGCCATGGCCCATCCATCCTCTCTCGTACAGGAGCTCGCCGTGGTCCCCGGTCACGGCTATCACCGCTTCAGGATATCGGCCCTGTTCCTTCACCAAGGTAAAGATCCGTCCAAGATCCGTATCCACGGATCGGATCTCTCCATCGTAGAGGGCGGAAAACATCTCTCGATCAGCTCGGGCCTCGGCGTCTTGGGCAAATGCCTCGTCTGTCACCTTCACCGGGGAGCCTCTCTTGTCCCGTCGGACCCTCTCCTCAATGCGGTCCAAGGGCGCGGAGACGGAACCTCCAAAACGGTGGTACAGCTCGGAGTAGGGAGGAAGCTTGCGGGTGACGTCGGGGCGGGCAGCCTTCAAAGCCGCCTCAGGAGGGATGACCTA
>CAYRTW010000324.1:0-4974 GCA_964426935.1 uncultured Rickettsiales bacterium
CTGAAGTAAAGTACTGATGGGGGAAATCGCAGGGGAAGGAGCTCTCATCGGGGGTGAGGCTCAGGGTCCAGGTGTCGTCTCCCAGGCACCCCGCTGGAGGGGAACTGGTGATCACCGCCGTCATGACGTAGCTGTCCCAGCAAAGGTAATTCTGGTCCGAATCCAGGAAGTTGATGTCCAGGTAACCAGTGACGCTGGAGCCGTCCACGTCATCGGGCCAGATGTCCCATCCGGCGTAATAGGGGGTGGGAGCGTCGCTCCCCGAGCAGTTCTCATCCGCTCCGTTGCTGGGGATGTCATCCGCGCCGGGGTTCTTGCTGATGTTGGCGTCGTTGCAGTCTCCGTCAGGAAGATCTCCAATGCAGGGGGTCTCCTCGCAGTAGCCGTCGCCGTCATCGTCGTAGCGGTTGGTGTTGTCGTCGATGAGGCCGTCGCAATCGGTATCGATGCCGTCGGCGATCTCCGTCAATCCGGGGTGCTGACTTGCAGTGGCGTCGTTGCAGTCTCCCCCCACATCCCCTGCCGAAACACACGGAGAGGTCTCACAGTAGCCGTCGCCGTCATCGTCGTAGGCGGTGGTGTTGTCATCGACCACACCGTCGCAGTCGTTGTCCAGGCCGTCTCGGGATTCGCTGAGGAAGGGGGCCCGGGCGGAGTTGGAGTCGTCGCAGTCGCCGCTGTTTTCGGTGTATCCGTCCCCATCGTCGTCGTAGTTGGCCGTGCCTTCGTCGATGGTGCCGTCGCAGTCCTCGTCGATGCCATTGGCGGACTCCACCGCCAGGGGGTGAACCGAGGCGGAGACATCGCTGCAATCTCCTCCTGAGTCTCCCACCGAGGTACAGGGGCCGACCTCGCAATACCCATCGTTGTCATCATCGTAGGCGGTGGTCCCTTCATCGGCGGTGCCGTCGCAGTCGTTGTCGATGGCATCGGCAAGCTCGGTGGCTCCCGGGCGAGCCAGCGCCGAGGCGTCGTTGCAATCCCCCGCCGCCTCCGAGTATCCATCTCCATCGTCGTCGTAGTTGGTGGTTCCCTCGTCGATGATCGCGTCGCAGTCCTCGTCCACCCCGTTGGCCAGTTCGCTGGCATTGGGGTGGATGGTGGCGGACACGTCGTTGCAGTCTCCGCCCAGGTCTCCGAGGGAAGCGCAGGGGGTGGACTCGCAGTAACCATCGGAATCGTCGTCATAGGCCACGGTCCCGTCATCAATCCTGCCGTCGCAGTCGTTGTCCACTCCATCCACCGACTCCAGGGCGCCCGGGTAGGCGGTGGCATCGGCGTCGTTGCAGTCCCCGCTGCCCACGGTGTAGCCGTCGTGATCGTCGTCGGCCCCCTCGGTCCCCTCGTCAATCAGGCCGTCGCAATCGTCGTCATCCCCGTTCAAGGCCTCAGAAGCGCCCGGGTAGGCGGCGCCGTTGCTGTCGTTGCAGTCGCCGGGGGACCCGAAAACGCAGGAAACCCCCTCGCAGTACCCGTCTCCGTCATCGTCGTAGGCGATGGTCCCCTCGTCCACGGTGGCGTCGCAGTCCTCATCCAGGCCATTGGCGGTTTCGGTGGCGCCGGGATAAACGGTGACGTTGGCGTCGTTGCAGTCCCCCCCTCCCTCGGAAAACCCATCCCCATCATCGTCGTAGGCGGTGGTGCCCTCGTCAATGATGGTGTCGCAGTCGTTGTCGACTCCATCCCCCGCGCCGGTCCCTTCCGAAGCGCCTGGGTACACTCCCTCATCCGTGTCATCGCAATCTCCCGTCAACTCGGAATATCCGTCGCCATCGTCGTCGCTGCCGGGAGTGCCCTCGTCAATGAAGCCGTCGCAGTCGTCGTCAATCTCGTTGGTGATCTCTTCGACTCCGGGGTGGATGGTGTCGTTCAGGTCATTGCAGTCGTTTTCGACCTCCGAGTACCCATCCCCATCGTCATCGTAGGCGGTGGTGCCTTCATCGACGATGGTGTTGCAGTTGTTGTCCAGCCCGTCCCCGGCACCGGTGCCGGTTCCGCCGTCTTCGGGAGCGTCCGGGTACACGGCAGGATTGTGGTCGTCGCAGTCCTCCTCCTGGGGGTAGCCATCCTTGTCCTGGTCAATGGAGGCAGAGGTGTCGTCATCCGGCGGGGGAGTGGTGTCGTCGTCGGTGGGGGAGGAATCGTCGTCCGTCGCAGAGTCGTCGTCGTCGGAGGTGGCGTCGTCATCCTCGGAGGCATCATCGTCTTCAAACGGGTCGTCCACATCGTTTCTACAGCCCGCCGCCCCCAGAGAGAGACCGAGAATCACCCACCCGGTCAGAGGCAGCCGGGACCAGGCCCATCGGCTTGCAGTGTTCATGGCTTTCCTTCCGGCGTCGTCCGCCGCAGCCGGCCAGGGTCCCGGCCGGGATGGCGAAATCTATCACAGAGTATGGATGGGGCTGTAGGGTCCAAATCAACCCGCCCTGGCACCCTCGTAGAGGGGGAGCCGGGCGGACCTCCTCTCCCCGGCGGTTGCCAGAACTCGGCACCGGGCCTACCGTTCTGCCTCGGAGATGCCGATGGATGCTGAACGTCGTTGGGGTCGGTTGACCTGGCCGGCCGCCCGGGATCATCTGGCCGGGGCGCCAATAGCCCTTTTACCGGTGGGTTCCACCGAAGCCCACGGTCCTCATCTTCCCTTGGACACCGACGTGGTGATTGCCGAAGAAATGGCTCGTCGCGCCGTTCACCGCCTGGAGGATCGGGGGGTCTCCTCTCTGCTTTTGCCTGCCCTGGCCTACGGAGTGACCGAGTTTGCCGCCGGGTTTGCCGGAACCCTCTCCATCCCTTCGGCGGTGCTGGAATCCCTGATCCAGGCCATCGCTGGGGCGGTGTCTTCGGCGGGGGCTCGGATCCTGTGCCTGGTCAATGCCCACCTTGAGCCCGCTCACATTCAGGCACTCCATCGAGCCGCCCTGGCGGGATCGGTGGGTCCCTTCCGGGTGATCTTTCCGGATGTCACCCGGCGGCGGTGGTCTCAGCGGTTGACCGAGGAGTTTCGCTCGGGAGCGTGCCACGCCGGCAGATACGAGTCCTCCCTGGTGATGGCGATTCGCCCCCAGGGGATCGACGAAGCCTCTCGGCGAACCCTGTCCCCAGTGCCCATTTCCCTTTCCGACGCCATCCGAAAGGGGCAGAAATCCTTCAGGGAAGCGGGGGGGGATCGGGCGTACTTTGGCTGGCCCGCGCAGGCGACGGCGGCGGAGGGGAACGAAACCTACGACCTCCTCGCTGGCATCGTGTTGGACGCCTGTGTGGAGGCACTTGCATCGCCGGGCACCGACATAAACGCCATGCCTTCTGTGGATTCAACCCCTTGTATTTCTTAGGAAATTTGGATGCCCGAGCTGCCTGAGGTGGAGATCTGCCGCCGCAACCTCGTCCGTTGGACCGGCGACACCTCTTTTCTTCATGCCCGGGTCCACGATCCACGCAGCTTGAAGCACACCGCCGTCGAATCCCTGAAGGAGGCGGTGAGGGGAAGGAGGGCTCTGGGCTGGCACCGTCACGGCAAGAGGATTGTCGGATTCCTGGAGGGGGGCCCTGCCCTCTGCCTTCATCTGGGAATGACCGGAAAGTGGGTGCGTCGCTCCGTCTCCGCTGAGCTTCCTCCCTTCGCCCGGGTCTCCTTTCTTCTGGCATCCCAAGAGAGTCTCCACTTCCTGGATCCTCGCCTGCTGGGGGGTGTGGAGGTGCGGGAGGCAGGGGAGGCGCGGGCGTGGTTGGAGAAGGAGCGGGGTCCCGATGCCCTGTTGCATCCTCCCGATGGAGAGGGTCTGGGAAGGCTTCTGAGGGGCACCACCCGGTCCATCAAAGTGGCCCTGATGGATCAGGCGGTCCTGGCGGGCCTGGGAAACATACAGGCGGCGGAGATTCTGTGGGAGGCGGGGATTTCCCCTCTCCGCCCGGCTCGGGAGCTGGCCCCCTCTGAGTTGGCGGTGCTGGCGATGTGGATTCCCCGAAAGCTTCAGGAGGTGATCGATCTGGAGGAAGGGGAGGAGATCGCCTATGTGGAGGAAGCGGGGGCCCCCAACCCGTTCCAGGTGTACGGCAAGAAGGGGAGCCCCTGTCCTCGCTGCCAGGCCCCCCTGTGCCGTGAGGTCCAGGGAGGACGCAGCACCTGGTATTGCCGGAGTTGTCAAAAATGACGTCAGGAACGCGCTCTTCTCTGCCCATGGGGGGATGGGCCGAGGCTCCTCGCCTGCCTCCGGGCACTCGCCTGCGAGCCATGACCTGGAATCTCCGCTTTGGGGCGGGCGGGAAAAGGCGATTCTTCTACGAGGGAGGACAGGACTCCCGGGTGCCTCGGGAGGAGGTGATCCAGCATCTGGAGGGGATCTGCGACCTCATCCGCCGCATCAAGCCCGACCTCCTTCTCCTGCAAGAGGTGGATCGGGATTCGGACCGCTCCGCCCGCATCGATCAGTGGGAATTCATCCGCAACAACGCCGGGTTGCGAGATTGGGCCTCGGTGAGCGCCCCCTATCACCAGGTGCGGTTTCTGCCGGCTCCCCTACGGCATCCCATGGGCAAGGTGGACATGCATCTGGTGGTGGCCTGCCGCTTCTTCATGGAAAGGGCGGGATGGTGGCCCCTCTCCCCCACCCTCCACCAGAAGCCCCTGCGGCGTTTTTTCGACCTGGATCGCGGTGTGGTGGGGGTGGAGATCCCCGTAGAGAGGAGGCGGGAGCCGGTCCTGGCCCTCAACACCCACCTGTCGGCCTTCACCTTTGGAGACGGAACCCTTCCTCGCCAGATCGCTGAGGTGACAGCGGTGGTGGATCCGGTGGAGAAGAAGGGGGCTCCGTGGATCCTGGGGGGAGACTTCAACTGCCTGCCACCGGGGGATGACCCTTCTCGTCTGGGGCCTTGGGCCAAGGAACATCCGGAAAAAATCAGCCCCCTGGAACCCCTGTTCGCCGTCGGCTGGTCACCGGCGTCGGCGGACAAACTCCTCCGCGCTCCTGAACG
>CAYRTW010000325.1:0-4972 GCA_964426935.1 uncultured Rickettsiales bacterium
ATTCGGGGGCTCAGGACCTCGGAGGACACCCTCAGGACCACCTTGGATCTCGGAGCCGCCCTGGGAAAGACCTGTGTGTTGGCGGTCAAAGACTACCCAGGATTTGTGGTCAATCGCATCCTCATGCCCTACATCAACGAGGCCTTTGAGGTGCTGGATCAGGGAATCGGATCGGCTGCCGACATCGACACGGCCATGAAGCTGGGCACCAACGTCCCCATGGGCCCCCTCACCCTGGCGGACTTCATCGGCCTCGACACCTGTCTGGCCATCATGGAAGTGCTGTACCAGGGCTTCTCTGACTCCAAGTACCGCCCCGCGCCCCTGTTGCGGAAGTATGTGGAATCGGGGCTCCTGGGGCGTAAAACGGGTCGGGGGGTCTACGACTATTCCGACAAGGGCTGAACCCGACCGACGGATCTGAAAAGGATTGCGCCATGAGCGAACGCTTCTCCACCCTGAAGCTGGATCAGGATGGCCCCCTCCTCACCCTCACCCTTCATCGTCCCGCCGTGCTCAATGCGCTGAACTCGGCCGTGCTGGAGGAGTTGGGTACCGCCCTTCATGAGGCCGAAGTAGGAGGCGAGGTGAGAGCCATCGTCTTGACGGGGGCCGGGGAGAAGGCCTTCGTCGCTGGGGCCGACATCAGCGAGATGGCCTCGTTCACCGCTGCCGAAGCCGACGCCTTTGCCCGAAAGGGTCAGGCAGTGATGGATCAACTCGCCGGCTTTCCCGGAGTCACCCTCGCCGCAGTCAATGGTTTCGCCTTGGGAGGAGGGTGTGAACTGGCCCTGGCCTGTGATCTCCTCATTGCCGCCAGCAACGCCCGCTTCGGCCAGCCTGAGGTGAGCCTGGGGGTGATCCCCGGGTTTGGCGGGACCCAGAGGCTGGTGCGGAGGGTGGGCCTGCAGCGGGCCACCGAGATGGTGCTGACGGGAAGGACCCTGAAGGCGGATGAGGCCCTCTCCGTTGGACTCTGTCTCAAGGTGGTGGAGGAGGGGCAGGCGGTATTCGCTGCTCAGGATCTGGCCCGCACCATTCTCGGAAAAGGGCCCTCGGCGGTTCGCCTGGCCAAGAAAGCCCTGGAGGCCGGTTCCGAACTGGACCTCGCTCGAGGTCTGGCTCAGGAGGCCAGCCTGTTCGCCCTTTGTTTTGCCACCTCCGATCAGAAGGAGGGGATGAGCGCGTTCCTCCAAAAGCGCCCGGCTGCGTTCACCGGGCGATGAGCGTCTTTTCGTTATTTCACGGCGTTGCCGATTCGAGGACCCATGATCGACCTGGCTCTTAGCGAAGAACAGCGAATGCTCCAGCAGACGGTGAGGGATTACGCCAAGGAAAAGCTGTGGCCTCGGGCTCCCCACCTGGATGAAACGGGAGATTGGCCGAAGACGGCGTGGGGCGAGATGGCTGAGCTGGGTCTCTTGGGAATGGTTGTTCCCCCCGAGTATGGCGGTGCAGGAATGAGCGCCGTGGATTACGTCCTGGCTTTGGAGGAGGTGTCCTGGGGCTGCGCCTCCACCGGGGTCACCATGAGCGTCCAGAACTCCCTGGTGGAGGTGCCCATCCTGAAATTCGGGAGCGGAGCCCAGAAGCGGAAGTACCTTCCTCGCCTCGCCAGCGGCGAGTGGGTGGGCTGCTATTGTCTCACCGAGCCCTCCGCCGGCTCCGACGCTGTTGCCCTCAAGACCACCTGCGTCAAGAAGGGAGACAAGTGGATTCTCAACGGTGTCAAGCAGTTCATCACCAACGGTCCTCAGGCAGATGTGGCGGTGGTGTATGCCACCAAGGATCCCAGCCTCCGCTCTAAAGGGGTGTGTGCCTTCATTGTGGAAAAGACCTTCCCCGGCTATCGGGTGGGCAAGGTAGAGCACAAGATGGGGATCCGGGGATCCTCCACGTCGGAGATTCTTCTGGAAGGGTGTGAGGTCCCCGAGGAGAACCTGCTCGGGGCTGAGGGGAGGGGATTCACCGTGGCCATGGCCACCCTGGATGGAGGTCGCATCGGCATCGCCACTCAGGCTGTGGGAATCGCCCGGGCTGCCTTCGATGAGGCCCTCAAGTACAGCCAGGAGAGGCGGGCCTTCGACAAGACCATCTCTGACTTCCAGGCGATCCAGTGGAAGCTGGCGGACATGGCCACCCGCATCGATGCCTCCCGCCTCCTCATCTACCGAGCGGCCGCCCTTCGCGACCGGGGGGAAAACCACGGCATCGAATCGTCCATGGCCAAGGTTTTCTCCTCGGAGACGGCGGTGTGGGTGACCAACCAGGCGGTCCAGGTCCACGGCGGATATGGATACATTCGAGAATTTGCTGTGGAGCGCCTGTTCCGAGACGCCAAGATCTGCGACCTCTACGAGGGGACCTCGGAGATCCAGAGGCTGGTCATTGCCACCAACATCTTGAAGGGCGGATACCGGGGCGCCAACGGCTGAGGGAGCCAGGGGGAACAAGGGAGAAAGCGATATGAACGGCATCAAGAGGCCCCGAATCCTGGTTGGGAAACCGGGTCTGGACGGGCATGATCGGGGAGCCAAGGTGGTGGCGCGGGCTCTGCGGGATGCGGGGTACGAGGTCATCTACACCGGGTTGCATCAGACGCCTGAGATGGTGGTCCGCACCGCCCTCCAGGAGGATGTGGCCGCCATCGGCCTGTCGGTGCTGTCGGGTGCCCATCGCACCCTCCTTCCTCAGGTGATGCGCCTTCTCGCCAAGGAGGGGATGGACGACGTGGTGGTGGTGGCGGGAGGCATCATCCCTCCCGAAGACGTTCCTGCCCTCAAGGCCATTGGAATCGCTGAGGTTTTCGGCCCGGGAACCTCTACCGAGGACATCATCCGTTTCTTCGATGCTCGCCTGAAAGGGGAGGGGGTCAGAGAGTGAACCGAGCCTTGGCCGTCTTGCTGGCGGGGCTGTGGCTCCTTTCTGCTGCGGAAGGTTCCCGCGCCGCGTCCCCACCGACCTCTTCTGCACCGCCTGCCTCCCCATCCTCCCTTCCACCTGTTCTGGACGCTGCTTCTCTTCCCACCTACTTCAAGGGAAAGATCCGGGTGAAGCTCCTCCATGAGCCGGGGACCACCGGCTCCAGCGCGGCCACCCTGGCCCTTCTATCCGCTGAAGCGGGGGCGGAGATCGCCGTTCATGTTCACGAGGGTTCCGATGAGCTTCTCTACATTGAAGAAGGAGAGGGCACCATGACTCTCGGCGATCAGACCTTTGCGGTGCGGGGAGGGTCGGTCATCCGGGTGCCTTCGGGGATTCCTCACAGCCTGACGGTGACCGGGACCCTGCCTCTTCGGGCGATACAGGTGTATGCGGCGGCAGGCCCGGAGCAGAGGTTCAAGAAGTGGGAGATGCAGGGACCGGGTGATCGCTTTTGAGAAACTTCGACCTCCTGGTCTTCGACTTTGATGGGACTCTGGTGGATTCCTCCCGAGACATCTCCCATTGCCTGTCTCTGGCCTTCTCCGATGTGGGATTTGCGGTCCCTGAGGAGGCCTTGTGGGGAGAGATGGGTCATCCCGTGGATCATGTCTGGGGAAAATTCGTGGAGACTCCGGCGGAAGGCTCCGTCTTTGACGCCTTTGTGCAGAGGTATCGGCATTACCACAGCCAGTTCGGCTCTTCGACAACGGCCCCCTTCCCCGAGGTGATGGAGACCTTGGGTCGCCTCCAGTTCCCCGCCCCCCTCTCTCCCCTTCCCCTGGCCATCGCCACCACCAAGCCCACCTTCCGGGTGGTGGAGCAGGCGAAAAGATTCGGTCTTTCCCAGTACTTTCAGTGCATCCAGGGCACGGACGGATTCCCCCCCAAGCCCGATCCCGAGATTCTGCGGCGGGTGTTGGGACGCTTTTCGGTACCGCCCAACCGGGTATTGATGGTGGGGGACACGGAGAGAGATGTGGGAGTTGGAAAGGCCGTGGGATGCGCCACTGCGGCGGTCACCTGGGGTGCGCGGGATCGGGCCTTTCTGGAAGGCCTGAAGCCGGACGTTCTCCTGGACAGTTTTTCCCAGGTGCTGGAGTGGGTGTAGCCCTGAGCGAGGGGTCTCAGCCAATCACACCCTTCACCTCTTCAAAACGAAATTCCTACTCGACCCCCCACTCCCCAGGTATCAATGGCCCGCAGCTCCAATCCAGCGTGGAGGCGAGCCCCCGGGCGCAGGGCACCTTGATTGAGGATCTCGCTGTTCATCTCCGCTCCAAACACCGCCCCAATGGGGATCTGGGTGCGGAGCTGGTAGCGGGTGCTGCCATCGGCGCTCTGCAGGCTGCCGTCCAAGAAGGAATACATGACCGCCACATGAAAGGTGAACCCCGACAGATCTCCCCCCATGCTCATGCCCACTCCCCCGGCCACGCGCATGGAGGAGAAGGCCACCTGCTGCCCGCCCTCCTCGGTGGAGGAAAGATCCCGAATCCAATCAAACTGCCCCACCAAGCCAGCATGGAATTTGCCGCCGGCGACGTGGATGGGGGTGATGCGTGCATCGGCTCCGAAGGCGCCGTGAAGCCCTCCCTGGTAGCCCCCTTCCCGGAGAAGGGGGGAGGCCAGCCCCACCTTGCCACTCACCGAGAAGTAGGGGAGGGGAGCCAATTGAAAGGAGAGATAGGGCCCCCCGCTGCGGAGCCAGGCCAGGGAGGGGGCCTGACCGGTGCGCTCTCCGGAGGTGCCATCTACCACGAAGGCCTGCACCGAGCGCACGTCATACTCCACCGAGAACGTGGCCTCGACCACGGTGAGTCCGGTTCCCGCTGTAGCAGGCCCCAAGTTGCCTCCCCAGGCTGGGGACGAGAAAAGGGTGGAGATCGCCAGAGCAGTCAGACAGAGTGGGCGCATGGCCGGCAAGATAGCGGGAGAGGCTGCCCCCGTAAAGCATGGGCGCACGCCGGGAAAGTGATGCCGGGGGGCGGGGGCGGTTGAGGTTCACGCGGCATCGGCTCGGAGCGAGGCTCGCCACTCCCAGAAGTCC
>CAYRTW010000326.1:0-4970 GCA_964426935.1 uncultured Rickettsiales bacterium
TGGGACCTCTACATGGATCTCATCGCTTCCTGCGGCGCAGCGGTTCCCACCGGAGGCATCCAAGGGGTCGGCGGCAGAGACTCCATCGGGAGGATCGGGACACCAGCAACCGCTGGAAGGTGGGGCCGTCCTCGGGAATGAGCCCTCCGTGGACCGTTTCGTTGAGGTAGACTGGGGGCGGAGACATGCCCGAATGGCTGCTCCTGCTGCCGGGGTCAGTCCCCTGGAGTCGTGGTGGACGAGACCCGGAACCACAGCCGTGAACGCCGGGCCTTCGCCGCCTGGGTGGCCCTCCTCCTGGCCCCGGTCATCGCCCACGGCCTCTGGCTGCCCCTGGTGCATTTCTTGGACCCGTCGGGGGATGCCGACTCCCTCACCGGCTCTGCCCTCGCCGTCAGCTTTGGCCTCGCCTTCGCTGAAATCCTTCGCCCCGGCCGATCTCCTTTCCCCTCCCTGGCGCTGGGAGGGGTGAGTGCCCTCGGGCTCTCTGCTGGCGGGTCTCTCGGTCTTCCCGGCTTCCTGGCGCTGCTGAGCGTGAACGTCGCCACCGTGGGGCTTATGCGATGGCTGCCTCCCCGTCTCCCTGCCGCGTTGGATGGCCTGCCCGGTCGGCATCGGGTCCTGGCCACCCTCACTCTCCTGGCCGCCTTGGCCACGACCTTCTCCACGGCACGAATGAGCGTTTTCATGGGGGACCCTACTCGGATAGACCGGCAAGCCTTGCCCGGTCTGGACTTCCTGGAAACCCATAGCTGCCTCACCGCCTACGTGCATGGCGCCTCCCTGGGCCGCAGGGGGGTTGACAACCTCTACGACACCCGCTGGTGGTCAGGCTCCCACGGAATTACCCGCCCCTCCCCAGCAGGAACCGAGAACCAATACGCCCCCTTCCTCCTCGACTACTACGCCTACCCTCCCCCCTTCCTGCTGGCCCTGTCCCCCCTCTCTCCCTGGGAGGGAGACTTCCCGGCGCAACGGGCCCTGTGGTTCGGACTCAACGGCCTCCTGCTCGCCGCAGGTCTTTGGGTGGTGGCGCAATTCATCGACGGGCCCCACTCCCACCGCGTCCTCCTGCTGGCCCCCATCTTCTTCGGGAGCCTGCCCATTCTGGCGACCCTCCAGATCGGAAATTTCCAGATCGCGGTGGTGGTGCTCTCCGTCCTCGCCATGGTGGCGTTCCACCAGGACCGCCCGGCCTGGGGTGGAGCGTTGCTCGCCTTCGCCATCCTGTCCAAACTTTCTCCCGGGGTGCTGGGTATCTTCCTCCTGACCCGACGCCGTTGGCGCGATGCCGCCTGGACCGCAAGCTTCGGGGTGCTGTTCCTCGCCCTGTCCGCCCTGACCTTCGGCGTCGATCCCCTGGTGTCCTTCCTGACCTATACCCTCCCCCGAATCCGTTCTGGCGAAGCCTTTGCCTTCATGGACGATGATCGCTTCAGCATCCTCACCAACACCAGCCCCTTCGGGATTCCCTTCAAGCTCCAACTCATGGGCGTGAACGTGGAAGACCCTTGGGCCTTGGGTCGCCAATTCGGGCGGGTGTACACCTTTGTGCTGGTGGCCCTGACAGTCATCGCCGGACGCCGGTCCGGAGACCGCCGGACCCAGGCCACGATCTGGATGGCCCTGCTGGTGCTGGCTTCCTTGCAGAGCCCCTTTGCCCCCGGATACACGGTCATCGGACTCCTCTGGGCGTTCACCCTTCTGACAGTGGAAATTTCTGGAATCCTTGGGGGAATCGTACTGGTCTCCCTCTGGATCGGGCTCACCGTTCCCATGTCTCACCCCCTCAACACCCTGTTGCAGGCGGGCGTCGCCACCGGCGCCTGCATCTGGCTGATCGTGCGCCCCCTTCGGGGAACTCCGGGCAAGGAACCCACCGTCCAGGCGGCTTGACAACGGGCAACTGCTGTAAAAGGATGGCAGGCAGTCCAAACGTCGGCGCGAGTCCTCGAAATGGGACCGTACCAGAGGTGGCCCATGACGGCAGGGGCGTACGATGTGGTCGTGGTGGGGAGTGGGTTCGGCGGATCGGTGATGGCCTGTCGGCTGGCCCAGCAGGGGCGAAAGGTGCTGGTCCTGGAGAGGGGGCGCCGCTGGAAGGTGGGGGAATATCCAAGGCTTCCCAGCGATCCCTGGCTGTTTCGAGATCGGGACCCGGCCCGCAGCAACGGCCTGATGGACGTGGGGCTGTTCGGCAACATGATCGTGGTCCAGGGAGCCGGAGTGGGCGGGGGTTCCCTGGTCTATTCGGCGGTGCTGCTCGAAGCGGATCGGGAGATCTTCCGCACCGGGTGGCCCAAGGGCATCGACCATGACGCCCTGGCCCCCTGGTACGACATCGCCGCCAGGATGCTTTCCGCTGAACCCGTGCCCGAGGAGCAATGGACGGAGAGGACCCGAATCCTTCAGGAATCGGCCATCCAGGGCGGCTATCCCCACCGGTTCCAAAGGGTGCCCGTGGGCATCGCCTTCGATCCCGACTGGCGCCCCACCCTTGACAACCCCTACTCCCTCTCCCACTCACGGACCTTCGTAAACCCCCACGGCGCCACCCAGGGCACCTGCGTCCACCTGGGCAACTGCAACGTCGGCTGCGATGCGAAGGCCAAGAACACCTTGGAATTCAACTACCTGGCCCTGGCTGAGGCCGCAGGTGCCGAGGTGCTTCCCCTCCATCTGGTGGATCGGATCGCTCCTGACACTCGCGGAGGGTATCGAGTGGCCTTCCAGGATTGCCGCAGCGGGGAACCCGTCCTCGGAGAGGTAGCCTCCCGGCAGGTCATCGTCGCCGGGGGTTCCCTGGGCTCGACCCGCCTGCTCCTGCGCTGCCGCGATGTCCACGGTACCCTGCCCGATCTGGGCCCGAAGCTGGGGTATCAATGGAGCAGCAACGGCAACTTCATGTCTTCGGCGGAGTACTCCCACCGGCCCATTGATTCCGCCTACGGCCCTCGCATCGGTAGCGGCATGGATTTCCGGGATGGGGCGGTGGGAGGAGCGCGCTTCTATCTGGAGGATGACAGCGCCCCCGACGTGATACAGAACGCCCTTCAGGCCCTCCTCGCCGAGGGGGCTCGCCACGGCATCCTGCACGAGGTTCTGGAGGGCCTGGCCGAGTTCGAGAAGAGGCACCGGTCCTCCAATCATGTGATGTCGTGGTTTGCCATGGGAGAGGACGCCTCCAACGGGCGCCTTCACCTGGACTCCGAAGGGGGCCTCGCTCTCGATTGGGATCCCACCGCCTCCCGGGCCCTGTTCGACACCATCCTGGCCACCCAGACCCAGCTTCAGAAGGACAGTGGCGGAGATCCCAGTGGAAACCGACTGTGGAGCCTGCTGCGGGTGCTGTTCACCGTCCAGCCCCTGGGGGGATGTCCCATGGCCGACTCCCCGGCAGATGGGGTGGTCAACGCTTCCGGAGAGGTGTTCGGCCACCCCGGGCTCCACGTCATCGACGGAGCGATGATCCCCATGGGTCTGGGGGTGAATCCGGCGCTGACCATTGCCGCGCTGGCGGAGCGCATCGCCAAGGGGTGGATCTCATGAACCCGAATCACGTCTTCCTGGCCATCAACACCCCTCCCCTGCTGGTGTGGACGGTGTGGGTGCTGGCCCCCCAGTCGCCCCTGGCCCGCCGTATCGCCTCGGGTTTCGCGGTGTGGGTGGTGATGGCCTCTCTGTACGTCCTTCTGGTGGGGCTCGCGGTGGCCACCGGGGAGTTCAACATCGAAGGCTTCTTCACCCTCCCCGGATTGAAGAAGCTCCTCTCCTCCGACTGGCCGGTCCTGGCGAGCTGGTGTCATTTCCTGTGCTTCGATCTTTTCGTGGGGCGCTTCATCCTGAACGACGCTCCACAGGGGGGCTATCGCCTCTCTCCCTTCCTCTTCCTCACTTACATGTTCGGGCCGGCGGGCCTGCTCGGATACCTGATTTTTCGTGGCTGGGCCCAGGGAAATGGAAGCACCTCGGGAAGTTCGGGGGCCCATCCGGGGCCAGGAGGGATGAGATGAGCGCTCCCACCATGATGGAAAAGTACGACGCCGTGGTCATCGGGTCGGGCTTCGGGGGAGCGGCGGTGGCCTGCCGATTGGCCCAGGCCCAGCAGAGTGTGGCCATCCTGGAGAGGGGAAAGAGGTGGTCCCCCACCAACGTACCCCGCACCACTTCTCAGTTCTCCACGGACGCCATGTGGGTGGAGGAGGCGCCGGACCGGGTGAAGCGCTTCGGCTTCATCGAATACCGGGTGTTCCGCGATATCGACGTGATCCAGGGGAGCGGGGTGGGCGGTGGCTCCCTGCACTATTACAACGTCCGCATCCGCACGCCAGCCCCCGTCTTTGAGCGCCCCGAATGGCCAAAGGAGCTGTCCCGTCAGGTCCTCGACCCTTATTACGACGTGGTCCAAGGCATGCTGGGGGCCAGGGAGTTCGTGCCTCCCCCCGGCAGGGCTCTCCCCATCCGGACCACCGCCTTCATGGAGGCGGCCAGAAAGCTCGGGCGCGATCCCCACCTGGTGCCGGTGGCGGTCCATACCCAGGAGAAGTCCCTCCCCACCGGCGCCCCGGGGGTCTGGCAGTTTCCCTGCATCTATTGCGGAAGCTGCTTGATGGGGTGCCAGGTGGGGGCCCGGAGCGTCCTTGACCAGAACTACATCCCTACCGCAGAGAGGCGAGGCGCCCACGTCTTCCCCCTTCACAAGGTGGACCGCCTGGATCCCCTCCCCGATGGTTCATTTCGTGTCCATTTCCAAATCCTCGATCCCGAAAACCCCGAGCGCCTGGAGATGGGAGCGGTGCAGGCGAGGCGGGTCGTCCTGGCGGCAGGCACCCTGGGCTCGACGGAGCTCCTGTTGCGAAACCGGGACATCCACAAGTCCCTGTCCGGGCTGGGTCCGGCCCTGGGCACCCGGTTCTCGGGGAATGGAGACTTCGCCTACGCCAGCACCACCCACGTCGGGAGGACCATCG
>CAYRTW010000327.1:0-4961 GCA_964426935.1 uncultured Rickettsiales bacterium
GGCCCATCTCTGCTATAGCTGCGCGGTGAGGTGGGCGAACTTCGAGGCGCCTTTTATCGAACAGTTAAGGATCGGGATGAATCGAATACAGATATACGGGGCAGTGTCCCCCAAGGTATAATAATGCTTATGGAAGTTCGTAGGGACCCGCTCACACCCGCCCAGCGCCGCAGGGCGATGCGGGGCAATGTTTCCCAGGGCACATTGCCGGAGACCAGGCTCAGGATGTTCCTGGAGGCCGAGGGCTGGGCGCTGCATCCCTCAGGCTATGCGCTTTCCGGACCCGCGGCCAGGCGCTCCGATAGGATTATCCGCCCCGACGCCGTATTGAAGGAGGGCATGGCAGTCGTCCAGCTACAGGGGTGCTTCTGGCACGGCTGTCCTCAACATTTCACCCCGGTCGCAGTGGACCCAGACGGCTATTGGGCGAGGAAGCATGCCTCCAATAAGTCGCGTGACCGCAGGAAGGCGGCTGCGCTCAGGTCATGGGGCTACGCTGTGTTCACAGTTTGGGAGCACGATGTGGTCCCATTGAATTTTAGGAGGCTGTTGCGGCTCAGCAGGGCCCTATTCAGGAGGACCATCGATGCCGAGAGATCCGCTGGTGACTAGGTGCCGTGACTGCGGAGCGGAGGTTATCCTGCTGCGCGGCGTCTCACGAGGATGGGTGATGGTGGAGCCGAACGAGGTAGCGGAGTCCATGTATGTCGACGACGCCCCGTTCGATCCTCACGATGAGGCTCTGGAGCGCCATACTCATTCCCCATTAAATGGACCGAGGACGCCGGCCGACCTGGCCCGCAGGTGGTCAGACAGGTTCGACGCCCGCAGGAAGGCGGGGCTGGCATGAAGCAGGTATTCCAGTTGCCGTCGGTGGGGTCATCGGGGGTCAATTCGTTACAGGCCCTCGACTCCGACATCTTCGATGGGGAAATAGTCTCCTTCGACTGCGAGACTACGGGTCTGTATCCATGGGCGGGGGCCAGGCCGTTCCTCTGGATCATAACTGGCCCAGACTATCCGGAGCCCAGACTCGTGCGGGTGGAGGATGAGAGGGGGATGCGGTTCGTCCGCGAGGTGCTGGGTGACCCCGCCATCCGCAAGGTGGGGCACAAGGCCTCCTTCGACCTCCGCATGGCCAGGTATTCTGGGATCGAGGTGCGGGGCGTCGTTCACGACTCCATGCTGATGGCGACGTTGGTGAACGAGAATGAGCCCAGCCATGCCCTCAAGCCGTTGAGCGAGAAGTATCTTGGAGTGGACAACTCCGCCGAGGCCGCCCTCAAAGAGTGGTTCAGGGTCAACGCCTACCGTCTCCGTAAGGAGTTCGGTAAGAACTGGAGACGCTACGACGCGGTGCCCTGGGATATTATGGAGCCATACGCCAAGGCGGACGGCGTCCAGACCCTCCGTCTGTTCTATTTGTTCTCCGGGCCCATCCAGGAGCACTACTCCGAAGTCTACCCCCAGGAGCTGGCGTTCCTCCCCGCGCTTTCCAGAATCGAGGACCGTGGTCACCTTATCGATTGGAAGTATTTCCGCAGGATGCTGCGCAGCTCGGAGCCCAAGCTTGAGGCGATGAGGGATGAGCTCGCCGACCTCTCTGGCAGGGATGACTTCAACCCGGATTCGCCGCCGCAGATCCGCCTCCTGATGAAGGGGCTCGGCCTCACATCACCCATTAGGAACCCGCCCACGAAGACGAATCCTGAAGGCAGCGAGTCCTGGGGTAAGGACGCCCTCGCCTCCATGGACGAACCTGTGGCCCGCATGGTCCTCGCCTATCGCGGTCTCGGGAAGCTTGCCTCCACGTATTATGCCCCGCTTGCCCGTATGGGGAAGGAGGGCGGCTCGATCATTCACCCCACATTTTGGCAGGTGGGGTCGAAGGGTAAGGGGGAGCGGTCGGTGCGGACTGGGCGGCTGTCCTCCTCCGACCCTAACTTCCAGAATATCCCCCGAAAGGACCTTACGGTGCGGGCGGGGTTCATACCCCGGCCCGGATTCAGAATATACTACTACGACTATTCCCAGATCGAGATGGTGCTCTTCGCCTGCTACGCCCAGGCCGAGGAGATGCTGGAGATGATCCGTAATGGGACCGATCTGCACGAGGGTACTGCGTGGATGGTATGCCCAGGTGATCATTCCAGGTTGTCGAAGGCCGCCCGCAAGGCCGTCCGCCAGATCTTCAAGACCATCAACTTTGGGATTATCTACGGGATGGGCGTCAGGAAGACTGTCCAGTCACTCCGCGAGCTGATAGTGGACCTGCCCCCAGAGGCGCGTGACTTCGTGGGCATGCCCCCCGCCTTCATAACCGAGGGGGACGCCAAGCAGATCCTCACCCGCTACTACTCCAAGTTCGAATCGGTGCCCAGGTTCATGCGTGAAAAGATGCTGGAGATATCTCGCAAGGGCTATGTCCAGGACGTGTTCGGCAGGAGGTATCATGTCCCCTCAGACCTGCGCTACAAGGCCGTCAATGCCCTGATTCAGGGGTGCGCCGCCAACGTGATGAAGCGCGGGGTGACGAGGGTGGACCGGCTGTTCCTGGAACACGGGGCTAGGTCTGGCATCGTCAACCTGGTGCATGACGAGATTCAAGCTGAGATCCATGATGAGGAGAGGGGCTTGGTTCCCCGGATCAAGACCCTGTTGGAGGACCGCAGCACCTTCGAGGTTCCCCTCCGGGTGGAGGTGGAGTGGAGCGACACGAACTGGGCAGAGAAACGCCCGTTCCTCAAAGCAAGATAGGATGGGGCGAACCGGAGTTCGCCCCATTGGTCAGCGCTTGCGCCTCGAGGACCTGTTTCCCATTAGATCCCTTAGCGCGCCCGGCCAGCAGATGGCCGTGATTATAAGGGTTGGAATCAAGATTGGAGAGAGCACGATTAGGAGCATCGCCGTGAAGGCGACACCCCCGATCTTGCGCTCAAAGGTCTCCGTGGACATCACCCCCTTCCTGTCCCACCATCACCTCCATCACAATGCTCACTGGGTCTGTTCCCAGTTGAATGAGCAGCCAGACGAGGTCTCGTTCCCGAATCACTGCCTCCATCGCCCTGTAGTCGTCACAGCCGAGGAGGTCTGCCAGCTGTGCGGCGATGGAGGCGGGCCGGGTATCGTTGCCCAACCCGCCTCCGTTCGCCATGCTACTTGGCCTCGACCGTGACCGAGACCGCGGTGGGGTTGCCCAGCTGGTTCAGGGCGTGCTTCTGGACGTAGAGCGTCCCGATCTTCGGGGCGTCCTCGCCGGTCTCCTCCTGGAACCGGACGGTGGACTTGGTGTCCTTGTCCTTGACGAACGACACCGTGAACAGCTTGGACGGGTCCTTGGCCATCACTTCTCCTTTCGTTGGCCGCCCTCCGGCGGCGGGTTCACTGCGCCTTGTCCCTCAGGCCATCAGGCCTGGGCGACCTTGTTCTTGGCCTCCAGCCGCAGGTTGCGGGCCTGCTCGAGGGCGGTCTTGCGGATTTCCGCGGCCTCCCTCCGGATGCGCCCCGCCTCGCTGACGACGGGCTGGTTGAAGGTCTCGCCCTTCCCCTCCTGACCGTGGAGGCGTCCCGCCTGGAAGGCGGTCTTGTACCAGGCGGCGTGGGTCTCGGAGAACCTGCTCTCGGGGAACTTCGCCTTGACCATGCGGATGATCTCGTCGTTGGGGGGCACGGTCTTCATCCGCAGGACCTCCACCATGAAGGCGGAGATGGTCACGCGGGGGGTCTTGACCTTCTTGGGCTTCTCCTCGGTCACGGGGACGGTCTCCTGGACCACGGTCTCCTCCGTGACCTGCTTCCTGTGCTGCTTGTGCTTGGCCATACTGGCCTCCCTTGCCACCAGGTTATTCGACTGGGATTCGGTGGCGATTGCCCAGTCTGATGCGGGCGGGGAATCCGCCCTGACATTCTTAATATACACCTTCAAGGGGCCCAAATGACACTAGTATTTTCGCCTATTTTCATTTGGGCCCCTCCCCAGCTCACCTCCTCTTCCGCCGCATCTCTCTTTCAAATCTGGCACCCTCAGCCCGCTCCCGATCACTGTCCCCATAGATGCCCAGGTCCCTGGTCGCCTTTGTTCGCCTGCCCCCAGTAAGGGCTCGGTGGTTCCGCCGGCAGCATCCCACGCACACGATGCCGAGGGCGTAGTCTACTGGGTTCATGTCCCGCCCGCATTGGGCACATCTTCGCTGGGCCATTCTACTGCACCCAGTCCGCATAGACCCAGTGATAGTAGGTGTTGGGGTCTTCTAGGACAAAGATCACCTGGGTATCATCGATGTTGATTGTGAAGTCAGGATCCTCGATAATAAAGTCAAGGGCGTCCTGGACTTCGGCCGGTTCGCTGGTGTAATCCCCCCGGCATCCGCATCCGCAGCCAGGGAACCCCAGGTATGACCGAACCAGCCTGGCCGTCTTCATACCGGGTTTGGTGTAGGGTCTGGGCATCAAGCCCTCCTTTTCATCAGTCCAGCCACTGCCAGCACCATGCCGCTGCTCCGAGTGCGATTACGGGTTCGGGGAAGTCCGGATCATCCTCGCTGTACCAGTGCTCGGAGTCTTCCATGTTGAGGGCCACCAGGATGGCCACGTGACGGGATTTCCCGTCTTTGGTAGGGTGGGCTGTGGTCACTTCCGTCAAGTCCAACGCACCCTCCATGTGCAGCGAGGCCAGTACTGCGAAGGCCTCTGGTATGGAGAACCTTGGACACGCCCAGCCATTCCACTCTGTTCCCGGGTCATAAGCCCAGAATACTGTGGGATGATCGGACCCATCATCCAGTACAACTCTCTTCTTCATTAGACCTCCAGTCTGAACTCAGGCCTGTCGCAGGCGATCAGGATCTTGTTCCAGGTTTCGAGATGCTCGGGCTTGATCTTCAGATCGTCCGCCCAGGAAGCTTCGAGCAGGGAATCGAGGTAGGTCTGGCCAAACTCGAAGCTGTCCCCTGTATAGGGAC
>CAYRTW010000328.1:0-4951 GCA_964426935.1 uncultured Rickettsiales bacterium
AGTGGGGATGCTTGCCGGTGGAAGAAGAGGGCCGGCTGGTGGGCATCGTCACCGAGGCAGACTTTCTCAAACTTCTGGTGTCGGTTCTGGAGAGGACTGCTAGTCGGCCGGTTCTTTCTGTTGAAGACTGGGAGGGCACCCTCCTTCAAGAAGATCTTCCGCCTCCTCTCGCCACCGAGGAGGACGGGCGCTAGTGGCTTCTGCTTCCGAGTCCCGAGGACGCATCCTGGTGGTGGACGATGAGCCCGCCAATCGGGAAGTCTTGGAGAAGATCCTCAGCCGGGAGGGGTATTCGGTGATCCACGCTGCCGGGGGAGAAGAGGCCCTGGCCGCCCTGCGCCAATCTCCTTTTGACCTCATGCTCACCGATCTGCGGATGCCCCGTATGGATGGGGTGGAGTTGCTTCGGGCCAGCCGGCTGGTGGTCCCCGATCTGGAGGTCATTCTCATGACCGCCCACGGCACGGTGGAGGTGGCGGTGGCGGCGATGAAGGAAGGGGCCTACGACTTTCTGACCAAGCCCATCAAACGCTATGAGCTGTTGCGCTCTATCGAAAAAACCTTGGAAAAACGGACTCTTGTCGCTGAAAATCGGGAGCTTCGCGCCCGGCTTCGGGAGAAGGACCGCTTTCGCGACGGACCCCTGGCCCGCATCATCGGCACCTCCGATTCTCTGCGAAAGGTCATGGACGTGGTGCGACAGGTGGCCCCTGCCCAGGCCACCGTGCTCATCACCGGCGAGAGTGGTACCGGCAAGGAGTTGGTGGCGGAAGCGCTCCATGCCCTGTCCCTGAGGGCCCAGGGACCTCTGGTCAAGCTGGCTTGCGCGGCCCTTCCCGAGACCCTTCTGGAGAGTGAGCTGTTCGGTCATGAGGCGGGGGCCTTCACCGGGGCGTCGGGGCTCCGCAAGGGGCGCTTCGAGTTGGCGGACAAGGGAACCCTGTTTTTGGACGAGGTGGGGGAGATGTCGCCGGCGACCCAGGTGAAACTCCTGCGGGTTCTCCAGGAGGGAGAGTTTGAGAGGGTAGGGGGATCCCGGACCATTCGAGTGGATGTTCGCATCGTCGCCGCCACCCACCGGGATCTTCAGGCAGAGGTCAAGGCGGGGCGGTTTCGGGAGGACCTCTATTGGCGCCTCAACGTCATCCGCATCGGGCTCCCTCCCCTGCGGGAAAGAGTGGGAGACGTGCCCCTCCTGGTGGATGCCTTCGTGAGGAGGTTCTCCGAGCGCAACGCCAAACCCCTGAGCGGGGTGACCCAGGACGCCATGGATCTCCTCACCGCGTACACCTGGCCAGGAAATGTGAGGGAGTTGGAGAACACCCTGGAGAGGGCGGTGGTGCTGAGTCGGGGCCCCCACATCACCGCCGGCGACCTGCCCGAGCATCTGGTAGCCAGGGCAGAAAACAGCCGGGTGCTCCAGTTCCCGGTGGGAACGCCCCTGAGGGAAATCGAAAGGAAGGTCATCCTGGAGACTCTGCGTTTTGCCGGAGGAGACAAAGGTCTGGCCGCCCATCTGCTGGGCATTGCCGCCCGCACCATCTACCGCCGCCTGGAAGATCTGAGGGCGGATGGGGATGGGGAAGATGTCGGGACCTCACCTCCCGAGGAGGAGGGGTGATGCGCGGCCATCTGGGCATCGGGTCCAACCTGGGAGACCGGTTGGATCATCTTCTGGGCATCCTTTCCATCCTGGAAGAGGGGGGAGTGAAGGTGGAGGAGCGCTCCTCCTTGTACGAGACCGAGCCCCTCCACTACCGGGCTCAGGACTGGTTTCTGAACGCGGTCATCGAAGTCCAGTTTAACGTCAACCCATTAGAATTACTACAAATTTGCCAAAATGTAGAGAACGCCCTGGGGAGGCAGAGGAGGATCCCCATGGGCCCCCGAACCGCCGATGTGGACATCCTCCTCCTGGGAAATACCCGGATGGAGCTCCCCTCCCTGGAGGTGCCCCACCCTCGCCTCACCCAGAGGCGATTTGCCCTCCTTCCCTTGCTGGAGTTGGATCCGGGTGCAGTCGATCCCCGGGATGGCCTCCCCCTGGAGCGTCACCGCCTCCTCCTGGAAAACGCCCTTGATCAGGGGTTGCGGCGAGTCGCTCCTCCGGGCAACTGGCAGGAGGCGCGCCTGTTCGCCTCGCCCTGGCGGGACTCCCCACGTCCGTAGGGGACCCGACCCGGGGAAGGCCTATTGGGGGGGAGAGGGCTGGATCCGAGCCAGTCGCAAGAGCTGGTAGCGGTCGTTTCGATACACCAGAGAGGCCACCTCAGCGGGGAAGGCGGCGGTCGAATCGAACCTCTCCATCACCACCCAGGGGGCTCCATGACGCCGCCCCAACTCCTCCATTTGCGAGGCGGAGAGGGCATTCCACCCCGCCTCCGAGCGTTGGCGGATGTCGGAGAAGATGGCTTCCCGTCCCCGCCCCTGGAGGGGGATGCCAGCGAACGGGTCCTTTCCCCCGGCGTGCTCGGCGAGGCGTTGGCGAAAGGAGAGGGCAAACCGCCGGTCGTAGAGGCACTCTCCCCCCTCCTTGAAGCTCACCACCGGGCTTCGTCGAGCGAAGACCCGAAACTCTTCCATTCGGTAAGGGGGTACCAGCACCTTCTCCCAAGGGGCCACCGTCTGCCGCACCACGTCCTCCAGATCCCGGGCGTCAGAGACGGCTCCCAGGGGCTGGAACACCACTGGCTCGTCACTGGCAGAGAGGCGCCCTCCTTCTCCCAGCCCGTTCCAGCACACCAGTCGCAGCAGGGCCATCAGAAACCATCCCAAGGTGACCGTCCTCGCCGACCAACCGAGAAGTTCCAGGGAATCGGCATCCTCCCGCCGGTCTCCTTCCCGCCTGGACCGCCAGCGAAGGGCCAGGATCACTCCCACCCCTAGAATCAGCCCTCCAAAGACCCCGATGTCCAAGACGGCCAGCAGCCCCGAAGCCTCCAGACCCGCCATGGCTTCCCGAAGAAGGGAGCCGTTTTTTTCAGAAAAATCAATAAATAACGGGAACATGCGCCGGATTGTCACCCCTCCAAGCAACAGAATTCCCCAGAGGGCCAGGATCACTCTTCTCCCCGTTCTCACCTCCAGCACCCCCTGACGAGACCAGAGGAGGATCAGGCTTCCCCCCAGGGCGGCCAGGGGCAGGCATCCGAAGAGAAGAGCACCTCCCAGGATGTAGCGAATCCCAGCGGCAGCCCCATCCACGGGGCGCGTCTGGACAGCGACCACACAGGCTCCCAGCACCGCCAGGATGGAGAGAAAGCGCATGGCCTCCCAGGGGTGGAGTTGGAGGAATCCCGCCACCGGCAACACCTCGCTGCCCACCGTGCCCAACCCCACCGCCAGGAGCAGAATCCCCACCACGGTTCCCCGCAACCTCGTCCCCGGGGTCCACCGGGCGGGGGGCAGATTGGCCCGCCACCCCACCGCCATCACCGCCAGCATCAGGGCCCCGCTGGCCCATTCCCCGGGGGACCAGGTGGAGGGAAACAGATGGTGTCCCATTCGGTAGCGCAGCACCTCTTCCCAGGCCGGGTCCACCCTGTCCCACACCCGGCTCGCTGAGTTTCCCATTCCCTCCGCCATCTTCCAGAGCAGGGGGGAGGCACCGGGCAGAAAAGCCAACGCAGCCCATGGGGGGCGTCCTCCCAACCCCTCTTTGCGACACTCCCACCCCCATCCCACCGCCAGGGCAACAGCCAGTTGGCAGGCGGAGGTGGCATGAAAGCTGGCCAAGACCCCCAGGAGGGCAAAAGCCATTCCCTCCCTCCTCCCCAGGAACAGCCACAGGGCCAGGATCTCACCAGGGAGCACGGCGGTGCGAGGCAGGAAGAGAGAATCCCAGGTCGCCGCGCCCCCCCAGGCGAACCAGCCATGGGTCAGGGAAAAGGCCGCCAGCGCTCCGGCCCTGAGGTTGCCGAAGAGCCTTTCCGACAAGGCGAGAATCCCCCGGGCCAGGCAGATCAGGGAGGCGAGGTGCAGCACCCCGTAGAGGAGGGGGAGAGGGAGGAGGGAGGCCAGGGGGACCTGGGCCAGCCAGAAAAACGAGGGATGATGGGGAGCGGAGTCCACCATGGGATCCCCGGGAAAGGCGGTCCCATCCAGAAGCCTCAGCAGAAAGGGGATGTGGATGCCCTGGTCCGCCGCTCCAAAGCGATACCCCTCCAGAATCAACCCGAACAGGGAGGCTAGAAGGGAGAGGAGCCACAACTGTCGAGAGCGGTCCAATCGCATTCGCCGCGCAGTGTATACGAGGGCGATTGGCCCGTGCGGAGAGGGGGGGAAATCCCCAGGGAGAATCAGGAGGTGGGGAGGCGAGCGGAGCAGAACTCCTCGGCCAGTCGCACCTCAGCCGAGTTACCGATGATGAGGGGAGTGCGGTGGTGCAGCTTTTCGGGAATCACCTCCAGGATGTCCCGGGTGCCGTCCGACGCCCCACCGCCCGCCGCCTGGGCGATGAAGGCCAGGGGGGACGCTTCGTAGAGGAGCCTCAACTTGCCTTTGGGTGCGCGCCTGTCCGCTGGATAGAGAAAGACCCCGCCATAGAGCAGGTTGCGATGGAAGTCTGCCACCAGGGAGCCGATGTGGCGAGATGAGATCCTCCTCTTGTCCTCGTCGTTGCGGGCCTTCAGGGTCTCGGAAAACCGCAACACCCAAGGCTCCCAGTAGGGGCCGTTGCACTCGTTCAGGGAAAGGCAGCTCGCCTGGGCGGGGATTCGCACGTCCTCCTGGGACAAGAAAAACTCCCCCGAGGAGGGGTCAAGGGTGAACATGTCCACCGAGGCCCCGGTGGAGTAGACGAAGGTGGTGGAACTTCCGTACACCACGTACCCAGCGGCGCACTGCTCCTTCCCAGGGCGGAGGAAGTCCCTGCGGGTGACCTCGGTACCCGGGGAGACCTTGCGGTAGATCCCGAAGATGGTGCCGATGGAGACGTTGGCGTCGATGTTGG
>CAYRTW010000329.1:0-4791 GCA_964426935.1 uncultured Rickettsiales bacterium
CAATGAGGGGATGGTAGGATGGGCGGCGCGCTGGGTGGCGGCGGCAACGGATCACCGGATCATTCGGAAGGTAACACCTTGAGATCACGTCACTTTTCGCAGATGGCCATCCTGGAGGAATACACTCGTGGCTGACCAGACAATCCGCTTCAACGACGGGGCGGCCTACGAACGATACATGGGGAAGTGGAGTCAGGCTGCTGGCGAAGTGTTCCTCGACTGGCTCTCTCATCCATTGAGCATGCGATGGCTCGATGTGGGCTGCGGGAATGGAGCTTTTACCGAAATGCTCGTTGAGCGGAGCGGGCCCGTCTCAGTACACGGGGTAGACCCGTCTGAGGGGCAGCTTGCCTATGCTCATACGCGGCTGGCGTCGCGTGCCGCGCAATTTTGTCAGGGCGATGCCATGGCCCTGCCTTTTCTCGACCATACGTTTGATGCAGCGGTCATGCCCTTGGTGATTTTCTTCGTTCCCGATCCGGCCAAGGGCGTTGCCGAAATGGTGCGAGTGGTCCGCCCGGGTGGCATCGTCGCTGCCTACGCATGGGACATGGCCGGTGGTGGTTTTCCATACCATCCGTTACAGGCTGAAATGCGTTCCCTGGGCGCTGCAGTTCCAGTACCGCCAAGCCCTGATGCGTCTCGAATGGAGGCAATGGTGGATCTGTGGGCGGGTGCAGGTCTGGAGGCCCTCGAAACGCGGGAGATCACCGTGCAACGGGCTTTCGCTGATTTCAACGACTACTGGACGACCGTCCTTGGGGGGCCGAGCGTCGGTCCAGGACTGGCAGCGATGAGCCCCCAGGATCGTGCGCTTCTCATCACACGGTTGCGTGCACGCCTGCCAGCGGATGCCACTGGCCGTATCACCTGTACCGCCCGAGCCAACGCAATAAAGGGTTGGGTACCAAACCGAGTCCAGGCCGCAGTCTGAGCCCTGACCCGGAGCAGAGCCGCAGCACTCCTCGTCTCCACGGAAGCTCTTCGCGGTTTTTCCAGTTGCTTCGGTGACGTGCCCCCTGTTCCATTCTCTTATCACCGCGTTCCAGGCGGGGAGATGGGCGATCCGGGGGATTGGGTTCACCATGGCAAGCCCCCCTGGTTCCGGGGGCCTTGACCTCCCTACCCTCGGATTGGCTTCCCCGTAGCGTCCAGGGGCCGGCAATGCACCGCATTCCGTCGGGCTGCCTCGTCCCGAGGGTGATGACGCAAGGCCTCCCGAAACAGGGCCGCCGCTTCGTTCCACCGGCCCTGGAACGCCTCGGGATCGGTCATCAGATCCTCTTCGGCGCGATGCATCAGGACTTCCCCCAGCAGGTTCAAGGCGAAGGCCATCATCTCCTCCTCGGCGAGGTCATCGGTCCACTGACCCCCCGCCTTCAGGAGGTCCACCCCCGTCCTGGCCAACGCCTCCGCCTCCTCCCAGTCCTCCGCCTCCCCCGCGAGGGTGGAGAGTTCCAGATAGGGCTCGGCCAGGCGAGGGTCCTCCTTCAGCAGGGCCCTGAACAGTTCTCGGGCTCGCACCGACTCCCCGGAGCCCCGCGCCTCCATGGCGGCGATGAAGAGATGTTCCAGGTGCTCACCTCCCCCCTGCAGAGGGGAGTCGTCAATGGAGGTCATGAGGGTCCTCACCGGATCCAGGACAAAGGCCGCCTGGGATCGGGGCCAGTCTACTCGTCAAGGACCGGCTTCGGCAGTGTCGGCGCTGGCAAGGCGAGCAAGAAGGTCCTCCACCTGACGAGTACCGCTGGAGTCCCCCATCTTTTGGAACAACCCCCGAGCCTTCTCCAAGGTCTCTCGACCGGAAACCGCCTCCCCACTGCGGATCTGAAGAACCCCGAGGTTGAAACCCGCCTGAGCCTGGAGACGGGTCCCGTCGGGAAGGCTCCCGGCCTTTTCCTTCACGACCAGAAAATCAGCCATCGCTTCGGGGAGGGACCCGGCCTTGCTGAAGGTTGCCCCTCGTTGGAGAAGGATCCCCGCCTGCATCTTGATGTCCCCCGCGTCTTGAGCACTTTTCAGTGCCTCAGTCAGAAATCCTGCGGCGGCCTGACTTTCCCCGTCCTCAGCCATCAGCCTCCCCAGATCCCACAGGGAAGCGGCGATCTCCTTGGCCATCCCTGAGGCCCTGGCGTCCTTGACGGCCAGTTCGAGGATCTGGGCGGCAGTGGCCCGGTCCCCCTTCTCCGAAGCCACCCGAGCCGCCATGCGCCGGGCGGTGGAGAGCCCAGCCCGGGATGCCTGCCGAGCCTCCTCCCCGGCATCTCCTGGCGGAGCACCGTCCTGGGCCTGTTGGAAGGCCGCAAGAGCTGCGGAATGGCGTCCCTGCTGTACGGCGGCAACCCCCTTGGCATAGGCATCATTGACTCGGGCCAGGCGGATTTCAGCGAGAAGCGCAGAATCCCCAGAGGTTTCTGCCAGGGGCATGGCCTCGTCGATCCTGCCCAGTCGGGCCAGGGCCCGGGCGTGATGACCGGCGATTCCCGGCAGCAGATCCTGGGCCCCGCCTTTTTGCGCGACCGCAGAGGCCGCCAGGAAGTGCTCCAGGGCGTCGGCGCTTTTCCCTGTCTGGTCCAGGGCGATCCCCATCTCATCCTCCAGGGAGGCCTGGGCCCGCAAGCGCCCTCCCCGGGCCATGGAGGACAAGGCCAGGGCCCCCTCCCGAATCCCTTCTCCGGTCTCACCGGAGCTGAGAAGTAAAAGGGCCAGTCGTCCCCGAAGATCCGCTTCTGCGGTGGTCAATCCGGTTCGGGAGAACACCGCCAGGGCTTCTCGATAGAGCCTTGCCCCCTCCTTGAGGTCCCCCCTTGCCCGCACCAGATCCCCCTGCAATCCCTTGGCCCTGGCCACGCCCTCGGGCTGGCCGGCAGCGCTGTACTCCTTCTCTGCCTCCCTCGCCTCTCCCTCGGCCCGGGCATCCTTCTTCATGGCCAGAGCCGTGGCGGAAAGGAGCCGGGCGTCGGCTTTTTCCACGGGGAGATCCAACCCTTGAAGCATCTGGCGAGCCATGCTCACCTCGGAGGTGGCCCCGTCGGCGTCGTTGCGAGTCAGCGCCTGCCGGGCCTTCTCCAATCGTACCTCCACTCCACCCCGAGGCAATTTGAGGGCGTCATACAGGGCTTCCGCCTCCGCCAGATGCTTTCGGGATTCCTCCATTCTGGAGAGATCCACCTCCACCTGGGCCATTCCCACCAATACCGACGCCTCCACCACCCGGTTTCCCTGGCTACGGACCTCGGTCAGGGCCTGATTGAACCACTCCAGGGCCTCCTGCCCGCGCCCCGAACCGGCATGGAGATGGGCGAGGTTGGACAGCACCACAGCCCGATCTCCCGCCCCCTTGTTTTTTCTCTCCAGCTTGAGAGAGGCCCGGTAAAGCTCCTCCGCGCGCCCCCGTTCTCCCCGGTGAAGGGCTGAATTCCCCAGGGTGTTCAGGGCCGCCGCCCGGACATTGCCATACCCGGCCGACTCGCCGATGTGCAGAGCCTGTTCAGCTCGGGAAGCCGCCCCTTCGGCGTCTCCTCCCTCCAGCACAGCGATGGCGGCGTTGAGAAGGGCATAGGCCTCAAAGGGTACGTTCCCGCTCTTTCGGGCGGTTGCCAGGCAGGCATCAAAGAAGGGAAGGGATTCCCTACCCCGACCTTGGGCGGAGAGAGTCAGCCCCATCAGGTTGTTGGCTCGTACATCCGCCGACTGCCCGGAGAGGGCTCCCTTGAGGAAGACTTCGGCGTCTCGAAATTGCTCCATCTCAAAGCTGGCCACCGCCGCCCCGTAATAAACCTCGGTGGCAGGCAGATCCCGCACCAGTCCAGCGAAGGTCTCCTTGGCCTCGGCAAAGCGACGCCGTCGCATGGAATCCAGGGCCTGCTCGTAGCGAGTGAACACTCCGGGATCCAATCCGTCGGTCCGGGAGAGCTGCTCAAGGGGAAGAATGACCCCTCCGGAGTGGCTTACGTCGAACACCTCGTCGCCTTCCCCTGCCGGAGGATCGGCGGCTGAGGAGAGGGGGACGGCTGTCAGGAAGAGGAGGAAGGTGAGGAGGTGAGTACGCATGGAGAGGAGGATAGGGAGGCCCCTGCCCCGGTGCAACGATTCTTCGGGGGGTGGCGAGACCGAAACTCCGGCAATGGGGCGGGATGTTGACCGGGAGGAGCCTCCTCGCTAGGGTGGCCCCGTTCCATACCCTCTACAGGCCCGGGCTTGCTCATGATTCGCCTTCCTCTCAGCCTCCTGCTCCTCTCCTCTCTGACTCTCCTCGCGCCTGGGGTGGCCTCTGGAGCGGAATCCATGTCCATCGCCGAAGAGGGGGATACCCTGCGGACCACCTATGATGCCAATGGTGATCAGCGGGTGGATGTGTGGGAGTTTCGGGCTCGCGCCGGAGGTGCGGGAGGCCCCCTGGTGCGCCGTGCCGTCGACCTGAACCACGACGGCCGCCCCGACGTGGTCACCTGGTTCACCGGAGGACAGATTGCCCGGGAAGAGATGGATGCAGACTTCGACGGCAAGATCGACTGGGTGGACCTGTATCAGGAGGGGAAAAGGGTGCGATCCGAGTGGGATCTGGGATTTGATGGCCGACCGGATCTGGTACGGATCTTCGAGGGGGGCGTGTTGACCCGTCAGGAGCAAGACACCGATGGGGATGGCCGACGAGACTGGATCGAGGTGTACCAGGGGGGCTCTCTTCAGCGATCTGGAAAGGATGTGAATGGGGACGGACAACCCGACTGAGAGCGAAGATGAAGGCTCAGCCCCGCCTCTGGTTTCCCACCTTCCCGCCCTTGCCCC
>CAYRTW010000330.1:0-4782 GCA_964426935.1 uncultured Rickettsiales bacterium
TCGATGAGCTCCCAATCATCCAAAGCGGTTTGGAGGGTGGGGGAGACGGAGGAGGCTCGGACCAGGCGGGATCCGTCCCTGGACACCACCACCAGGGTGCCATCCCTTCCTCCTTCGGCGAGGGTTCCCAGTTTCATGTGGGCTCCAAAAGTGGGACATTTTCTCCGCAGATGGAAATATTTGCGGGAAAAACGAAATGTTTACGGCAGGTTGCTATTCCCGGGGGGCGGTGATTTCTTCCACCGTCAGGTTGGGATCGGCGGCAATCTGCTCTTCGGTGAACAGGACATCTCGCCACTGGCTGTCGGAGAAGAGGAGGGTCTGGTCGGCAAAGTGGGGGGAGTCGGGGTTGGAGGAGGCCTGGGAATAGGTGAGGACTGCCCGAGCCCGGGGGCCGGAATCGGTGAACTCCATGGCCATGACAAAGGAGGAGCCGTTGTTGACGGGGTAGCCGGAGGTGGTCAGGCCGGTGCGGGAGGAAACCACCGTATCCCTTGGCATGGAAGGATAGAGAGTACCGTTGGAACCGTCGCTGTATCCCACGATGTTGGTGGCTCCCTCCCGATTGATTCCCCCTGGAATGGAGATGCGCTGCTGGTCCTTGAGGGTGAACTGAAGGTCTCCCATGGAGGCGTCCAAGGGGATGCCCTGCCCCTCCAGCATGGAAGCGGCATAGGCCAGGGAGACCAGGACCGGATCGGGACCCTCGGCAGGGGGAGGCACCAGGGTGTTGGGGGTGCCCACCGGGTCGTTGGGATCGAAGGGGACAGCAAACAGGATTCCACCGTCTTCGATGTCCTCGTAGACGTAGTTTCCGACAAACTCTCGCCACAGGACCGCCCCCGCCGACTCGGTGAACAGGAGCCCGTCCCAGTCCGCCAGCGCCTGGCAGGCGTCGGTGAGATCCCGGGTTTCCTCACCGACCTCCACCTCAGGGGTCTCCTGGCAGCGCGCCACCACGGCCTCCTTCAACAATTCGCTGACCAGGGCCCGCTGGGAAAACACCGCCCCGCTCAACTCATCCAGGCTGAACCGACCGTCCGCCCCCGAAGCGGCGTCGTCACCGGTCTCGGTGAGAATCATCAGGTTCATGCGGGTTCGGGCGGAGCGGGGAGTTCTCTCCTCATCATAGAGAAGGTTGTAACCCTCCAAGGGGGAGGCGGGGTTGGGCAGCCAGTGGTTGTCATTGGCGTTCATCACAAAGTCCGACCTCTCCAACTGAGGCACCTCGTCCCAAGGAATCAGCCCCCGGGAGCCCCCGGCGTCCTGGGGGTCCACCACCCAGTCAAACAGGGAGTCGCTGCCATCCAACAGGACGAACCCCAAGGCGTCGAAGTTGGCGGTGAGGTAGTCGGTTTCCCGGAGTTCATTCCAGATCGCCAGGGCTTCATCGGAGAGGCGGGGAACCGAGGAAGAATCGGTGTACCACGCCCTTCCCTCCGCAGAGGTGGAGGTGGTGTGGACCCAGGGGATGCCCCTTACGTCCTGATGAACCGCCTGGAATTCGTCCATGGAGGTGGCCGTGTTCATCCTCAGGAACTGTTCAATGAGGGCCAGGTTGTCTTCGTTGGCGTCCCGGAAGGAGAAGGCGATGGCTCCGGTCCAGGGAACTCCGGCGACGGAGAGGTCCAGCACCGGTCCGAAGCGGGTGCGATAGAGGGTTCGGGTGCGGGAGGTGAGGGAGCCATCCTCCTCCAGGACTTCCACGGTATAGGTGGAGGGCTCCATCTCCAACTCCTCCCCATCGTAAATGTACCGGGTGGGCTCCTGGCCAAGAGTGTGGATGTACAAGGTAAATCGGGGAGCGTAGGAGACGGTGTGACTCCAGGCCACCGCCTCGTTGAACCCGATGAGGGTCCCCACCACCCCCATGAGTCCGGCGCCGTAGACGTTGACCCGACCGGGAACGGTGACGTGGCTTTCGTAGAGCTTCAATTCCCCCTCCCAGGGGAAGTGGGGATTGGCCACCAGCATTCCCCGGCCTCCCTCGGCCCGATCCGCCCCGATTCCCCAGGCATTGGACCCGATGGGGAGGGTTTGCAGATTGGGAACCTGCGCTGGCCGAGCCCGCACCTCACTCTCGTCTCCGGGGGCGACCGCCGTGGCCATGTAGGGGATGACCTGCCTTCCTGAGGCATAAAGGGCCACATCCAGGTAGTAGGAGAGGAGATCGGCCCCGGTGATGCTGGTGACCCATTCCTGCCCGGCGCAGTCGGGGGGAAGGCCCTCCAACCCCTTCTGTTCCAGGAGGTGGTTGTAGCCAGCGGCAAACCCGTTCAGTTCATCTTGTACATCGGGACTCAAGTGGGGAAACCCCTCTTCGGCGTACATCCTGACCCGGGAGGCGTGGTAGCCGAAGTCGGAGTTGACATGCTCGTCGTCTTCACCGGCTCCGAAGTAGCGGGCACGTTGGCCCCGTACCTTCACAATCTGGTCGGCGAGAACGCAGATGTGGTCTCGGGCGAAGACGTATCCCTGACCAAAGGCGGCGCTTCCCAGGTCCTCAGCAAGGATATGGGGGATTCCGTAGGAGGTGGTGCGGAGGGTGGCCTGATAGGGGGGAAGGGGTTCGGTCGAATCGTCGTCGTCTTGAGATGCTCCCTGGCAGCCCCATAGGAGCATCGCTGAAAGAGGAAGAAGGAGGAGGAAAGAGTGGCGCATGGGAAGAGGTCCTTGGGTAAGGAAGGGGCGGGCGGGATTCGCTGGGGTCAGGCTCCTGCCCCGTCTTCAGTGGAGTCACCGGCGCCAAGATACCGCCGATGCTGCACCACCGACCATAGGATTCCCGCTTCAAACAGCCCCATCATGGGGATGGCCATCAGGGCCTGGGAGAGCACGTCGGGGGGGGTGATGATGGCGGCGGTGAACCAGATCACCACCACCATGTAGCGTCTTGCCTTTCGCATCTGCTGGGGAGAGACGGCTCCAATGCGCGCCAGAAAACCCATCACCAGGGGAATCTGAAACACCAGTCCCATGCTCAACAGGGTGAACATGCAGTAGTTCAGATAGTCGGCGACGCTGATCTGGGCCTTGGTGGTGGCGTCCGCAAAAGCAAGGAAAAACTGGTTGGTGAAACGCAGGACTCCGAAGTAGGCAAACGAACCTCCCAGGAGGAAGAGGGAGTAGGAAGTCACCACCAGGGGCATCACGGCCTGGCGTTCACTGCGATACAGACCGGGGCCCACGAACTTCCACGCCTGCCAGAAGCAATAAGGGGCAGTCAGCAGGAGGGACGCGTAGAGGGACGCCTTCAGGCGGGTGACGAACTCATCCGGCAACTGGGTGTAGATGAAGTTCGAGCCCTCTGGAAAGTAAGGAAGGGCCTGCTGTTTGAGGAGCATCAACAGCTCCTGGCCGAAGGGGGCGGCCACGCAGAATCCAAGGACAATGGCGATGGCGATGCGAATCAACCGCGTCCGCAGCTCCTCCAGATGCGCCAGGAGGGGCATGGAGTAGCCCTCCACCTCCTTCTCCTCTTCTTCTCTCAGGCGTTCCCGATCCCGAGGGGGAGGCTTTCGGGCAGGGAGCCGGGGAGAGGCCGTCACCTTGATTGGACTCCCGGAGGAGGGGGGTCGTCCAGGGGGCCGGCTGGAGAGGAGGGGGTGGGAGAAGCGAGAGCCTGGGGAGGAGCAGGAGAGGGGTAGGCGGTGGAATCCTCCACCTCCACGCTCGAAGGCGGGGAGGCGGTGGTCGTTGGGGACTCGGGGGTGGAGGCGGTGGCTCGTGGCCGGGCGAAGGAGGCCTGATTCAACCGGGGCTCTGGGCGAACGGCGTCTTGGACCTGTTCCTTCATCTCCGAGGCGGTGCGACGAATCTCATCCAGCCGGACCTCTCTTTCGATGCCGTAGCGAAGATCATCGGCGGTGCGGCGCAGGTCTCCCAGCACCTTGCCCAGGGTGCGGGCCACTTCAGGCAGTCGCCGCGGGCCGAGCACAATCAAGGCCACGGCGAAGACCACCAACATCTCGCTCATGCCAATCCCTGGAAGTCCGGGCATGCTCTCGCTTGAATGGCTCCATGGAGTGGGCCCCTCCGCCGCCGCGCCGATTCTGGACGGGAGAAGATCCTTTCGCAAGCCGGATTTCGGCAATCACCTGGGGTTGCGGAGTGAGGCAGGTGTCCACCCGAGGTCAAACGAAACCGACGATTTTCCACCTTCCCATTCCTGGAGCCCCATCTCCTTGTTGCCAATGGGAAATTGCGACGCTACAGTCATCCGAGGATTTGCCGCGCCCCCCACTGGGCGAGGAGGTTCCTGAATCTTCCCCGGGATTCCACCGTCCCACCTGCGAGTCTTCGGGGTTTTTGTCATGTGCCGTCTTTTCGCCTTTCGCAGTCGCGCCCACCTTGGGGTAACCCGCTCGCTGATGGGAGCGGAGAATGCCCTCCGTCGCCAAAGCCGGGAGCACGGTGACGGCTGGGGAATCGCCTGGTACGAGCCGGATGCCAAGATGCCTCAGGTGGTGCGGGGTTCGGAGGCGGCTATTGATGACGACTCCTACAGCCACCTGTGTGGCAGGCTTCTGGCTCCCACGGTCCTGGCCCATGTCCGCAAGGCAACCGTGGGGTCGGTGGACGAGCGCAACACCCACCCCTTTCACTTTGGCCCCTGGGCCTTTGCTCACAACGGAACGGTTGAGGGATGGGAGCGGATCCGAGAAGAGGTGGAGGCCGGCATTCGACCGGAGTGGAGGGGGCTTCTTCGGGGGGATACGGACTCGGAGAGGGTGTTCTTCCTTCTTCTCACCGAATTGGGGAGGGCGGGGGTGGACCTCAAGG
>CAYRTW010000331.1:0-4768 GCA_964426935.1 uncultured Rickettsiales bacterium
CGAGAATCGGCTGGCCGATTACAACCCCATTTGAACTACGCGATAGGGATTCCTCGGCTGTCGCCTCGGAATGACACCGACCTGAGCAGTTATCAATCGCCTGCGAAAAACGCTAAACGCTTTTCAACGGATTACTCGTCGTCCGGCTCGTCGCCGTCGTCCTCGCCCTCTTCAGGCTTGGTCTTCTCGGCCACGCCAGAAGCCACCCCGCTGGCGATGCTCGAACGCACCTGCTGCTCCACCTTCTCGGCCATCTCCGGATAGCACTCGTATTCCAAGGCCAGAATCTCCCGCCCGCCGTCGTGGTTCCGCACCTTCCCCACGAAGACCGCCAGAGCCCCGCTGGCTTCGTCCTCAACGCGCCCGATCAGGGCGGGAAGGTCAATGGGCTCCCGAGTCAGATAGCGCATCTCAACCTCCCCCCAGAGGGGGAATCAGGGCCACCTCATCCCCCTGACATACGGGGTGATCGGCGGGAACGTAATTCAGGTTGATGGCATAGAGGAGGTTCCCCGGCCACCGGGGATCGGTGCGGACCTCTTCGGGAAACAGGAGGGGAAACAAGTCGGAAACGGGGGTACCCACAGGAACCATCACCTCCACTTCGGAAACCCCCTTCTTCTCTCGCAATGCAGCAAACAAACGCACCTTCACCGGGAACGGGGGCGTGGGGACCGGGGCATCCGGGGCAGAGGTATCGGTCACGGCGGGGAGATTGGGGCTGAAACAGCGTGGTTGTCAATGGAACTCGGGTGGGGCACGATCCTCTTGTGCATCCACATTCCTCCTCCAGCCTGATCCTCTCGGTTTCCCTGTTTCTCCCCCTGGTCCTGGGGGGATGCGGCGACGGGGGGTCCCTTTCATCCCGCCCCTCCCTGGTGGCCCAGGCCCAGAAACAGAAGACCGCCAGGGCCGCCACCCGCTACCAGCGCAAGGAGGGGTTGCACATCGACATGCCCTACCTGCTGGGGAGGGAATACGCCGTTCTTGAGCCAGAGATCATCGCCGAGCAGTTGGGCGCCTTGAAGAGCCGAGAGGTTCTGGCCGATGAGCAGGTCATCCTGAGCTTCGACAAGACCACCGTCTCCCTGTGGAAGGGGCGCATCGCCTCGATTCAGTACCCCTTTCCCGACCCCCTGGATCGAAAGACCGCCTACGGAGTGTGTGGGTTCCCCTTGGACATGGGACCCCCCTTGGAAGCCACCCTGGAAACCCGGGTGAACCACTACTGGGGAATGAGGCGAATCTCCCTGATGCGGACCGCTCCCCAGTCCCAGAAGTACAAGGAAATCAAGGTGTGGAAGCTGTTCCCCATGGAGCAGAACTGAAACGAGCCCCGGGGGTCCCCCCTCCAGAATCAACGCCCGGGAAGAATCAACCGGGAAGCGGGATCCACGTCCGGGTTCACCGAAGAGGTGGGGGTGATGAGCCCCGAGGGGGTCACGGTCATCCCCGATTCCTCCTCTGAGGAGGGCGCTTCGGTGGGACGCGCCGGCAGGATCCCCTCTGCCACCAGGATGGGCATGATCTCGGGAAGGCGCAGGGACAGAACCGCATGACCGGCCACCACCGGAATGCGCCAGGCTTCCGGCTTCCCCTCTTCCAGGCACCGAGCGGTGGTCAAGGCGACGGAGGCCATGGAGGCCCAGCCCCTCCACACCATCTGAACCGCCAGCCGCCGATAACGCTCCACCCAGGCCTGCCGGACTCCTCCCTCCAGGAGGGTGTCGATGCCCCGTGCCACCGACTCCCGCAGCCTCTCCTCCCTCCCCATCCCCGAGACGATGAGGGTTCGGGCCGACTCCTCTTGGATCTGGCTACGCACCTTTTCGCAGGCCGCCCGGGGAAACCGCCACTCCCGCAGGAGAGATACCCCCATGAGCCCCAGCGATTGGGACAGGCGAGTCAGATCGATAGGAACGTCCTTCAGCACCGCCTCCAGGTCGTGGGCGGCTCCTTCCTCCAGGAAGAGGGGGGGAAGATCGTGGAAGAAGTCGAGAAGGGACTGGGAAAGGGGTTCGCGCACCGATTCCGCCAGAGCCCGGCTCCGCAACAGTTGGGCCACCGCGACCGCCACCGGCACCACCGTCAGGAAGCTGTCCTGCTCCGCCAGAGACTCCCGGAACAGGCCTTTCACCTGCTTTCGAGAGGCAGGGATCAGCCAGAATCGGGCGATCCCCCTCTCTTCATCCAACAGGACATTGGCCAACCAGGTGCCCTTGGACTCTCCCAGACAGGCCAGGAGGAGATGGGATTGACCGGCAGCATCGGCGGGTCCCATGGCGGCGACATAGTGGGAATGCACATTCTCCACCCCCTCAGGGCTCCGCGCTTCTCCCCGAGGGGGCGGAAAAGGCAGGACACCTCGATCCCGCAGGGGGGTCAGGGCGTGATGGGCCGCCTTCTGGGCAGCCCGGTCCAAAGGTTGGGATTCCAGTCCCAGCAATGCAGAAACCGCACTCTTCTCAGCAAGAACGTCCACCACCGCCGCCTGGATGGGGGCCTGGAGAGTGGCCACCGCCTCCAGCAACTCTCCCTCCACCCACCGAGGCAACATCTCCTGAGCCTTGATCAGGTCCATCTCCAGAGTCGGAGCGTCGTCAGGAACTGCCCTCTCGAAGAGGCCCACCGCCTGTTCCACCATGCGGGAACCACGAAGAACGGCGGCAGCGGCCTTGCGAAGGACGGGCTGGGGGTCGCGAGAGTCTCGATTCATGGGGACCTGTTGGCGCAAGGGAAAGCCCAGGCATCCTACGGAAGAGCGCTTCTTGGAGCAATCACCGTGAGAATCGGCAAGCTCAAGCCAGGGGGAGATCCTCGATGAACTCCCTCTTCTGGGGGCCGGGGAGGCGATAGAACCGGCGAAGGGCCGCCAAGGCTCCCGGCAGATCCCGCCTCATCTCCGCTGCCAGACGAATCCCCAGGCGGAGCCCCAGTTCGTTGGCGAGGCGGTAGCGAGCCCTTTCCTCTGCCGACAGGCCAGGAAGGAGCTGACTGTCCAGAAACAGGCGCTGCAACAGGATCTGGCACCGATCCCGGTCCCGCCAGGTGTGACCTGTCAGCAGGCAGGTGGTGACCTTGTCCACCTCTGCCTGAATCTCCAGATCCACTGCTCGCACCTGCCTCTCCTGAATGGCCGACCACACCAGGAGGACAAAATGGCTCACTCCCTCGGCGGCATGACAGTAAGGCTGGAGGGATTCTCCTTCCTGGGGCTCCCCAGGCTTCTCCCTGGCCAACCCGGCCAGCACCTCGGAATGGAGAAACACCCCCAGGGCGCATTCTGTCTCTTGCTGACGGACCAGAACCTGCTCCTTCCTTTGCGACGCCCCCTGGAACCAGTGTTCCGCTTCCCCCTCGGTCAACAGGAAATCAGTGACCCGCACCGGAAGATCCAGGTCGTACACCCTTTGGAGATGCTCCTGAATGCGAAGCAGCGCCCGACGTTCCGCACGAACCGCCATCAGTGGACGGTGTCCCGGCCGGGACCTCCACCACCCGGAAACACCCCCAACTCGGTAAGCCTGCGGCGCGTCCTCTCACTCCCCTCAGCCAGCCACGCCTCGTAAAGGGCCAGAATGTCTTGATTGGTACTCCCCCGTGCTCCCTCCGAAACCTCTCCGAGCACCTCCACACAGGCCGGGAAGGTCCGGGAAAGTTCCCCGAACAGGCCGTCCTCCCCCTCGCCGCGCCGACCTCCCAGGGCAACCGCCAGAGAGCGATACGCCTGTTCCCCCAAGGCCATGTAGTAGCTGGGCTCCATCAACCGCCGCTTCAGGCTGGGAGAGAAGAATCCCGTCAAATACAGGGTGGAATCCCCCACATGCTTGAGCTCACGGAGACACCCGTCTCCCTTGGCCGCTTGGGCGGAGCGCAGGCGAACGGCGAAGGGGATGTGGTCCTTGCGCTCGCCACCGGGGTGGAACAGGGCCTGGGCATCGAGAAACCCCACCAGGAGGTTGACCAGGTAGAACTCGGTTTCGTCGGAAAGGGGGACCTGCTGACGGGTTCGGGCGCTGTGGACCCGGTCATAGAAGAATGAAAAGAGGTTGTCTTCGGTGGCGATCTCTGAGGAAGTCATGGTCGTCCTCCTGGGCGGGGCCCTGCCATCGGGTTCTGGTGGGGAGCAACGCAGAGCACCCTTGAAAAGTTAGCCGGCAAAATGGCCGTGTTCAAGAACGAGAACGTGAGAATCGATGAAGAATTCACCCGTTAAGGACAGAATTTTTCACTTTTTCTTTGCCTGGAGCCCTTCCTGAAACCTCAAACACCTCCCGCTTCCCTCTCTCCACGCTTGACACCGCAGAGGGGGTGATTATCCCAATGCCGCCCCCGCTGGGGAGGAGGCCATCGGCGCATACCCGCCGGGTCTCCCCACAGCGGGAAGAATCTCTCACCATTCATGAATAGGAGGATAGGAAGAATGAAGGTTCGTCCACTCAATGACCGGGTCCTGATCAAGCGTGTTGAAGGCGAGGCCAGGAGCGCCGGAGGCATCATCATCCCCGACTCCGCCAAGGAGAAGCCCGCCGAGGGCATCATCGTGGCCGTTGGTACCGGCAAACTCCTGGACGACGGAAAGGTCTCTCCTCTCCAGGTCCAGGAAGGACAGAGGGTCCTCTTCTCCAAGTATTCGGGCACCGAGGTCAAGGTGAACGGCGAGGACCATCTTCTCATCCGCGAGGATGACATCCTGGGTATCGTCGAAGCCTGACCCACGGCCCCCCGGTGCATTTCGGAGGGGGGCGGCGGCGGGGGGTGATCGGGG
>CAYRTW010000332.1:0-4766 GCA_964426935.1 uncultured Rickettsiales bacterium
GGATATCCAGCAACCCATCCTCCCCCACCCCTCCGGTAACTCCCCCCATCTCCCGCCCCCGCCTTCGTCAGGGCTCCCGAGGTGCCGAGGTCTCCGACCTCCAGCAGCGCCTCAATCGGTGGATGGACTCTCAGCCCGGATCGAGTCTCACCCGCCTGGTGGTGGACGGCATCTTCGGCTCCCGAACTGACGGGGCGGTGCGGGCCTTCCAGAGAATGAAGGGCCTTCAGGTGGATGGCATCGTCGGTCCCCAGACCTGGGGCTCACTGCTGGCGGGATGAGGTCCGAAGTTCCTCACGCCGCCTCGATCTTCTGCCCCGCCCTCCTCATCTGCAGAGCCCGATCGGTCACCTGAAGCAGCTTCGCCGCCCGGGCGAGATTCCCCTCCTCCAGGTCAAAGGCGGCTTCCACCGCCAGATCGGAGACCAGGCGCTGCAACTCCTTCAGCCCCAGTCGTTGCACCACTGCCCCCCTCACTGCCCGGTTCAGCTCCGAATCCTCCCAAGAAAGCCCCTCTTCCTCGCCAAGGGGGAGCTCGTCCCGGGGAATGCACCCTGCGGTGATGGGACCGGATCCCGCGTGCTGCCAGGCCATGCGGGACACCATGTGTTGCAGATCCCGCACGTTTCCCGGGTAGGAGCGATTCAACAGCCAGGCCTCCACATCGGGAGAGAACCCGCACCCTTTGTTCTCTTCACGCGCCCTGGCAATGAAATGGTGGGCGAGAGGCAGGATGTCCTCCCTCCTCTCCCGCAGGGGAGGAACCCGGCACACTGCCCCGGCGATGCGGTGGTAAAGGTCCGCCCGAAAGGTCCCCTGCTTCACCGCCTTCTGAAGATCCCGGTGGGTGGCGCAGACCAGGCGGAAGCGAGAGTCGTACCACTGATTTCCTCCCACTCTCTTGTACTTCCCCTCCTGGAGCACTCTCAGGAACTGGGCCTGTAGGGGAGGGGGAAGCTCCCCCACTTCGTCCAGGAACAGGGTCCCGCCGTGGGCTTGGAAGAAGACTCCGTCCCTCTGTCCGGAGGCTCCGGTGAAGGCTCCCTTCTCGTGACCGAACAACTCGCTGCCGGCCAGCTCCGGGGAAAGATTGGTGCAGTCCAACACCGCCAGAGGCTTCTTGCCAGAACGGGCATCGACCAGATGAATCAATTGGGCCAGCAGTTCCTTCCCGGTCCCGGTCTCCCCCAAGAGAAGGATGGGAGCCTCGGAGAATCCCCCCACTTCCACGATCTCCCGGAGGATCAGCTTCCAGGCGGGAGACTGTCCCACCCGCTGAGTGCGAACCTCCTCGGATTCCACCACATCATCCACCTCCCCCCACCTCTCCACCCGGGCCCTCACCTCCTCTCCCCAGGCCTCCCCGGCGGAGAGCACGTCGTCGGCCCCGGCCTTCAAAAGGGTGAACACTTCCCGGGTCGGCGCCGGTCGGAACAGCACCACCAACACTCGATGGCGTTTGCTTCCCGAAAGGGCCCGAACCCGGGTCAGCAGTTCGCCGTCGACCCCTATGCAGGCCAGGATCCGAACCCTCCCCGGGCGGGGCTCATCGACCTCCACCAGGAGATCAGCCCTTTCCAAAGCAGCTCGCCACGTCCCCTCCTCCCCCTCGCCGCCCAGGGCCTCGAAATACACGGTCTCCGCCTCAACGGAACCCTCCTCCCCTTCCTCCCGCATCGCCTCACCTCCGCATCCAGCGGACCCCCGGCATCGGCGCACTCATGACGCACGGCCCTCCGGGGAACCCCGTTCCACTTATACCCGTCGGGCAAGATATCAGGTCGAAACGGGAGCGCAACGGTGGAAAAATCAAATTTCTGGATCTTGGGGATGGTAAAAACAAAAATAAAAAACAACGTTCCAGACGGTATTCAGCGCCATCCCACCTGGGTGTTCCCCAGAGGGGTTCCTGTCACCGTCACTTTGGATTTTGCCAAGTAGAAACCAAGGGGCGAGCGTTCCGGAGGGAGTGCGACAGGCACGGCCAGAAATCCCAGAAACGACCCACAGGGGGGGACGTTTCAGAAAATGACTCCAATAAATGGGTTTCTTATCCGAGGCCTTTCCCTGACTCCAATGCCTTGGCCTCTTCCCACAGGGCATCCATCTCTTGAAGGCTGGCATCCTCAGGCCCTCGGCCGCCCTCGCCCAGGCGGGCTTCGACGTGACCGAACCTCCGGGTGAACCGATCCGCCGCCCGCTGGAGGGCGTCCTCGGGGTTGGTGCCGATGAAGCGCCCCAGGCTGGCCATGGCGAACAGGAGGTCTCCGTACTCATGGGCGATGTGCTGCCGATCCCCCTCCTCCAGGGCCTCATGAAGCTCCCCCCACTCCTCGTCGATCTTGGCTTCGAGGGAAGGGCGGTCGGGCCAATCAAACCCCACGTTTCCCGCCTTTTCGGCGATGCGGAAGGCCCGGAGCAGGGAGGGGAGGGACCTGGGAACGCCGGACAGGGTGGAGCGCCGGAGGCCACCTTCCCCCTCCGCCGCCTTGAGCTTCTCCCAGTTGACGGTGACCTCGGTGGACGAGCCCACCTTCACCTCGCCAAAGACGTGGGGGTGGCGCCGCACCATCTTCTGGTGAATGGCCCGGCACACCGCCAGCGCGTCGAAGCTCCCGTTTTCCTTTCCGATTCGGGCCTGGAACACCACCTGGAAGAGCAGATCCCCCAGCTCGTCCCGAAGGCGGGCGGGGTCGCCGGAGTCGATGGCCTCCAGCACCTCGTAGGTCTCCTCCAGGAGGTAGGGCTTCAGGGACTGGAGATCCTGTTCCCGATCCCAGGGGCATCCCCCTTCACTTCTCAGGATGTCCATCAACTGAAGGAGGGCGTCGAAGGGATGGGGAGCCCACTCCCGGGTCATTCCGCCACCCAGGGGTCGATGAAGGCCAACAGATGCTCCCCATAGCCGTCGCCGCTTACCTCGGGAATGTCCCCATGCCCGGCTCCGGTCACCTTCCACAGCTCCTTGCATACCTGTTCATCAGACGTCACTCCTAAGCACTCGTCGGAGGATTCCTCGTACAGGAGCTGGGAAAAATAAAAGCGCACGTAGTCGTCATCGCTGCCATGGAGGAAGAGCTTGGGAGAGGTGATGGAGGGAATCTTGCCCACATTGTCGAACTGGTATTCCAGGAGGGCGGAGGCGGGCACCCCCAACTGGAGGGAGTCGTCCACGAAGGCCTGGGCCGAGGCCAGGGAGGATTCCAGGATGAGGGCGGCGGGGGTGACCTCGGTGGCAATCTGCACCGCCACCGTACTTCCCAGGGAATAGCCGTAATAAATCAGCTTCTGGCCCCGGGCCGAGGGAAGGGCGGTGTCTTCGTCGCAAGGATCGAGGTCGGAGAGGCGGCAGCGAACATGGGTGAGGGCGGTGCGACCGTCTTCATAGATTCCCGCTTCGGTGGGGTCTCCCTCGCTCTTGCCGTAGCCCCGATAGTCAACGGCGAACACGTTGAACCCCAGGTCCCACAGGAGCTGCACCCGATCCCAGTAGTGGTCCAGGTGGTAGGACTGGCCGTGGGAGTAGGCGATGGTCCGGGAGGCCCGCCGGGTCCCACAGGCCATGGAAGTATCGCCGGCAAGGTACTCGGGATCGTTCCAGGCCCACAGCCCGTAGACGGTGAGACCGTCCTCGGTGGTCAGGGCCACCTCCTCGATGCACTCCTCAGGGACGTGATTGGGGGCATGGGCGGTGTCGTCGCTGCCCTCGGGAGGGGTCCATTCATGGGTGTATTCCTCCAGCCTCTCCGGATAGAACCACAGGAAATCCAAGGAGATGCATCCGGTTCCCCAGGTGGAGACGGCCAGAAGGGCGGCGAAGATGGGGCGGGTCATGGAGAACTCCCCGGAGAGGAGGAAGGAGGAACGACGAGGGGGGAGGGACGGTTTCGCCTCGCCTCCAGGTACCAGGTAAATCCGCCCGAAATGGAGAAAGCCCCCAGGTTTCCCGGGGATTTCAAGGAGACCGGATGCCCTTCGTTGTTGGCGTAGGGTTTGGACCAGGTGACCTGGAAGGCCAGACCGAAGCCCCGGTTCTTCCCCAACCTCGCTTCCGCCCCCAGGTAGGGAGCGAAGGTGTAGGGGGAGATGTCCACCCACTCGGGTGGAAGAGGGGTCAGGTAGTTGTGAAAGCCGAGGTAGAGCAGATGCCGGGGATGGAGGAGCCAGGAAGCGGTCACCTGCACATCGAAGGCGGTCCAGGCGTCGGAGGCGTTGAACAGGAAGGTCTCGGTGAGGGCCAGGGACACTCCGGGGCGAGCCTTGTGCTGGTCCAGGAGATAATAAGACAGCCCCAGATCGAACACCGCGTTTCCTTCGCTCACGAAGGTCTCCACCACATGCCAGGAGCCGTACACGTCCAGCCTGTCGGTGACTCCCCCCTTGCCGGTCACCACCACCAGGGGCAGGGGGGAGGCGGAGTCCACGATTTCGACGAAGGGCCCCCCCAAGGCCGCCGAGATCGCCCCATTTCCCTTTCCCAGGGGTCGGGCGGTGTGGGCAGTGCCGCAGCCCAGACCAAGGAGGAGGAGCACCAGGACCAGAGGAGGGAGGGGCCGATGAGGGAGGAGGGCTTCAGACATGGACCGTCCGGGATGCCCGGCGATGTTGGGGGAGGAACCCCCCGTTGGCAAGTGCCTGGGGATGAAGGCGGGGAAAGGAGCCCTCGGTTGACGGCTCAACCGTCCCAGAAGAGGCCTGCTCCCGCCTCCGCCATCCAAGACGGGGGGAACAGGGAGGTTGACGGGGAAATACTGTCCGGTTTTCAG
>CAYRTW010000333.1:0-4765 GCA_964426935.1 uncultured Rickettsiales bacterium
AGACGGCACCATCACCGAGGCCCTCGCGGATCGCGCCCTCTCCGCCCTGGATGTGGACTCCTCCGGCCTGGACAAGATGGATCGTCGCATCCTGTCCACGGTCATCGAGAAGTTCGGGGGAGGTCCGGTGGGGGTGGAGGCCATTGCCGCTGCCATCGGGGAAGAACGGGACACCGTGGAGGAGGTCTACGAACCTTTTCTGGTGCAGCAGGGATACCTCCATCGCACCCGCAGCGGGCGGGTGGCGGCGGGGAGGGCTTTTCGGCATCTGGGATTTCCCGAGCCCGAGCCCCGCCCGGAGGGGACGGAACCCCAAGGAAAGCTCTTCGGATGAAGCCCTCTTCCTTGCCGTCCCCCTCTTCGGTCTCTTCCTCCCCAGGCCCTTGGGTCCGAACCTTTCTGATGGGCCTGGCCTGCGCCCTGGGAGTGCTGGGGGCCCAGCGCCTCTTGGGAAGGGAGGGGACCGCCACCCAGCTTCCCATCATCCCGGTGACGGTAGGGAAGACAACGGTGAGGGCGGAGGTGGCGGCGGACGACCTGTCCCGCACCCGGGGCCTGATGTATCGGGAGAAACTGGGGGAGGATCAGGGGATGCTGTTTGTGTATCCCTCTTCCCGCCCCATGTCGTTCTGGATGCGGAACACCTTGATTCCATTGGACATTGCCTATGTGGATTCCGGGAAGAAGATTGCCCGTATCACCTCCATGCGTCCCCTTACCGACGATTCCCACCCCTCGGGAGGACCGGTGCTCTACGCCCTGGAGGTCAACCAGGGATGGTTCTCGGCCCATAGCGTGAAGGAGGGGGATGAGCTGGAATTCACCCTCCCTCCCGGCATGGTGGCCACGGAATAACCGGGCTGGCGGGGAGCCGGGTTGAGGAAAACGTTTCCGCGCCGCCCGCACCTCGGGTATGGTGGGGAAATCGAGGCTTCGCCGGGCGCCGGACTCTCTGTTTTGGGAGAGCCTGCCGGGATTCATGGAACAACAGCACACCGTCGCCCGCGCCATTTCCTTCGTCGGGATCGGCCTCCACTCGGGGCTTCCCGCTCGGGCCGTTCTCCTTCCCGCCCCTCCCGACCAGGGGATTGTTTTTGTCCGAACCGATCTCCCCGGCTCTCCCTCCCTCTTCGCCCGGGTGGAGAACGTGGCCTCCACCGATCTGGCCACCACCCTCGGGGGGGAGGAGGGCGCCCGCATCGCCACCGTGGAACACCTCATCGCCGCCTGCGCCGGACTTCAGGTGGACAACGCCCTCATCGAAGTGGACGGACCGGAAATCCCCGTCCTGGACGGTTCCGCCCTGCCCTTTGCCCAAGCCATCCTGGCGGCGGGGCGGGCTCGCCAGGGTCAGAGGAGGCGGCGGGTGACGGTGGTGAGGCCCATCGAAAGGACCTGCCCGGTGACCGGCCGGTACGCCGCCCTCCTCCCCGATCCCGGCTTTGTCATCGACTGCGCCATCGACTTTCCCCATCCCCTCATCGGGGCCCATTCGTTTTGCTATATCGCGTCCAAGACGAATTTTCTGAAGGATCTCGCCCCGGCTCGCACCTTTGGGATGTTGGCGGAGGTGGAGGCGATGCGAGCCCGGAACCTGGCCCGGGGAGGTTCCTTGGAAAACGCTGTGGTGTTCGATCTGGAGGGAGTCCGGAACCCGGAGGGGCTGCGCTTCCCCGATGAACCGGCTCGTCACAAGACCCTGGACGCGCTGGGAGACCTGGCCCTCCTCGGGGCGCCCCTGAGGGGGAGGTTGGTGACGCGGCGCTCCGGTCACGCCTGGAACCTGGCCCTGATGGCCCTGGCCCTCCAAGAAGGTGCCGTGGTGCGGGAGGAACCGGTGCTACAGGCCCGAGCGGAGGGAGACGGATGACAGATCCTCCATTCCCCTTGGATGGGCCTCTTTTTCCCTTCCGGTAACTTCCTCACCCTCTGTCCGTAGGCTCCTCCCCTCCTGCCTAGGAAGTCTTGCCATGCCCCTCCCTGGTCGAATGCCCCTCGCCTTGACCTTTCTCTGCGCTCTGTGGGGACTCGCTTCTCCTTCTGCAGCGGAGGCCGCCCCCTGGCGCTTTCCAGTGACCTTGGGGGTTTCCGGATCCGGCACCATGACCAGCGCCGCTGAGGGGGGTGGATACGCCGGTCTGTGGGTGTCCACCCGCATCCTTCCCTGGCTGGCCCCGGAATTGGGCATTCGCGAGGGGCTGGTGGAAGGGGAGCCCCGCCTTCTCACCGACATTTCCGCCGGGGTGCGCTTTCTGGTTCCGGTGAGAGAGGCCACCGCCTCGTTCCGGGTGGCCTTTGCCCATCAGCACGAGATCGGTTGGGGCAGTGCCCACCACCAGATGGGGGCCACCGTGTTCGGAGCCGCCGATGGAATGAGCCACCGCACCGGGGTGGAGTTGGGATCCTGGTTTGAGGTTCCCGTGTCCCCACGAAAGCCCGAGGCTCCCGCCCATCGCCTCCGCCCCTTCATGGGGGTGTCGGTGCTCCTGTTCCCCGATGACGGCGGCCCCCACGCCTATGTGCTGGTGGAGGGAGGGCTCCAGGTGGGATTGGGCCCCGCTCCACGCCCGCGTGGGTGACTCCCCCCAGTGGGCGAGGATGACCTGGCCCCATTGGCATCAGGAGCAGGAAAAAGGGGCCCGGATCTTTTGCAACCGACCGGTGAAGGGCCGTTCTTGGCTTTCTCCGTCAAAACCTTGGTTTTTCTTGACGCGCCGCAGTGTCCTCATTAGGATTCGCCGCCGTTTCCTTGTGCCGGCTTCTCGGCTTCCCCTACAACCCGGGGGCTTCTATCGTGTCTGTCGTGATGGCACCGTTCCGTACCTTTGAAAGGATTCCATGAGCAGCAGCGATCAGATCGAACTGGAAGGGACCGTGTCCGAGGTGTTTCCCGGCGGGAACTTCCGGGTCGAGACCGAGCAGGGGCACAGCGTTCTCGCCCATCTGGGTGGAAAAATGCGAAAGTTTCGGATCCGTGTGCTACTTGGCGATAAAGTAATCGTGGCCGTATCGCCCTATGACCTGACCCGAGGACGAATCATCTACCGTCAGCGTTGACGGTCGGTCCAGTATCTCCATGTCCATCCTCCTGTCCCACTTCCCAACCACCTTGATTTCCCAGGGAGCCTGAGGCGACCCCGCCTCCTGTGCGCCAGTCCAGGAACTGTCGAGACCTCTCATGTCGCAGCCCAACACCAAGCTCTTCGTGAGTCAACTTCCCTACTCCACCGATGAGGACGAACTGCGGGAGTTCTTTGCCCAGGCGGGCTGGAATGTGGTCGATGTCCGAGTGATTTTCGACCGCTCCACCGGATTGAGCAAAGGCTTCGGATTCGTCGAACTCGACAGCCCGGAGAACGCTGTCCGCTGCCGCGATGCCATGAGTGGCACGATGCTGAAGGATCGGCGTTTGATTGTGGATGTTGCTCGCCCCAACGCCGGGGGCCCCGGTGGACCCGGAGGGCCAGGGGCTCCTCCCCGTGGACCTCGGACCTTTGAGCCGGGAGCCCCAAGAGAGGGGGGCGGATACGGTGGACCTCCCCGAGAGGGGGGCGGTGGGTACGGTGGAAACCGGCCCCAGGGCAGCGGATACGGTGGGCCTCCCCGAGAGGGGGGCGGCGGGTACGGTGGAAACCGGCCCCAGGGCGGCGGATACGGTGGACCTCCCCGAGAAGGGGGAGCCGGGGGTGGATATGGTGGGAACCGCCCCCAGGGCAGCGGATATGGCGGGCCTCCCCGGGAAGGAGGAGCCGGGGGTGGATATGGTGGGAACCGCCCCCAGGGCAGCGGATATGGCGGGCCTCCCCGGGAAGGGGGAACGGGTGGCGGCGGATTCGGTGGAAGTCGTCCCCCGCAACAGGGGGGCGGATATGGTGGACCTTCTCGGGAGGGGGGCGGCGGATTCGGCGGGTCCAGACCTGCGGGGGGCGGTGGATTTGGCGGGCCCAGGCCGGGGGGAGCCGGACGAGGTTTTGTGGGGGGCATGCCCGAGGAAACGGGTTTCGGAACCAAGGGTGACTTCGGAGGGGACCGGCGCCGCTCCATGGACCCTCGCAACACCAAGAAGAAGGAACCGAGCCGAAACATCGAGGACTTCAGCACCCGGGGCAGTCGGCGGAGTCGTTACGAGGATTTCGATGAGGACGCCCTGTACGAGGACGATATGGACTCCCCCACTGCGCCCGACACCGACGTCAGCGACGACGGCTCCGAAGAAAAAGGCGACGACGATCAGGAAGGTTGACTCCCCCCGACTTTCCCAGGCGGAGCGCTCACCCGCCTCCCCTCCCTCCAAACCCCTCCTTCTCCGCACCCTGTCCCTGTGCATTGCCCTGCCATGACCTCCCCCCGGAGGGGGGCGGTGTTGGCGCCCTGGAATCCCGGTAACAATCGGGCTTTATTCTGCCCTTGTGGCGATGGCATACCCCTGGTACCTTGCCCGTCGATTTCCAGGAGATCCCCCATGCCCCGCCTTCCCCTCTCCTCCCTCCCCCTTTCTGCTTTCCTTCTCGCTTCCCTGGGGCTTCTGGGCGCGGGGTGCAGCAACGTTCAGCCCGATGTGGACGACGACTCCTCCAGCGGCGAGGACGACGACTCCATCAGCGACGATGACTCGGTGGTGGATGACGACACCGCCCCTGACGACGACACGGTGGTGGACGATGACACCACGCCGCCGGATGACGACGACGCCACCCCTCCCGACGACGACGCCTCGCCGCCGGACGACGACGACGCCACCCCTCCCGACGACGACACCACGCCG
>CAYRTW010000334.1:0-4736 GCA_964426935.1 uncultured Rickettsiales bacterium
GGCTCAAAGCCAGTCTCCCGGCTGCGGCGGAGCACCCGGCGAATCACCGTGGGAAGGGGATCGGAGCCCAAGGCGCGGCTCAACAGCGCGGGCAGGGCCTCGGGGGAGGGGCACCAGGAGGAGCCCTGGAGGGGGCATTCCGAGCAGGCGATGGCTTCTTGACACTGGTGATCCAGTGCCTGAATCGCCTTTGATTTCAATGCTCTTGGTGATCCGGGCCAGGAATACACTTCGTCCCAACGGGCCGTCGCCTGTTGCACACGGGATCGGAGGAGCTCCCACCCGGGCACGGTCGAGGAGTGGGAGGACAGGCTCTCCCAGGCGCTCCTGGCCGCAGTCACGTCACCGGTGGCCAGGGCCTCCATGATCTGTAGAGCGACTCCCATGGCAGGGTTTCCTGAGGCGAGCTTCCCCTTCTCCTCCTCGGTGGCGATGAAGGGAGGAGCCTCAGGGGCCAGGGAGGCCAGAAAGCGGGTCCTCAGCAACCTCAGCTTGAGCCAGGGAAGACGGCTCATGGCCTCCTCTACTCTTGCTTTTTGGGGATGAGGAGAAAGAACCAGGAGGCCGGCGTCCTCGCCATCTTCGATGAACAGCTCGAAATTCCCCGAAGAGGTCTTCTCCAGGAAGGCCCCGGGGAGTTTCTCCTCCAAGCGGCCTCGCAGCTCCGCCAGAGGGGAGTCCATTCCCTCCCATACCGCAGCCAGGACCTGAGTCAGCCGGGGAGAGGGGGTCCACAGGGGGCGGAAGGGCCCTCCCGGAGGACCTTGCCGGGGCTGGAGTACCAGGATGGGGGCCCATCGCTCTGCCTCTTCGTCGGATTCCTGTTGGAGCAGACTCAGAGCTTCCTCCACGGCCCCCCGATCCCAGGCCCGGAGCAGGGGGGACTCGGGAAGAGGGTGGGGAGCCGGCTTGTCCCGCGAGGGCAGGGAGGGAGGGAGGGGCTTCTGCGGTCCCGGGCGGGGTGAAGAGGGGCGCAGGGAAGGTGGGGGAGGTGGCGGCGGGACCCGATCGGCCCGGGGAGAGGGGAGGGGAGCGAGCCCGCTTCCCGGTCCCTCTTCGGTGATGGGGCGAGAAGCCAGTCCATCAAAAAGATGTTCCAGACGGTGCGCTTGAGCGACGGTGGGGGCGTGACGGGCGGCGCGGCGGGTGGCATCGGCGGCCTTCCTCCCTCCTCCTTCCGCAGTGCCCCTCGGTGGGAGGGAGGGAAGCTCCGCAGTCTCTGGGAAGGATGACTCCCCCCAGGCCCGGAACTCCCCGGCCACATCGGTGCTCCTCAGCAGGCGCAGGGCCTCGTCCCTCTCCTCCTGCCGGGCGCGTCGCCTCTCCTGGACGCCATTCCAGAGATGTGCCCATCCCTCTTCGCCCCCTTCTCCCAGAGACAAGGGCAGGTGGATCTCCAGATCCTGTCCGTCCTGGGGGGCCATCACCCGCACTCCTCCAGGAAGGATTCCCCGATCATCGGCGGCCAGGAGAAGAGGGGTCAATTGGGAAACCGACAGCCCCAGGAAGTCTCCCAGCCGGCGGATATCCCGGGACTGCCCCCCCGTCCACCGGTGCTGGGCGGCTTCCAGGAATCCCAAGGACTGCAAGCGCTCCTGATAGCGGCGATGCAAGCGAGCCAGGGGCGGGAAATCGTCCACAAAGGGGCGTTGGAACCTGCGGATGTCAGCGATGTCCACCCGAAAGGCGGTGCTGAAGAGGGGCCCTACGGCTCCCAGGGCGGCCAGATCGGCCCAGAAACGGACCTCCCCCGGCCCGGCACTCCGGTAGCTCACTCGTTCTTCCGAGGGCACCGACTCCCCCGCCAGGGATTCCAGGGTGCGAGCCTGGGCGAGGGCCTCTTGGAAGGCGGCCTTGGCTTCCTCTTCTCCAAACCCATCGACTCCTCCCCCTTGGGGAAGCCCGGGGCACCAGGCGGGGAGTGGGTTTCGGAGCAGACACGCCACCGCCGCCACCGTCTCGGGAGGGCGCATCAGCAAGACGGGGAGACCGCCCCCGTTGAGCCAGCCATCTCCTCCCACCAGAAGAGTCACCCCCGAGCTTCCCACTCTCAGCACATCCGACGCCAGGGCCCGGGAGGAGAGGGAACTCCTCCCTTCATCCACCACCCGATGATCCAGCCCCCGTTCTCCCAGGGCCTCACCCCAGGCTGGCAGGCGCTCCCGCTGGGAAGGGGAGAGGAGCACCGCCGAGGCCTCCCTTCTCCCAGCCAGGGCATCGAAGGCCAGAAGGGGGGTGTCGAAGGCCAGAACCTCCCGCCCGGTGTGGGAGATCTCCACCATCACGGCCTCGCCGGGGACTCCCATGGCCCCAGCCACCGCCCCCAGGGAGGAAGGGCGGGGGTCGTCGCTTAGAAGGAGCAGGCGGGAGACCCACCGGGGGTCTTTGAGCAGACGGAGGGCCTGGGATGTGTGGATCCCTGCCGAAACTCCCCCCAGGGAGGAGGCCCCCACCACCACCCAGTTGGGGGGGCCCTGGGCCAGCAACTCCCCTCGAACCACCTCATCGGAGAGAGAGGACACGTCGGTCACCACCGCCTGGGAGGCCACCGAAGCGTCTCGGGACAGGGCCTTCTCCCTCTCCATTCGCGGGGTCCTGGACAGGACCGGCACCGCTTGAAGGGCAGCCGCCACCGAGGCGACCGCATCCTCCTCCAGGCAAAGGAAGGTGGGCGCAGGGAAGGCCTCCGTCCACCGGGAGAGGGGGATCGCTGGGGCACACACGATCAAGGAGGAGAAGCGGGTCAGCTTCTCCTTTACCAGGGAAAGCAGGGATGACGAAGACATGGACCGGGGGGAGGTCTTCAGACCTCGATGGGACGCAGGGTGGGTGAAATCCGCAGGGGGGCCTCTGTTCGGGCTTGGACCTCTGCCGCAGTCATGCCGGGGGCCACCTCGACGAGCAGGAGCCCCTCTTCGGTGACATCCATGACTGCACAATCGGTGATGATCCGCTGGACGACGCGCTTTCCGGTCAGGGGAAGGGTGCATTCCGACAGGATCTTGGGTTCCCCTCCTTTTTCGGTGTGGGTCATGGTCACCACCACCCTCTGGGCTCCCGCCACCAGATCCATGGCGCCTCCCATGCCCTTCACCATCTTGCCGGGAACGACCCAATTGGCCAGATCCCCTCGGGCGCTGACCTGCATTCCCCCCAGGATGGTGAGGTCCACGTGCCCTCCCCGCACCATGGCGAAGCTGTCGGCGGAGGAGAAATAAGAGGCTCCCTGGAGGGCGGTGACCGTCTGCTTGCCGGCGTTGATGAGGTCGGCATCCACTTCCTCCTCAGTGGGGAAGGGGCCGATGCCCAGAAGCCCATTCTCGGAGTGAAGGATGATGTCCATGCCTTCGGGAATGAAGTTGGCCACCAGGGTGGGCATCCCGATTCCCAGGTTGACGTAGTACCCGTCCTTCAACTCCTGGGCGGCGCGTTTGACGATTCCGTCTCGATCCAGAGGCATGGATGGTCCTATCCCCGCACGGTGCGTTGTTCGATGCGCTTCTGGTAGGAGGGGCCGACAAGAATCCTCTGCACGAAGATTCCCGGGGTGTGAACCGAGTCCGGGTCGATCTCTCCCGGCTCCACCAGCTCCTCCACCTCAGCCACGGTGATCCTCGCCGCCGTGGCCATCATGGGATTGAAGTTGCGAGCGGTCTTGCGGAAGAGGAGGTTCCCCAGCCGGTCTCCCTTCCAGGCCTTGATGAGGGCAAAATCGGCTCGCAGCGGCAATTCCAGGACGTACTCCTTGCCATCGATGACCCGGATTTCCTTGCCCTCAGCCACCTGGGTTCCCACTCCGGTGGGGGTGAAAAAGCCGCCGATGCCGGCCCCTCCTGCCCGGATCCTCTCCGCCAGGGTGCCCTGAGGGACCAGCTCCACCTCCAGTTCGCCGCTGAGAAACTGGCGCTCAAACTCCTTGTTCTCCCCCACGTAGGACGACACCATCTTCTTGATCTGGTGGGTCCGGAGCAGAAGACCCAGGCCGAAGTCGTCTACCCCGGCGTTGTTGCTGATGAAGGTGAGGCCCCGGGTTCCCTTGTCGCGAATGGAGGCGATGAGGTTCTCAGGAATGCCGCAGAGGCCGAAGCCCCCTGCCATGATCACCGCTCCGTCGGAGAGGTCATGCAGGGCGGCTGCCGCGCTGGAAAAGGTCTTGTCCACCGATCACTCCATCCGGTAATTGGGGGCTTCTTTGGTGATGACCACGTCGTGAACGTGACTCTCCTTGAGGCCCGCTGCGGTGATGCGGACGAACCGGGCGTCCCTCTGTACCTCAGGAAGAGTCCGGCAACCCAGATACCCCATGGCCGAACGCAGCCCACCCACGAACTGGAAGATGCTGTCGGAGAGGGGCCCCCGGTAGGGAACTCGCCCCACCACTCCCTCGGGAACCAGCTTCTGGGAGTCGGCGGCTTCGGTGCCCCCTTCCTGGAAATAGCGATCCGAGGAGCCCGCCTTCATCGCCTCCATGGAACCCATGCCCCGGTAGACCTTGTAGCGCCTTCCCTGAAGGAGGATTTCTTCCCCCGGGCTTTCGTCGGTGCCGGCGAACATGGACCCGATCATCACCGTGTCGCCACCAGCGGCGATGGCCTTGGCCACGTCTCCCGAGTACTTGACGCCTCCATCGGCGATGATGGGGACGCCATGGGAGCGGGCCACCTCGGCGCAATCGGCGATGGCGGTCACCTGGGGAACCCCGACTCCGGCCACGATGCGGGTGGTGCAGATGGAGC
>CAYRTW010000335.1:0-4734 GCA_964426935.1 uncultured Rickettsiales bacterium
CCCCTGGTGGTCATCAATCCCCCCGGGCCTGCCGACGATGACGATCTGGCTTGCAGCGCCGTAGGCTCGGTGGATCCCGAGGGAGGGGCAGTGACCTACTCCTTCTCCTGGCAGAAGAACGGGGCCTCCTATGCCTGGACCGATCCCACCCTCCCCGCCAATCAGACCACCACCGGAGAAACCTGGACCTGCATCGGTGTGGCCGTCGATCCCCTGGGAGTGGAGAGCGACCCCGCTCAAGCCCAGGTGACCATTGACAATTCCCTTCCCAGCTTCTCGTCGGTGACCTTGACCCCCAATAGCGCCACCGAAACCAGCGTCCTCACCTGCACCCCCTACGGCTGGTATGACCCCGACGGGGATCCCCAAGGGCAGCGTTACGAATGGTGGGTCTCAGGGACAATCATTGCCGCTGACACCTCCTCCCTGGATGGCACGGATTTCGACCATTTCGACGAGGTGCAGTGTGTGGTCTATCCCTTTGATGGAGCCAGCGAAGGCATCCCCCTCTCCTCCAACGTGGTGCTGGTGGAGAACACCCCACCGGGAGCCCCCACCCTCTCCATCTCTCCTGAGCCTGCCCATCCTGGGGAGGATCTGACCTGCGGGGTGGACGCCCCGGGAGTGGATCCTGATCCCGACGGCCAAAGCTACATCTGGTCCTGGTACCGAAACGGGGTCCTGGAGATCGGCTTGACCGAGGAGGTGGTGCCCGCCACCGAAACCGCCTTGGGGGAGGAGTGGACCTGCCGGGTGCAACCCGACGATGGCACCGATACTGGAGCTATTGGAGAGGTCAGCACCACCATCGTCCCCTATGCCGGGGACGTGGTCATCACCGAGATCATGGCCAATCCGGATGCGGTGACCGATACCGCCGGTGAATACATCGAGCTCTACAACGCCGCTCCCTACACCGTGGATCTGAACGGCTGGGTGTTGGCGGATGGCACCGGAGAGACCCACACCCTGAATTTTGGTGGCTCTCCCTCCCTGCTCGCTCCCGGGGCGGTGGCGGTGTTGGCCAGGAATGGTAACGACCTCACCAATGGTGGGTTCGTGGCGGACTACCAATACACCGGCTTCACCCTGGCCGATGACGCCGACCTGGTGAGCCTGTCCTTCCATTCGGTGGTGGTGGATGTGGTGGACTACAGCGCCGCCCACGGCTTTGGGCTGTACGGAGGAGCCTCCCTGTCGTTGGATCCCGCCGCCCTGAACTCCGCCGAGAACGACGACGGCGGGTCCTGGTGCCGGGCCACCAGCCTGATCGTGACCGGCGGTGACTTCGGAACCCCTGGCATCGCCAACGACTCGTGTGCTTGCGCCGCCTCCGACTATGACGGAGATGGCTATGGGGACTCCCCGGAATGCAACCCGGTGTGGCTGGACTGCCTGGACGGAAACGACGCCGCCTATCCGGGAGCCGAGGATGTGTGCGGCGATGGAGTGGATGAAGACTGCACCGGCGGGGATCGCTCCTGCACCTGCGATGAGACCGACCTGGATGGGGATGGGTATGGCACTGCCGCCTCCTGCCCCACCATCGACTGCGACGAGAGCGATGAGGACATCCACCCGGGCTCCCCGGAGCTGTGCGACGGCGTGGACCAGGACTGTGACGCCGTGGTGGATGATGGGTACGACCTGGATGGGGACACCTTCACCACCTGTGAGGGGGACTGCAACGACGCCAACGCCTCGGCCAACCCCTCCCGCACCGAAACCTGCAACGGCTACGACGATGATTGCGATGGCACCTTCGACGTGGAGAACAGCTCAGGGTGCAGCAACTACTACGCCGACATCGACAACGACAACTACGGCACTGGAGCCGCCCACTGCCTGTGTGCCGCCAGCGCCACCTATGAAGTGGCCAACGGGAGCGACTGCAACGACGGCAACGCGGGGATCCACCCGGGAGCGTCCGAGGCCTGCGACAACGCCGACCAGGACTGCGATGGCACGGTGGACGAGGGTTTTGATAACGACGGAGACTCCTGGACCACCTGTGAGGGGGACTGCGACGACACCCGCTCCGGGGTGAAGCCAGGGGCCAGCGAGACCTGCTCCACCAGCTATGACGACGACTGCGACGCGGTGACCAACGAGGTGGGGGCCCTCAACTGCACCAACTATTACAAGGACACCGACGGCGATAACTACGGCACCGGCTCCGCCCAATGCCAGTGCGCTGCCGATGGTACCTACAAGGTCGCCAACAACACCGATTGCTACGACAGCAGCTCCTACGCCAAGCCGGGTCAGACCTCCTGGTTCGACACCGACCGGGGAGATGGCAGTTATGACTATAACTGTGATGGCAGCAGCGAGAAGAGATGGAGTGGCAGCTACAGCTACTCCTGCGAGTGGGACGCCTGCTACTTCGAGGACGAGGGGTGGGATGGCTCCACTCCCTCCTGCGGAAATTCCAAGACCTGGGTGCCCTCCTGCATCGGTGCCGTATACGTTTGCACCACCTGGGATACGTACAGCCGTACCCAGGAATGCCGATGATCGGGGCCCGAGGCCCCTCGCCCCTTCGCCGGTCTCTCCCTTCCAGACCAACAATCTCCTAAAAAATCCCCTCTCCCTGTGGTTATAGTGTGGGAGCCCGCAGTTACCGGGTATTGGAGATTTTTTCCATGCGTTTGTCCCCTTGTTTCACAGGATGGCCGCGCTCCCTTTTTTCCTTTTTTTTGCTCCTGGGATGGACGGCCTGTCTCTCCGCCCCCGACGCGGGGGATGACGACTCCGGCGTAGTGGACGATGACACCTCCGGAGAGGACGACGACACCACCGCCTCTCCCGACGATGATTCCACTCCTCCCCCCGACGATGACGTTTCAGGGGACGACGATTCCACCCCGATCAGCGACGACGACACCACGTCGGTCCCTGATGACGACACCACGTCTGTTCCTGACGACGACACCACCGCCTCTTCCGACGATGACTCCACCCCCGGGGACGACGATATCTCCCCGGACGACGCCGATGGGGACGGATTTTCTGTCGCGGACGACTGTGATGATGGAGACGATACCGTCCACCCCGGTGCCGCCGAGGTCTGTGACGGCGTTCTCGATAACAACTGCGACAGTACGGTGGATTTCAAGGAAGAGGACGTGGATGTGGACGGATACACCCCCTGCGACGGGGATTGCAACGACCACTACGCCGGCAGCAGCCCCGGCAATTCCGAGCTTTGCAACGGGTACGACGACGACTGTGACGAGGCGACCGATGAGGGTTTTGATGGGGACGGGGATGGCTATTCTTCCTGCGGCGGGGACTGCAACAACGCCGATGGGGGAGTCCACCCCGGTGCCACCGAGGTGTGCAATGGGGAGGACGAGGACTGCGACGGGATGGACGACGACGGACTGGACGCCGATGGAGATGGATTCACTGCCTGCGGAGGGGATTGCAACGACGCCGAGGCCACCACCCATTCCGGAGCCGAGGAGGTCTGCAACGATGTCGATGATGACTGCGACGATGCCATCGATGAAGGCTTTGATGACGACGGGGACGGCTATCGCACCTGTGACGGAGACTGTCAGGATCACCACGGTGGGGTTCATCCCGGACAGACCTCGTTCTTCTATGTGCCCTACACCAATCCCGATGGACTCGTCAGCTACGACTACGACTGTGACGGCTCGGAGGAGCTGGAATCCTCTTCGGTGTACGCCTGCTCTCTGTTCTGCACCTCGGGGGAAACCCCCGGTTGGCAGGGCGACGTACCCGGCTGCGGTGTGGAGGCATACTGGCAGGAGGGCTGCACCATCATCGACATCAATGGCTGCGCCCCCACCGACAGCGACAGCCTCACCCAGGGCTGTCGTTAGGCTCCCCCTCCTTCGGCAACGGCCCTCCTCATCGCCATTTCTTGGGCCCTCAGCAAGGAGGGGAACGTACCGGCGTCGGTCCAGCCCCCGAGGAGAACCTCGTGTTCCAGTTTCCCGGCCTGTAGGTAGACGTTGTTGACATCGGAGATCTCCCACTCCCCCCGGGCGGAGGGGCGCAGGGTGCGGATGATCTCGAACACCGTTGAGTCGTAGAAATACGCTCCGGTCACCGCCAGGGAGGAGGGGGGTTGCTCGGGCTTCTCGTGGATGGCCACCACCCTCCCCTCCTTCATCTCCACCACTCCAAAGCGCTGGGGATCGGAAACGGATTTCAGCAGCACCCTCGCCCCCTCTCCCCGGGCAAGGAACCTCTCCTTGGGACCCTTCAAACAGTCTTCAAAGAGGTTGTCCCCCAGGACCACCATCACTGGCCCCCGGCCAGCAAAATCCTCAGCCAGGGAGAGGGCTTGGGCAATCCCCAACGCCTCGTCTTGGACGCGATAGGTCAAGGAGACTCCCCTCTCCCGGCCACTGCCGAGCAGGGTCATCATGTCCCCCATGTGCTCCCTCCCTGTCACCAGCAGGACCTCTCTCACCTCCGCCTCCAAGAGGGTCCGCAGGGGATGAAACACCATGGGCTCTCTGCCCACCGGAAGAAGGTGCTTGTTGGTCACCCGGGTGAGAGGGTGAAGCCGGGACCCTGTTCCGCCGGCGAGGAGCACACCCTTCATGTCACCTCTTCCCGCCGGCCCTGGGAAGGGAAGCCGGCCCATCCCCCTCATGATAGAGACCCGCCCTTGACTTGCCAGGGGAAACGGCAAGAATGCCGCGCCCCGTCCCCCCATACCCTCCACTCCCCGAGGTTTTCTCCCCCATGAAC
>CAYRTW010000336.1:0-4601 GCA_964426935.1 uncultured Rickettsiales bacterium
GCCGGCGCAGCGGTTTTCCCGAGATCTTCGCCTGCTGGGGGAGGAGGTGCGAAGGTCCAGTCCCGAGGATCTGCGGATCGACCTGTGGGCGAAGGTGGCCGCCTCCTTGCCCCGTCCTCAGATGGAAGCCCTCAAGCCGGTGGCCCTTCCTTCCTCAGGGGAGGGGGTGGTCCTCCGCTCTCCGTCGGCCCTGCGCGCCGTCTTGGACGCATTGGACGCCTGGTTTGGCTCCTGGGGCATTCCGGCGGCAGCGGCGGCGGGGGCGTTGGCTCTTCTGTTGACCCTGGTTCCCCGCCCCGAGGTGGAGGGTCCCTCTTCGCCTCCCCTTGCACCGGGGGCCATGGCCGGGGCCTTTGAGGGAGTGATGACCGCAGGAAATCAACTGACGGTGGAATCTATCGATTCGGGGGAGGCGGTGGTGATGGTTTTGGATGGAGAGGCAGAGCAGCCCTCCATCATCTGGATTGAAGAATCCGCTTCTGGCGGCAAGGAGGGTTGACCCTCATGTCCCTTCGTGTGGCGTTGACGGGGCTGTTGATGGTCCTGGTGGTAAGCATGCTTCCCCGGCATTCCCTGGCGGGATCGGGAGGGGAGAAAGCCACCGTTGCCTGGATGGTGGTGTATGCCTCCAACCAGAACGACAAGATGGATGCCCGACTGAAGCCCCTTCAGTCCTCCCTGGAAGCCTTGCGGTTCACCGGGTTTGAGGTCCTCTCCGATGGGGAGAGGGGAATGAAGACCGGAGAGACCCAGCAGGTTTCCCTCCCTGGGGGGAGGACCCTGGAAGTGGTGTTGATTCAGGTGGAACCGGAAAAAGCGAGGCTCCAGGTGAAGATGAGTGTCGGGGACAAGATCCTCACTCAGACCCAACTGGTCATTGCCCGCAACGGAACCTTCCTGTTCGGGGGAGTCAAGCATCAGGAGGGGCGACTGGTCATCCCCATCCGCGTCAAGTATTGACCCGGCCACTTACCCGCTGGTCTCCCTTGCGGTGAAAGGATTTTCGTACCCATGCGGGTTCTGATCGTCAACACCAACCGGGAGAGGCTGCCCTTTCCCCTCCCTCCCATCGGCGCCGCCACCATTGCCTCGGCCGCTCAGGAGGCGGGTCACGAGGTCGAGCTTCTGGATCTGTGCTTCGTGCGGGATCCTCTGGCCAGCCTGAAGAGGGGAATTCGGGCCTTCGATCCTGAGGTCATCGGCCTGAGCGTTCGCAACGTTGACAACGCCTCCTGGCTGACCTCGGTATTCTACTTGGAGGAGGTGCGGGGATATGTCCGCCTCAGCAAGGAGGTGGGGAGATGCCCGGTGGTGGTAGGGGGCGCCGCTCTGGGGGTCCTCCCCGCCGAGGTCACCGCCTTTCTGGACGCCGATGCGGGTATCTGGGGAGATGGGGAGGCGGCGTTTGTGGCCTTCCTGGCCCGCGTGGCTGAGGGGAGGGGATTCGCGGATCTCCCCGGGCTGGCGGTGAAGAACGAAAAGGGTCAGATGCAGGTCCACGATCAGCATCTCATGGTCATGGACCGGGTCCCCTCCCATCGACTGTGGGACTGGCTGGACCTGACCCCCTACCTGAACCACTCCGCCGCCGTCCCCATCCAGACCCGGCGGGGCTGCACCTTTCGCTGCGTGTACTGCACCTACCGGCGCATTGAAGGCAAGAGCTATCGCTGCAAACCCATTTCCCAGGTGGTGGAGGAGATCGCTCAGGTGGGGGCCCGCCTCCCCGGGGTTCCCATTGAGTTCGTGGACTCCACCTTCAATGTCCCCCTGGATTACACCATCGACCTCTGCCGTGCCCTGGAGAAGGCCCGCCTGGGAGTCCCTCTCCACACCGCCGGTTTCAATCCTGGGGCGGTGAACGAGGCCTTGTTTGATGCCATGGAAGCGGCGGGATTCGCCCATGTGGTGGTGACTCCGGAATCGGCCTCGGACACCCAGCTTCGCAACCTCCAGAAGGGGTTCGGCCGGGCCCATGTGGAGAAGGTGGCGATGCTGCGAAAGCGAGTCTCCTTTGCCTGGTTCTGGGTGTTTCTTCTGGGAGGGCCAGGGGAGACCGAGGACACCCTCAGCGAGACCTTTGATTTCATCGAGGGGCAGATTCCCAAAGGGGACCTGGTGTTCATCCAGACGGGGATGAGAGTCTATCCCCACACCGCCCTGGAGAAGATCGCCAGGGAGGAGGGGGTCATCAACCCCTCCAACAATCTGCTGCGACCCACCTACTACATCTCCAGCAAGGTTGCTCCCGAAAGACTGCGTACCCGGGTGCTTCAGCACATCGCCAGAAACCCCAACTCCTCCACCACCCGCGACCTGGAGAATCCCCTGATTCCGGTATTTCACCGCCTGGCGGGGATTCTCAACGTGCGTACTCCCTCTTCCCCGATGGCGGCTCGGGCCATGCGGATGATGGCCAGCCTGGGCATTCGATGAGGCCCCTTCCTCCCCTCCTGGTGGGGATGGTCCACCTGCTCCCTCTGCCGGGGTCTCCACGGTTCTCCGGGGACATGCGGGGGGTCGTGGAGGGGGCGGTGGCGGATGCGCGGACGCTCATGGAAGCGGGGTTTCCCGCCCTGATGGTGGAGAATTTTGGGGATGCCCCGTTTTTCCCCGGTCTGGTTCCCTCTGAAACGGTGGCAGGAATGACCCGAGCCCTTCTGGCGGTGAGGGAGGCCTGCCCGGGCCTGGCCCTGGGGGTGAATGTGCTGAGAAACGATCTTCGCTCAGCCTTGGGAATCGCCGCCGCCGCCGGCGCTGATTTCGCCCGAGTGAACATTCACGTGGGGGCAGCGGTGGCGGATCAGGGAATCTTGGAGGGGAGAGCCTGGGAGACGGTGAGGGTGAGGTCCTGGTTGTGCCCTCAAGTGGCCCTCCTGGCCGATGTCCAGGTGAAGCATGCCCGTCCCCTGGGGCAGGGATCCGATGCGGCGGAGGAGGCTCGTGAACTGCTTTACCGGGGGCTGGCGGATGCCTTGGTGGTGAGCGGGGCCGCCACCGGGAGCCCGGTGAATCCAGAGGTGCTGGACAGGGTTCACGGGGCTTCTCCAGGGGCCCCCGTCTACATCGGCTCGGGGGCGACCGCAGACTCGGCGTACCGTTACGCCAGGCGCGGGCTTGGCATTCTGGTGGGAACAGCAATCAAACGCGATGGAGACGTATCCCAGCCGGTAGATCCCTCCCGAGCCCGCCTGTTTGTAGAGGCAGTGAGGGAGGCTCGTTCCAGTTCCCTGCCCTGATGCCCTTCCTTTCGGAAAAGCGCGGGTCAGGCGTTGCAACCACCGGAATCCCCGGGTACAAAAACCCAACCTGACGCGATGCCGGTCCTTCCCCTGTCCCTGGTGACCGGCCTCTCCTCCATTCCCCAACACTGTGGGACGATGTCCCGCACGCATCATGGGAGTCAAGTAACGATGGCTTTCGTCGTGGCCGAGCCCTGTATCAATTGCAAGTACACAGACTGTGTGGATGTCTGCCCGGTGGACTGCTTCCGGGAAGGCGCCAACTTCCTGGTGATCGACCCCGATGAGTGCATCGACTGTGGGGTGTGTGAGCCGGAGTGCCCTGCCGAGGCGATCTTCGAGATCGATGACCTCCCAGAGAAGTGGGCCCATTTCGCCGAGTTGAATGCCAAGTACGCCAAGGAGTGGCCAGAGATCGATGAGTCTCACGATCCCATGCCTGACGCCGACGATTGGGCGGAAAAAGAGGGCAAGGAAGATTACCTGGACCCCAGCGCCGCCTCCCGGTAGCGCCTCTCAGGCTGGCTACCCCCTTCGCTGCCACCGGCAGGTTGTAGAGGAGGGGGGCTGCCTTCCCCTCGTGACGGGCGTTCTCAGTCCGCCTCGTCACTGTTGCGCTTCCTCTTCAGCATTCCCCGCCGCTTCTTGGCGGTGACCCTCCGTTCCACTGCGGCGGGGCCAGGGCGGGTGGGCCTTCTGATCAGAGGGCGCACCAGTGCTTTGCGGATCAGCTCCGCCAGTCTTCTTCGGGCATCCTCCAGGTTGCGATGCTGGTCTCGGGTGAGTTGACTGGAGAGGACAAGAGTCCCTGTTCCGTCCACCCGGCTTCCGGCCAGACGCAGTACGCGCTCCTTGACCTCGGGGGAGAGGGAGAGGCTGGCGGCGAGGTCGAAGCGGAGCACCACCTTGGAAGCAACTTTGTTGACATTCTGGCCGCCGGGACCGGAAGAGCGGACGGCCTCCCAGCTCATCTCTGAGGCGGGAAGAGTGAGGGATTCGCTAATGAAGAGGGGGGTGAGCATGGGAGCGCAGAATACCCCGAGACGGGCGTCTCGCGTCTAGCGCACCTGGAACCCTGCCGAGAAGATCACCGTATCCAGCCAGTTGTCAGTGAACCCGTCGCCGGGGCCGTCATCCGTCTCATCGGTGCCCCGCGCTCCTCCTCCCAGGTATCGCACGTTCAAATACACATCCCCCATGGGGGGCAGCTCTACCCCCACCCGAACCGAGGCGTCGAGGATGGCTCCTATGAAGTCATTGGAGGAGCCGGAGATGTAGCGTCCGTTGGCATAGAAGCCGTCGACCTCAGCGCCCAGCCAGAGCCCGTTGCGGAAAGTGTAACGGCCTCGGGCCTTGAGG
>CAYRTW010000337.1:0-4594 GCA_964426935.1 uncultured Rickettsiales bacterium
AGCACCTGGGGCTCCCCAACGCCGAGGACGTGAAGCAGGGCATCATCGCCTACAAGATCGCTGCCCACGCCTCCGATATCGCCCGCCATCGCCCGGGAGCCCGGGACCGGGACGACGCCCTCTCGCGGGCCCGTTACGCCTTTGACTGGGAAAAGCAGTTTTCCCTGTCGCTGGACCCCGAAACCGCCCGGGCCTATCACGACGAAAACCTTCCCCACGAAGGCTTCAAGACCGCCGAGTTCTGCTCCATGTGCGGTCCCCGCTTCTGCTCCATGAAGATCAACCAGGAGGTGGACAGGGCCAACGGCAAGGAGCCGACCTCGGTGAGGGTTCAGTACGAGGAATGGAAGTCCCAGCAGAAAAAGGGCAGGGAAGAGGAGGACGAGGGTCCGGCCAATCGCGCCTTTGTTCAACTGGGACAGGGGGCGAAGGGGACGGACTGACTTGCCACACCAGAGGTTACAACTATAATGGAACCAGAACGCAACCTGGAGAGGTCATGACCTCCCTGACCCTGAAGGATTTCCCGGAGGACCTCCTCAACCGTCTGAGGTTGGTTGCTCACCGAGAGCGTCGCAGCATGGCGCAGCAGGCGTATCACCTCCTCGAAAGGGGGCTGAAAAGCGAGGAGGATCGGGCCAGCCTTCCTTCAAAGGAGGTCACCGAACAGGTGGCGCGTTGGCGCAGACTCGCCGGTCTATGGAAGTCCCACCTGCCCTTCGAGGAAGAAGTAGAAAGCCTCCAAGCGGCGCGAACTGCAGGAAGGCCACTCGACCTGTGAAGGTCCTGGATACCGACACTTGCATCGCCATCTTGCGGGGCCAGGAGAGGGTCATCGAAAGGCGAACACGGGAAATTGAAGAGGTGGCCACAACATGGATGACGGCGGCGGAGCTTCACTTCGGAGCTGCAAAATCCATTGATCCGGATGGCAACAGGGCGCTGGTAGATGAGTTTCTGGCTACCCTGCCTGTGCTCTCCCCCGGTCCCGCATCCGCTTGGGTGTTTGGCGAGGCCAAGGCCCTCCTTCAACGCATGGGCACACCTGTCGCAGATGCCGACCTCATTGTCGCCTCCATCGCCCTCGCGGAAGAAGCCACCGTGGTCACCGGAAACCTCCGTCACTTCGCCCGAGTTCCCGGCTTGCAGGTGGAGGATTGGATCCGGTAGGGCGCCAAACACACCGCTGGCCAGGCAAAGACTTCACCTGATATCCCTCAGGGTTCAGTGACCCACCTGGAAATGCCTCGCCATACAGAGACCCTCCCTGCTCACCCCTCCACATTCTCCAAAAACCCCCTCTCCACCCGGGCGTAATCCACCTCCGCATCCAGGCGGGCCAGCACCGAGTAGAATCCGAACTGGAGGCGGTTGAGGAAGAAGATCCCCTCGGGCAGAGGGACGGCCCCCTCCAGCTTATAGGCGGTGGTGTCCACCAGCAGGGCCTTGAAGGTGTCCATCACCTCCCGCGTGTAGTCTCGGTGGATGCGAAAGGGGGAGCTGAACTGGGGCTCGAAGGCCAGGCGCATGTACGTCAGGGCCCGATCTTCGTAGGCTCCTCCCCGGCTCCTCAGCACGATGCGGCTGGCCTCTCGAAAATCCCCCAGATCCCTTCTCCCCGCCGCCAGATGAAGGCGAATTCCCCTGGCCCTTCGGTCAGGATCGGCCGGCTGCACACAGCCGAAATCCAGGAAGGAGACCCTCCCATCAAGGTGGAACAGGTAATTCCCTGGATGGGGGTCGGCGTTGAACATCCCCCCCACCAGGGTTCCCTTGTAGACGAAGCGCCACAGGGTCTCGCACCACAAGGCCCGGGTGGCTTCAGGGGCGACACAGGCCTCCTCAAAGCGCAGGCCCCTCACCAGTTCGGTGGTCAACACCTTGGGAGTGCAGTGGGAGGGATACACCTCGGGAACGTGGATGTGGGAATCCCCCTGGTGCAGTTCCCGAAACGCTGTCTGGCGGCGGGCCTCCAGGGCGTAGTCCAGCTCCTCTCGAAACCGCTGCCTCACCTCTTCAAGCACCCGCTGAGACTCCAGCTTGCGGGTGCCCATCATGGCCAGGGCCCCCTCGATGAGGCCAGCGTTCTGAAGGTCGCTCTCCATGGCCCTCGCCACCCCCGGATGCTGCACCTTTACCGCCACCGCCCTTCCATCGGGGAGAACGGCCCGATGCACCTGGCCGATGGACGCCGAAGCGATGGGCACGTCCTCCCAGGAGGAGAACAGGCGGTCCAAGGGAGCCCCCAGCTCGCTCTCCACCTGATGGCGCACCGCCTCGGGAGAGGAGTGGGGAGCGGCGGCTTGAAGGGATTTCAGGGCGCTCTCATACACTCCCCGCTGCTCCTCCGGCACCAGCCCGTCGATGTAGGAGGCCATCTGCCCCACCTTGGCGGCCAGTCCCCGCAGGTTCCCCAGGACATCGGCGGCCTGGCGAGCTGCCGCCCCAGGATCCCGGTCCAGAAGCAGGGCAGCCCCGGTGCGGGCCCCCACGGTAGCGAGGCGAGCGAGACGGCCCAGGCGGCTCTCAGGAATCTTGCGGAAGGAGGAGCCGTCGGAGGAGGACATGGGCAGGGAGGGGGGCCGTCACGAGGGGGGCATGAACCTACCCTGGAAAGGGGGCGAGGAAAAGAGGGATTCCCGGTCGGTCCGTCACGATCCGTGAGAGGCAGGACACCTCCCCCCAGTAGATTGGGGATGAGCGCGTTCGCCACCCTCCTCCCCTATTTCCCCACCACCACCCTCTCTCCCGCCCGGGGACCCTTGGCCTCGGTGACGGTTCCATCGGGCCAGGTCACCCGCAGGGATTCCGCCTCCTGCTCCTCTCCCAGTCCAAAATACAGCTCCAAAGCCGAAGACGATCCGATGACCCCCGGCAGCATCCACTGGGTGGTGCTTCGGCCCCCCGCCTTCAACTCCACCTTGGCTCCAAAACCATCCACATTGCCCGAATCCCCTTGCAGCTTCACGGTCACCCCTGTCCCACAGCCTCCCCCGGTGCGCCACACCCGCAGGTAATCCCTGCCGATCCCCACCAGATCCGGCTGTCGGTCCCCGTCCAAATCCCCCACTGCCAGGGAGCGGCTGCGGGCCAGGTGGCTATCAAAATCCAGACCGCTGAGACGGGTGAACCCTTCTCCACAAGAGCCCTCCAAAATCACATCCGCCTGTTCTTCAGGATCCACCCACCCTTCTCCCTCGATGTCCAGAATGTCGATGACCTGCTCTCCCTCCCTCCCCAGCCGGCCAAAGGCCACCACCAGATCCAGGCATCCATCCTGGTTGAAATCCTGAAAAGAGGTTCCCCAGGAGCTGAGGTTGGTGGCGGAAGGGGGAATGTCCGCCTCCTCCGCCAGGGTGGCATCGACAAATTGGCCACCGCCCACGTTGAGCAGCAGGTTGGGATGGCCGATATCGGTGATGTAAAGGTCAGGGAGGCTGTTCCCATCGGCGTCTCCCACCGCCACTCCCATGGAGTACATCACCAGCTCACACCCACAGCCGGTGGCCTCCTGAAATCCCCCCTGGCCGTCATTGAGCAGGAGGCGATTGGGTTCCACAAAGGGTCCGTAGTCATTCCCCACATACAGATCCAGGTCAGAATCCTGGTCTGCATCCAGAAGAGCCACCTGAAAGGTCAGGCTGCCGTCGTCTTCGTTGGGAATCCGCCCCGGCTGAGGGACGAAACTCCCATCCTCCTCCTGCTGGTACATCCTCTCCGGGTCTCCGGTCTGCTCTCCCGCCAGGATGGCCTCGGGATCGTTGTTGCTGCGCCCCCCTGCCGCCACCAGGTCCAGATCCCCATCTCCATCCAGGTCTCCAAAGGCCCCGCTGAGAACGTCGTACTGGGAATCCGCCAGTTCCATGGCCGTAAACCGCCCCTGACCGTCGTTGTAGAGGAGATGATCCACCTCTCCAAACTCGCTGCCCAGGTATGCGTCCAGATCTCCATCGGCGTCCAGATCGGCAAAGGCCGCCGACGACCCGGGGGGGAACTCTCCGATGTCCAGGGTGAAAGCCTCACTGAAGTTCAGGGTCCCCGCACCCTCGTTCTCAAGGATCCCCGAACCCCCTCCGTAGGCCATGAGGAGATCCAGGTCCCCGTCTCCATCCACATCGCCCAGGGCCACTCCGGGATGGCTGCCGTTGGTGTCCCCCCGCTGGGGGAGATCGGGCCCCTCCCACTCCTGGGCCAGGGTCAGGGTCAGGGGAGGGCAGTGGGGAAGATCCCCCGTCCCGGGCTCCTGATCCTGGGGCTCGGCACAACCGGGGAACGCCCACAGGATCAGGAAGAGAGGGATGTGTCGCGCCCGAATTCCCATGTCCTGGGGATAGCTGGTGGGGGTGGGAACGTCAACCAGGGTCTCCCTCAGGGGGGAGGCGGATGGGGGTTGGCGAAATCGGGATTGGTGAGAAAGGACTCATCGGTCAGGGAGTTCAGGAAGGCCACCACGTCGGCCTTCTGGTCTTCGGTGAGGGGAAAACCCTGAATCAACTCGCTTTGATAGGGGTTGTCCGCCCCCACTCCGGCATTCTCCCCCGACTCGATGGTCCTCCCTCCGGCTGCATAATGATCCAGCACCTCCTCCAGGGTG
>CAYRTW010000338.1:0-4578 GCA_964426935.1 uncultured Rickettsiales bacterium
CGTCCGAGGTGGCGTCGTCGTCCGAGGTGGCGTCGTCGTCCGAGGTGGCGTCGTCTTCCGAGGTGGCGTCGTCGTCCGAGGTGGCGTCGTCATCCGAGGTGGCGTCGTCATCCGAGGTGGCGTCGTCGTCTTCCACCGCTACCTGGCATCCGCTGATCAGGATGAGAGAGAGAAAGAGAAACTGGGGAACGGTCATGGCGAACCTCCTATCTCCAACAAGAGCACCGTCCATGCCGAGGAAGCGGGCATAAACCGACCCTTCCCCGGCCCTCTTTTCTTCGCCACTGGAACATGTTTCTGCGAGGGGCTTTTTTTGCGTTGCCTTCGTTTAGAGGCCGTCCTATGTTCGGTTGTCCAATGGAGAACCGGGTCCCACCCCCACCGCAGCGGGAGGAGCCCTGACTTGATCCCTTGTCTACCCCTTCTTCACCTCCCGTTCGCTTGGATGACATCCTGCAAAAGGTCCGGGGATATGCCCCCGATGCCGATCTCTCCCAGATCAAGCGGGCCTATGTCTTCGGGGAGAAGCACCATTCGGGCCAGATGCGAAAGTCGGGGGAACCCTACTTCTCCCACCCCATGGCAGTGGCCGACATCCTGGCCGATCTGAAGCTGGACGTGGATTGCATCACCGTGGCCCTGCTCCACGACACGGTGGAAGACACTCCAGCCACCCTGGAGGAAGTGGAGGGGGTCTTCGGCAAGGATGTGGCCAGCATGGTGGATGGGGTCACCAAGCTGTCCAAACTGGACTATAAAAGCGCGGAAGAGCATCAGGCCGAGAACTTTCGCAAGATGATCTTCGCCATGGCCCAGGACATCCGGGTCATCCTGGTCAAGCTGGCGGATCGCTGCCACAACATGCGAACCCTGGACTCCATGAAGGAGACCAAGCAGCGCAGCATTGCCCAGGAAACCCTGGACATCTACGCCCCCATTGCCAATCGGCTGGGCATGCAGGCCATGAAGGCGGAGTTGGAGACCCTCTCCTTCCGCTACCTCCACCCGGAAGCCTACGAAAAACTGAGTCGGATGCTGGAGGCCAGAAGGCCCGAGCAGATCAAGCTCATCGCCCGGATCACCGAGCAGGTCCTGACCCGCCTGAAGGATTTCGCCCAGGTGCCCGCCGTGTATGGACGGGCCAAGTCTCTCTATTCCATCTATCGCAAGATGGTGGAGAAGGGCGTGGAAGTGGAGGAAATCTCTGACATCCTCGCCTTCCGGGTCATCATGGACGATCTAGGGGGCTGCTATTCCGCCCTGGGCGTCGTTCACACCCTCTGGCCCCCCATTTCCGAGCGATTCAAGGACTACATCGCCCGTCCCAAGCCCAACGGCTACCAATCCATCCACACCACCGTCATCTGCGAAGGGGAGAGGGTGGAGGTGCAGATCCGCACCCAGGTCATGCACGACTTCTGCGAAAACGGAATCGCCGCCCACTGGCGCTACAAGGAGGGGCACATGGACCTCTCCCCCGAGGAGATCGAGCGCTACACCCGCACTCGTCACCTGGTGCAACTGGCCGAGCAGATCAAAGACAGCCAGGAATTTCTGGATATCATCAAGGTCGATCTCTTCGCTGAGGAGGTCTACATCTACACCCCCAAGGGGGAAGTCCGGTGGTTTCCCAAGGGCTCCACCCCCCTGGACTTCGCCTATTCCATCCACACCGACGTGGGAAACCGTTGCACCGGGGCGCGGGTCAACGGCCGCCAGGTCCATCTGGGCTATGTCCTGGAGAGTGGTGAAAGGGTGGAAATCCAGACCAGCGCCAGCCAGAAGCCCAACCGGGACTGGCTCAAGGTGGTGGCCACTTCCCGAGCTCGCACCAAGATTCGCCAATACCTGCGGGTAGAAGAACGGGAGAAGGCGCGAGAGGTGGGCCGGAGCTTGCTGGAAAGGGAACTCAAGAGGTACGGCGGTTCCCTGGCCAAGGCCACCAAGGATGGCAGCCTGGAGAGGGCCGCTCAGGAGATGAGGATGGGGACGGTGGCGGATCTCCTTCTCCGCGTTGGCTTTGAGAAGGTGACCGTGGAAAAGGTTCTCCACCATCTGGTCCCCGAAGAACGCCTCAAGGCCCCTCCCACCGAGGCTCCCCAAAAAGAAAGCCGACTGCAAACCCTCATCCGCAACCTCACCCAGAAGAGCAAAGCCGGCTCCCCGGTTCTCATTGATGGTCACGACAACCTTCTGGTCCTGTTCGCCCGCTGCTGCCGCCCCCTGCCGGGAGATTCGGTGATGGGATACATCTCCCCCGGCCGGGGCATCAACATTCACGCCTCCAACTGCACCCACGCCCTCCACTCCGACCCGGGGCGCCGGGTGAGCGTGGAGTGGAGCAAGACCACCGATTCGGCGGCCACCCATGTCGCCACCCTGGAGGCGATCACCCTGGATCAGCCGGGGGTTCTGGCCAACCTCACCCGGGTGGTGGGCAACCTCAAGGTCAACATCTCCAAGGCGGTGGTGCGAACCACGAGGGACAAGCGCGGAGTCATCATCTTCGATCTCATGGTGCGGGATCTGGCCCAACTGGTGTCCGTCCAGAACGCCATGGAGGCGGTCAAAGGGGTCATCTCGGTGACCCGAGTGCGGGCGGCCTGAGCCCTGCCCCGCCCCTCCCACCTCTCTTGGTTTTTCATACCCGTCCGGGGGCACCGATTCATTTCCAGGCGAGGATCCCCCCTCTCCATCTGAGGTCAGGCTCTGTGACCTCAGTGACTCCCTGATTGTGTCCGTCTGAAATGACCTTTTCCACATCCTCGCCCACTTTCTCACCGTGGGATCGAGGGGATGGAACGGTACGTTTACCCTTGAATTTTTTTGAAACCTCCCATCGATTGGCGTTTCCCTCCCTGGGCCCTCTCCATTCGGAAGGAATTTTTCTTCAAGGAGCGGCAACGCGCCTCAGGGCCAAGGAGAATCGGCATGGATGCCAACAAGGAAATGGGTGCTATCAGGGGAACTCGGATTCTGGTGGATCTGGGGAATGTTCAGCTCTCCGACAGTGCAATGGCTCGAATCCGGAGCGCCACCACCCGAGCCGTGCTGGCGGAACTGGCGGATCACGACGACGGAGGAAACTTCGTTCTCGGCGACATCGGTGGGAAGGCCTTGGCGGGCTGGTGGTGGGACGGGAAGATCCTCCAGAAGTATTTCCAATCCCAGCTTGAGCAACGGGCCCCAGAGATCGCCGCCGACATGAGCCTGGCCAACCGCTTGGGCAATTTCGGTAAGTAGGAGGCAAGATGGCCCAGGAACGCAGGATCTGTCCCAGTTCTCGGGCCGAGGAGGGAGCCCTGCTCATTGGCGTCGCCGGCGCCATGGGCAAGGTGTCCCTCCTTCCCCAACCACTCCCCGTCGACCAGGAGTTCATTCAAATCGCCAGCCGCAATGGTCGCATCCTGGAAAACCGCTTCCGGTTCGCTGGAGAATGTGTACAGGGAGCCTGTCGGCAATGGAAAACCGGCGCCTGCGGAGTCATCGAATCGGTTCTGAACCGGACTCCAACCACAGTTGAGGAGCCCCTGCGGGAATGCGCCATCCGTGATGGATGTCGGTGGTACTTCCAGCGGGGCGCATCGGCATGCGGAGTCTGCACCGAGGTGATCACTGCCGTTCCCCAGATTGACCCGGCCTCCCTTTTTGTGGAGGAAGGTGCCTCCCTCCCCGAGGACGTCTCCCTCCCCGGCGGTTGAGCGATAGCCCGACTTACCGCTCCGCTGCCCATCTATCTCTCCGAAGAATTGACCCCGCTACGCACCAAGGCTAGCCTGCCTCGTCCCATACTCCCCCGCGCGGTGCCTGCCCTGGAGTTGGAAGGCGATGGAGGAAGTCCAGGATGAGAGAGACCACAGCCGCTCCTGCGCTGATTTTCCTGGTCCTGCTCTGCGGAGGATGCGCCGACCGGGGATTCTCCTTGGTGGCGTCTGAGTTGCCTTCAGCCCTCCTGTGTGTTCGAGGGACCGGGGCCACGGACGTGTATGCGATTGGCGCCGATTCGGGACAGGGACCCACCGTTCTGCATTATGACGGCACCGCCTGGACCTCCCTTTCCACCGGGGAATCGGGGGATCTGTGGTGGCTCCATCCCACGGCCTCTCAGGTGACCTTGGTGGGAGAGGACGGCCTGATCCTGGACCTGGATCCCCAGACAGGCGCCTTCACCCGACAGGACGGCCCTCCGGGGATCACCTTCTTCGGGGTGTGGGGCGCCTCTCCCGACGACCTGTGGGCGGTAGGAGGAGATGTTTCTTATGGCCAGCCCGCTGCCCTGTGGCGCAACAACTCGGGGACCTGGGCTGCCCATACCGAAGGGGCCGCCGCCGACCTCACCGACCAGGACCTCCTCTACAAGGTGGATGGGACCGCCGCATCCGACGTGTGGATCTCGGGCACCTCGGGCATCGTCCTTCACTTTGATGGCCAGACCCTGAGCCGCATGGAGACCCCCACCACCTCGGCCCTGTTCACCCTCACCCTGGGAGGTCCCTTTCCGGTGGCGGTGGGAGGCTATGGACAGGCCACCATCCTCCATTACCAGGACGACGCCTGGGGCGACCACTCTCCCCCCTT
>CAYRTW010000339.1:0-4572 GCA_964426935.1 uncultured Rickettsiales bacterium
CTTCGGCAGCACTCTTCGGGGCTGAACTGCGGCCGTTGGGATTACATCTTCTCCTACATCAAGAAGCATCAGGCCCATCCCGAGTTTGTGGTCCCGGATCGCTCCCAGGTGGGGATGACCCAGCCCTTCATGCGGGCCTACACCCAGTGGGTGATTCGCACCTGCCATCGCCGGGAGGTCCACGCCATGGGGGGGATGGCAGCCCAGATCCCCATCAAGAACGACCCCGTCCAAAACGAGATCGCCTTGGAAAAGGTGAGGGCCGACAAGATGCGAGAGGTCACCGATGGCCACGATGGCACCTGGGTCGCCCATCCCGGTCTGGTTCCCGTCGCCAAGGCGATTTTTGATGCCCACATGCCGGGACCTCACCAGATCGCCAACAAGAGAAGGGATGTCACCGTCACCGCAGCGGAGCTCCTGGCGGTCCCCTTGGGAACCCGCAGTGAGGCGGGCCTTCGTCACAACATCGTGGTGGCGGTTCAGTACCTGGAGTCCTGGCTCCGGGGAATCGGCTGCGTTCCCCTCTACAACCTGATGGAGGACGCCGCCACAGCCGAAATCTCCCGGGCCCAGATCTGGCAGCAGATCCACCATCGCGCCCTTTTGGAGGATGGAACCCCGGTCACCCGGGCTCGGGTCTCCCGCCTTTTCGACGAAGAAATGGAGCGTATTCGCACCTCCCTGGGAGAGGAGCGCTTCGCCGCATCCCGGTTCAATGAAGCTCGTCGCTTGTTTGAAGACCTGTGCATCTCCCCCGATCTGGCGGATTTCCTCACCCTTCCCGCCTACGATCTGATCCTCTCCACCCCCTGATTTCAGGAGTTTTTTTGCATGAACACCCTTCACAATTCCATTGATTCCGCCCTCAACGGCACCAGCAACACCATGGGCACTGGCCGCTGGGCAGGTGTGGTCCGTCCCTACTCGGACGACGATGTGGCCCGTCTATCTGGCTCCCTCCGCATTCAATACACCCTGGCAGACCGGGGAGCCCGCAAGCTGTGGAACCTGTTGCAGACGGAACCCTACGTAGCGGCCTTGGGTGCCATGAGCGGCAACCAGGCGATGCAGCAGGTCCGAGCGGGAGTCAAGTCTATCTACCTCTCTGGCTGGCAGGTGGCGGCGGACGCCAACGTGGCCGGGCAGATGTATCCCGACCAGAGCCTCTACCCCGTCAACTCGGTGCCGGCGGTGGTCAAGCGCATCAACCAGACCCTCCAGAGAGCCGACGAGATCGAACACGCTGAAGGAGGAGCCAAGAGGGATTGGTTCGCCCCCATCCTCGCCGACGCCGAAGCTGGATTCGGAGGCCCTTTGAACGCCTTTGAGCTGATGAAGGCCATGATCGAAGCGGGAGCCGGTGGCGTTCACTTCGAAGACCAACTGGCATCAGAAAAGAAGTGCGGCCACATGGGAGGCAAGGTCCTCATCCCCATCGGCCAGTTCATCCGCACCCTCATCGCCGCCCGCCTGGCCGCCGACGTCATGGGGGTTCCCACCGTGCTCCTGGCCCGCACCGATGCCGACTCTGCCAAGCTCCTCACCTCTGACATTGATGACCGGGACAAGCCCTTTGTCACCGGGGAGCGCACCGCCGAGGGCTTCTTCCGCATCCGAGGGGGTCTGGAGTGCGCCATCGCCCGGGCAGTGGCCTACGCCCCCTACGCGGATCTGCTGTGGTGTGAGACCTCGACCCCCGACCTGGCCCAGGCCAAGGCCTTCGCCGAAGGGGTCCACAAGCACCATCCTGGCAAGTTGCTGGCCTACAACTGCTCCCCCTCCTTCAACTGGAAGAAGCACCTGGACGAAGGCACCATCGCTCGCTTCCAAAAGGAGTTGGGATCCATGGGATACCGGTTCCAGTTCGTGACCCTGGCGGGATTCCACGCCCTCAACTACAGCATGTTCGCCCTGGCCAACGACTATTCCCGCCGGGGAATGAGCGCCTATGCCGACCTTCAGGAGCAGGAATTCGCCTCTGAGAAGCAGGGCTACACCGCAGTCAAGCATCAGAGAGAGGTGGGAACCGGCTACTTTGATGAGGTGAGCCAGACCATCACCGGTGGCTCCGCCTCCACCCTGGCCCTGAAGGAATCCACTGAAGAAGCTCAGTTCTGAGGTTTTTTAGGACCTTCTGTACCCACTCATCTCTCTTCGCCTCCTTTTTCCCCTCCCTCCCCCTATCATCCCTCCACCCTTGCTCCTTCCTGCGGGGGTGGAGGATCCTTACCTGCTTCCTCTTCGTCCATCCCTGCGACAGGGGCTCCGTCACCTGGCCTCCCTCCTGGGACTCCTGACCGTTGGCATGGGGGGGACGGCCATCCTGGTCTATCGCCAGGGAGGACGACGGGATTCGGGGCCGGCAGATGTGGCTGTGGTGTTGGGGGCTTCAGTGTGGACCGATCGCCCTTCGCCGGTGTTTCGGGAGCGCATCCGCCATGGGGTGGACCTGGTGAAGGAGGGAACGGTGCGCCGGGTGTTGTTCACCGGCGGTTCGGGCTCTCCGGGGGAACTTCCCGAAGCGGTGGTGGCCTTTCGATATGCGGTGGACCTGGGTCTTCCCGAGGGCTCCATCCTTCTGGAAACCGCCTCCCACACCACCCTTCAGAATCTGATCTTTGCCACCCAGATCATGGCCTCCCAGGGTCTGCATACCTGCCTTCTGGTTTCCGACCCTGACCATATGCTCCGCGCCCTCCGCATGGCCCGCGATCTGGGGATGGAGGCCGGTCCTTCTCCCACTCCCAGCTCGGTGTATCGAAGTTTCACCAAGCGACTCCCTTTTTTGTTACGAGAATCGGTGTTCTACTGGAACTATCGGGGTCAGCGCCTGTGGAGGGGAATTTCCCCAGGTGCGGAGACAGAAGATGTTCGATGAAGTTGGAATCACTCCTGGAAGACACAATGAAACCCATCTGTTGCGGAGTGTCTTCGCGTCGTTGGGGGTGATGGATCCCCATACCGGCCAGATTCCTTCGGAGGCCATGATAAGCCGATGTAGAAGTGGGGGCCGCCGAAGAAGACCTGGCTCGGAGTTTTCCCTTGGAAGGAGCGGAACTGGCTCGCTTCTACGCCTCCTTGGGGACGGCCCTCGGGGAGGGGGTGGCGGCGGAAAAAGAGGCCCTTTCTGCTCTCCAGGTCGTCTCTCTCCCTGGATGACTCACAGACGAACTGCCCTCATTTTTCCAGCGGGAACTGACCCATCCCTGGGTTGGAAATCCGCACCGGCGGGGCCTCCCCCTGCTCCGCCCGGCGAAGAAGCTCATCGACGCACTGAAACAATAAATCATTGCCCTGACGTGGATAAGATTGCAGGGCGTGAGAAAAATCGTCGGTCTGTCTCAAGAATGACTCGATGTCTCCTTCCTCTGTTGAATCGGCGCGACAGCCGTATCCCAGTTTTTCCAGGTAGCGAGCGTTCAACTCCTGCTCATATTGACCCTGGAGGGGAAACGCCAGCATGGGGACTCCCAGATGGACCGCCTCACTCATCAGGGAATAGCCGCCGTTGGCAATGACCGCCCGGGCACTGCGGAGGTCCTCCACAAATCCCTCCTCGGAAAAGGTGCGAAAAGACAGGTTCCCCTGCTCCCCCTCCTTGCCCATTCCATACACCCGGAACCGGTAGGGAAGGCGGGCAAAGGTCTCCATGAGCGAAGGATTGTTGGCGGCGGTCTGATACACCAGGATGTGCCCCTGAGGCTCTCGCTTCGCCTCCAGAATGTCGGGGCGGAGGATGGGGGGAACGAGGGTGGTTCTCTCCTTCCGAACCGGCGGGAAAAAGAAGCTGCTCACCAGATAATGCCACGCCCCTGGCAGCCGTACCTTGACCGCCGCCTTGGCGAGGAGGAAAGCCGGGCAGCGGGACTGGGTCACCTCATCGCTGTGCGCGCAGCGGTTGATCACCTGCATGTTGTCGATTGAAATCACCGGAATCCAGTGATTCAACCCGTATAGAAACGCCCAGGAGTCGAAGTCGGAGATCACCACCTCCGGCTGAAAATCCTCTCCCAGAAGGCGCAGATAGACTCCCATGTTGTGAAGCATTCCCCCAGGAGCCCCAAGGATGTTGCGGAGCACGGACTCGGAGAGGTCCAACTCCTGGCCCTGATACACCAGCTTCAGACCATGGATCTCGTGAAACCCGATGCGGGGCCGACCCGTGAACCGGTCCTTCAGGAAATGAAAGGCCCGCTGGGACACCACCACTCTCACCTGGTGCCCCCGGGAGAGGAGGTGTTCGATGACCACCCGGCTCCGTGTGGCGTGCCCCATTCCATCTCCCACCACCCCGTACAAGATTCGCATATCGATCTTTCTCGCTTCGGTTGAAGCTCGGTTCAGAAGGGCATGATGCCAGCTTCCCAGCCGTTTGACAGGCCATTCCGGCAAGCCGAAAGTGCCCCCATGAAGCGTCTCCTTCCCCTGCTCGCCCTTCTCCTCGGTGCGGGATGTCAAACCGAGAGGCCCACCGACGACGATGGCCTCATTGATGATGATTCCGGGGAGGAGGATGATTCGGCGGTGGCCCCTTATCCCGGTTTCCTCGTCGGCACGGTGACCGACGAG
>CAYRTW010000340.1:0-4546 GCA_964426935.1 uncultured Rickettsiales bacterium
CCACCTCGCTGGTGATGGTGAGCTGCCCCCCCGGCTGCAGACCCTCCACGACCTGAGGGGAGAAGCCGGCCCGGGCGGCGTAGAGGGCGGCGGTATAACCCGCAGCGCCGCTGCCAGCGATGACGATGGGGGAATGGCGAGGAGAGGAAGTCATCGGGGAATCTCCGCAAAGGGATGGCACTATAGGAACGAGGGGGGAGGTCGGGGAGGGGGAGGGTCTTTGCTGTGGGACAATCTCTCCCTTGCATCCCGTCTTATCGTGCCCACCTTCTGGACCCGAGTTCGCCACCGGCGCCGGTTCTCCCCGGAGGGGGGTCGCCGACCAAGGAAAAGGAGCGCCTCATGAGTCTCGACATCGGTATCGCTGAGGGAGATCGCCACGCCATCATCGAAGGGCTTAGGAAGGTCCTGGCGGACACCTACACCCTGTACCTCAAGACCCACAACTTCCATTGGAACGTCACCGGTCCCCAGTTCAACGACCTCCATGCCATGTTCATGATGCAATACACCGAGCTGTGGGGAGCGGTGGATCTGGTGGCGGAGCGCATTCGCTCCCTGGGGGCGTTTGCTCCAGGCAGCTACCGGGATTTCGCCGCCCTGACCTGCATTGAGGAGGCTTCGGGAGTTCCCTCGGCCATGGACATGGTGCGCCAGATCATGCAGGGGCACGAGGCGGTGATCCGCACCATCCGGTCGGCTCTCCCTGCCGCTGCCCAGGCCGACGATCAGGTGACCATGGACCTGTTCACCCAAAGGCTGCAGATTCACGAAAAGACGGCGTGGATGCTGCGAAGCCTGCTGGGGTGAGAGAAGCTTTTGAAGCGGGGAAAGAGCTGTTGACGAGGTGAAAAAGAGGGGGGGACGGCATCGGAGAAGGGCATCCCCTACAATGGGTCCCGCCCCATGGATGCGCTCATGCCCTGCTCCCTCTTCTCCCCTGGCGTTTTTACCCCACTGAGGTGGCTCCTTTGTGTGGGGCTGGTGGGGGGAATGGCGGGGTGTCGCCTCGATTCGGGGGAATCCTCCGACGTGAGGCTCTGGACCGATCCCCCCCGACTGAGTTTCTCTCCGGTGACGGTGCTGGAGGAGGTGCAGGGGTCCTTCTTGATGATCAACGACACCTCGGATGAAGTTCAGGTGACCTCGGCCACGGTGCTTCAAGGGGACGTTTCCGGGCTGCATCTTCTTGAACTTCCCGGAGATCCTCTGCTTCCCGGGTCTCGTCACGCCATCCTCATCGGTTTTTCCCCCCAGGCGCCGGTGGAGGTGACGACGGAAGTGGAGGTGCTCACCGACCACCCCGACTGGCCCCGATTGACGGTGGAGGTGTATGCCTGCACCGTCGGCCTCTCCTGCGATGAGGAGGAGGGCGACGACGACTCCACCCCTTCTCCCGGCGAGGCTCATCTGAGCTGGGCTCCCGCCTCCCTCTCCTTTGGTTCGGTCAGCTTGGGGCAGTTCACCAGCCTGGAGTTGGCGCTGAGCAGCGTCGGCTCAGGAACCCTGGAGATCCAGGAGTTGACGGTGGTGGGAGACGCGGGCTTTGCGGTGTCGGGCCTGGTTCCCCCCGCCTGGCTGGCTCCGGGAGAGGAGGCCGTGGTGGAGGTGCGCTATGAGCCGGAGGACGTGGGAGAGGGGACAGCCATTCTTCAGGTGATCACCAATGACCCCACCCTTCCTCAGGCGGAGATTCCTCTGAGTGGCACGGGGGAGGAAGGCTGTCCCACCTGCCTCCCCGATCTGCGGGTGTCTCCAGAGATGGTGGACTTCGGGGACGTGGATTCTTCGGTGTGGTTCTCTCTGGAGATTTCCAATGTGGGAACGGCCGATCTGAATGTGACGGGGGTGAACTACGTCAGCAACGGGCTTTCCTCGGGAGGAATTGGGGCGGATCCCCCCTCCCTTCTCCTTTCCCCCGGGGAGAACGGGACTGTTGAGCTCGAATGGTCGCCCGGCTCCCTGTTTGGAGATACCTGCCTTGATGTGCTGGCGGGGGGCTCCCTGGAAATCCTCTCCAACGATCCCGATCAACCGGTGATGAGCCTGCCCCTGGGCGGCTGTTGCGACGGAAGTGGGTGGGGCCTGTGTGGGGCAGCCGATGTTATGGACGTGTTCGCCTGCGTGGTGGCCTGCGCCGATCTTTCGTGCGCTCTTGGCTGCTTTTTCTGAGGAATCATCAGGAGATAGAAGGTCAAGGGGCGAGTTTCTGCCTGGCGGTGATCCGGTCCCAGACCACCAGGGCCACCGCTGCGGTTCCCGCCAGGGTGGCTCCCACGGTGAGGGCGAGGGTGGAGCTGTAGGTTTGCCACAGCCATCCGGTGAGGAGCCCCCCGGGGATGGCACTCACCCCCATCACGAAATGATAGGCCCCGTATGCCGTTCCCCTCTTCTCCTGGGGAACGAGGTCCCTGACCACCGCTCTTTCTGCCGGCTCGGTCAGGCCATAGTAGAGGCCGTAGAGAAGGAAAAGGACCCAGGCCTGCCAGACTTGGGTGGCCACTCCAAAAGCCAGGTAGGTTCCGGCGAAGATTCCCCACCCGGCGGCAATGAGTTGAAACCGGGACACCCGATCCGACCAATCTCCAAAGGCGTATGCGCTCACCCCCTTGGCGATGTGAAGCATGGCCCACAACAGGGGAAGAGAAGCCATGGGGACCCCCAGATCCCTGGCCCGGAGCAGGAGAAAGGCATCGGAGGAATTGCCCAGGCAAAAGAGAAAAAGGATGACCAGCCAGGCCTTGAAGGAGCCAGGGAGGGGAGCCGAGCCCGAGGGACTTGCCTCCACTTGGAGGGGGACGGGAGGAGGAGGCTCCCGGATGATCATCACCGCCACCATGGACAGCACCCCCGGAATCACCGCCGCCCAGAACACCTGGCGGATGGGCCATCCCAGGCTTAGCAGGGTAGTGGCGATGAGGGGCCCCAGCACCGCACCGGCGTGGTCCAGCGCTCGCTGAAATCCGAAGGCTCGCCCCGATTCCTCCGGGGTCACCGCGTTGGCGATGAGGGCGTCCCGAGGAGCGGTGCGCAGCCCCTTGCCCACCCGATCAGTCATGCGAACGGCGAGGACGTGCCCAGGGAGGGTGGCCAGGGCCATGAGGGGCCGCACCAGTGCCGCCACGCTGTACCCCAGGAGCACCCACGGTTTGTGGCGTCGGGTGTGGTCAGAAAGGCGCCCGGAAAGGAGCTTCAACAGACTGGAGGTGGCGTCGGCCAGACCCTCCACCAGCCCCAGAAAGGTCGGGCTGGCCCCCAAGGAGGCCACGAACACCGGAAGCAGGGGAAAGATCATCTCCGAGCCCACGTCGGAGAAGAAGCTGGTGATTCCCAGGGCCATCACCGCTGCAGGAAGTCGGCGCCGAGGGGGAACTCCGGGTTCGGAGGGGGAAGCAGGGGAAGAGGGGCTCATAGCTCTCGGGAAGAATTCCCCGCAGGGGGATGGGTCAACGGTCAGGCTCCTCCTGGGGTTCCCCGGTTCTCATCACTTCATCTTGAGCCGAGCCAGCGCCAGCTTCCAGGGCTCGGCCTGCTCCAACTCGGCCAGTTTGGCCCCCATTCGGGGGAAGGTCCTCACACCCCCGGCCTTGTCCAGGATCCGGCGCAACTCGGGGGCGTCGTCCGCCGATACCTTACCGGTCTCCCACCAGTTCAGCAGGCCGGCATCCAGGCTGCGGGCGTCTCCCCCCAGCTTCAGTTGTTTGTCCAAGAAGGCAAAGGCTCGTTTCTTCTCCCCCTCCTGGAGGGCAGCCTCTCCCCACTCCAGGGACCATTCGGTGCGGCGGGCTGGATTCTGGACGGCGGCGATGGCCCGGACAAAGGCCTTCTCTGCGGCCATCACCTGTCCATGAACCAGGAGAGCTCTCCCCCACCACAGAAGGGGGCCAGGATCGCCTTCACCCGCCTCCGAGGCCCTCTTGGCCAGCTCCGCGACCATGTCGGGCAGCTCCCCCGACGCCTTCGCTTGATGGAGGGCCTGCCGGGCCTCCTTCTCGAAGCCTCCTCGGGATTGAAGGTCCCGGAGGATGGAGGACAGGGGGCTGCGTTCCACCGCCTTGGCCCTCTCGATGGCGGCGGTGACCTCCGGGCTTTGCAGACGGGAAGGATCCAGCCTTTGCAGGGCGGCCGCTGCCTCGTTGACCCGGAGAACGCTACCGGAAATCACGTCCTGGACGAGGGATTCGACCCTCTTCTTCTCTTCCTCCCTCTGAGCCCTACGGGCATCCATCTCTCTGGCCAGGGGCTCATCGGCATCCAGGGAGGCGCGCACCTCCTCCTGGGTCTCCTCTTTCAAGCCCTTGACCAACAGGGGGGCCAGCCTTCGCGCCCCCTGGGGAGAAAGGGGACCTGCCTGGCTTCGCCCCCTCTCCAGCCACCGGGCCGCCTTCTCGCCTTCTCCTTGCTGACACAGGGTCTCCACCCAGGGCCCCCACTGCTCCCAGCGTCCTCCCGAAACCATGGGAACCAGGGTCTCCAGCTCCCGCCGCTCCTCCCCCGAACCTTGGCGCAGGCAGGCTTCCCAGAGAAGAAAGGGGGGCTCAAAGCC
>CAYRTW010000341.1:0-4546 GCA_964426935.1 uncultured Rickettsiales bacterium
TGGACTTGGTGCTGCTCACCGGAGGGGCAGAGTCCCTTCCTCCGAAGACCCTTTTGATGGCATGGGTCTCATGTCCGTCGTTCAAGGGGGTGCCGGTGCCATGGGCGTTGATGTATCCGATCTGCTTCGGATCGATCCTTGCGTCCCGAAGGGCTTCCACCATGGCCCGGGCCGCCCCCTCTCCGTCGGAAGGGGAAGCAGTCACCCGGAAGGCGTCCAGGGAACTTCCGTAGCCGACGATTTCCCCATGGATGTGGCAGCCCCGATGAAGGGCGGCCTCCAAAGGCTCCAGAATGAACATCGCCGCTCCTTCGCCGATGACGAAGCCGTCGCGAGTGCGGTCAAAGGGTCGAGACACCTCCTCCGGAGGGCGATCCTGGCTGGTGGACAGGGCACCCAGGAGAGCGAAGGAAAGGACCCCGAAGGGGTGGATCATGGATTCGAATCCCCCGCACAGGACCACATCGCAACGCCCCTCTCGCACCTCGTGGGCTGCCTGGCCAATGGCTTGGGCGGCGGCGGCGCAGGCTCCGTGATTGGTCAGCACCGGGCCGGTGATCTGGTGTCGCCTGGCCAGGATCCCCGCGCACAGGTCGGTCAGGTGGCGCCAGGCATACAATCCATCGTTTCCCCTGGCGGCCCTCCCTGCGGAGCGAGGGTCGTAGCGGCCAGCCCCATCCAGATGGGCCAGAAAATCGGTCTCCGCCTCCACTCTCTCTGTGGAGGTCAGCCCGGTGGCGACATGAATTCCCCTGCGGAAGGTGGGGCACCCCTCAGGGATCCCCGAGGCCCCAAAAGCGTTCATCACCGCCTGCTCCGCCGCCGCCACTCCGAAGGCGGTCTTCCGGTCCAAGGCGCGTCCCAGAACTCCCCTCAACTCGGATGGAACCTGCCTCTCCTCATCGAAATCCCGGATGCGGGCGGCTACCTTGACCTCAAATCCTTCGGTGTCGAAAGCGTCCAGAGTGGTCACTCCACTCCGTCCCGCCGCCACGGCGTCGAAAAGGGCATGGGGAGAAAACCCAAGGGGAGTCACCACTCCCATCCCGGTGATGACCACCCTGCGATGGGGGAGGCTCATTGGCCCCCCTCCTTCTCCAGGGCCAGCCCCGTTGTCGCTCCGGAAGGATCCATCGCCCATACGAAGATCCGATTGAGATCCTTTGATGAAGAGGTCAAGACCAATCCTGCGTCGAGAATGCCGGCCCCTCCTCCACAGTGCCCGAGATGTCCCTTGGTGGCCTGCCGCGTGGGTCCCACACCAGAGAACAACTCTCGAATGGCTCCCTCCTCGGCAGCGTCCCCTCGCACCGTCCCCCATCCATCCGCAGCGAGGGTATCCACCTCCCTGGCGGTCCATCCCGTCTCCTCCAGAAGGCGAAATCCACACAAGTAGTATCCCAGCGAGGTCTCCGCATCTCCCCAGGCCATCACATCGCTCCTCACGTCGCAGTGGGAGGCCGCCCCTGCGAATCGGGCCCACGCCCGGGCTCCCCGAGCTTCAGCGCGGGACCGGCTCTCCAGGAAGAAGAAGGCGGAACCTTCCCCCGGCACGGTACCGTCCCGGTCATCGGCGAAGGGTCGGCAGGAACCGGTGGGGGAAAGGAGTCCCCGGGTGCCCAGGTAGGACAGGAGAAAGGGGTTCACCTGAGAATCGGTACCCCCCGCCAGGGCACAGTCGCAGGAACCCCGAAGGATGGCCCGGGCCGCCTCGGCCACACAGGACAGGGACGAGGCTCCAAAAGGCCCCAGGGAGGCGTTGACCCCCTTGATCCCGTAGGTGATAGCCACATGAGCCAGGGCCATGTTGGGCAGGACCTTCAGGGCATCGATGGGGTTCATCTGGTCCCTCCCCGAAGTGAACAGGCGATGAAGGGAAAGGGGAACGCGCCCTGAGCCAGGAGCGGGGGCGTCGAGGCCAGGGTCCTCCACCCGAGACCCGGCCATCATCCCCACCACGTCGCCCATCTCCGGTACTTCGTACCCTGCGGCTCCGAACAACCCACACCGGGCTCCGTCGGTCACCGCTCCCGTTCCGGCATCGGCCAGGGCGTCCCCCGCTGCCGCCACCGCCAGCCGAGCGCTACGGCTCATCAGCTTGATCGCCTTGCGATCAGGAAGCTTGCGAGGGTCAAAATCCCCTACCTCCGCCCCCGCTGGCCAGGGAAACTGGGAAGTGTCAAAGGCTCGAATCGGCCCCACCGCCGACACTCCTGACCGCCATCCCGCCACCGAGGCTTCCCTCCCCGTTCCCAAGGGGGTCACCAGCCCGATGCCGGTCACGACGATGTCCTCGGCGGAGGTCGGGCGGGTCTTCACCCTGCCCTCCGAAACGCCAGGGTGGCGTTGGATCCCCCGAAGCCGAAGGAGTTGGACAGGGCCCACTCCACTTCGGTCTTTCGGGGGGTGTGGGGGATGTAATCCAGATCGCAGGCGGGGTCGGGCTTGTCGAGGTTCATGGTGGCGGGGAGGATGCCGTTTCGCAGGGCCAGGACGGTGAACGCTGCCTCCACCGCTCCGGCTGCGGCCACCAGGTGTCCCATCTGACTCTTGTTGGAGGACACTCCCACCCGATCGGCGTGAGGTCCCAGGGCGGCGCGAATCGCCAGAGTCTCGGAGAGATCGTTCATGACTGTGGAGGTGCCGTGGGCGTTGACGTAGCCCACGGCCTCTGCAGGAATTCCGGCATCATCCAGGGCCCCCTTCATGGACTGCCAGGCCCCACCGCCATCGGGGGGAGAGTCGGTCACTCTGTAGGCGTTGTTGGAGTTGCCGTAGCCCCCCAGGACCGCCAGGATTTGTGCCCCCCGGGCCCGGGCCGCCCCTTCTCGCTCCAGCACCAGGAACCCCGCTCCTTCCCCCAGGACAAAACCGTCCCGGTCGGCGTCAAAGGGGCGACTGGCCCGCAGGGGTTCATCATTCCTCTGAGAAAGGGCCCCCAGAAGGGAAAATCCCATCACCATGAACACCTCCACCAGGGCGTCACAGCCCCCCGCCAGCACCACATCGGCGTCCCCTCTCTGGAGGAGGCGCAGGCCCACGCCGATCGCCTGTGAGCCGGAGGTACACGCGGTGGAGGAGGTGCGGAGGGGCCCTCGGGCGCCGATCTCCCGGGCGATGAGGAGGCCGGGGACCGACATGTGGAGGCGGGGAAACTCCAGGGGATCGACGTAGGGCAAGGCCTCTCGAAGGTCGGTTACATGGCGGAATCGGAAATAGCGCTCTGCCGCCTGTTCCAGAAGTTTACGGGCCGCCTCCGAACCCACCGACACCGCCATCCGGTCAGGGGCGTAGGGAGGGGTTCCCTCACCCAACCCCGCGTCCTTCCATGCCTCTCGCGCCGCCACCCGGGCCATGCGAGTGCGGCGATCAAACAGCTCGGGAAGCTCCGAATCCGCCGTCGGCAGGGGGTGGCGGGCTTCGGCGGCGATGCGGGTGGCGAAGCCCGAAGCGTCAAACCGGGTGATGGGCCCGATGCGAACCTCTCCCCGCAGAAGGGCCTCCCAGGAAGAGGGGAGATCCTTCCCCAGGGGGGTGAAGGCTCCCATGCCGGTGACCACCACCCTTTCTCCCATCACGAGGCCCTCCCCGAATCGGGCATGGGCCACCCCAGGCGTTCCAATTCATTGCGCTCGAACTGCTCCAGGGTCAGACCGTGAATCTGATCGGGCACACCCGAGGGATTGAAGACGAAGACCATCTCCATCTGGGCTCTCCTCTTCCCACCCACTTGGATGCGGCCGTCGATCAGGGCGGATTCGGGGCGCAGAGAGGAGAGGCGGGCGATGAGTTCGATCTCCTCCCCCGGCTTTACAAAGGAGCGAAACTTGGTCTCTTTCACCATGGACAGGATGGGAAACACCCAGATGCTCGACTGCCCATAGACGGTCACTTCGATGAGCTTTCCGGCCAACTGGGCGACCATCTCCACCAGAAGCACCCCGGGCACGACCGGGAAACCGGGAAAATGATCTCCAAACAAGGGCAGATCCGGGGGCAGGGTCTTCCATCCACGGGCTGACTCGCCAGGGGTGATGTCGGTGATGCGATCCACCAGTTGCCAGCGCATCAGGAGTTTCCCCCTTCCCGTCTGCCCGCAGAGGAGAACCGCCAGCCTTCGCCGGGAAACCCTGGATCCGCATCCTCCATATCCATCCTCACGCTTCCTTCTTTCCGCCGTGAACCACCAGGGAGCCCCCTCGGACCACCAGGGGTTCTCCCGGTGGAAGCCCTGGGGTGATGCGCTTCAGCCAATGCTCCTCCTGCCCCAAGATGAAGTAGCCATTGGGAATTTCTCGCCCGGCCTCGATCCACAGCGCCGTGCCCAAGATGGCGTCGTGCCCCACGCAGGAGCCCAGGAAGTTGGTGCCCGAGTCTTCCAGCTTTCCGTCCAGCATCACCTTGATGTTGCGGTCGAAGCCCATATCCACCAGGCCGGAGATGGAGGCGGTCGTGGCTCTCCTCCCCAGAATCGACACCTGGCAGAAGGGCTGACCGGAGAACGCCTCGGGGTAGAGGACCGAGCAGAACACAAACGCGCCCCGGG
>CAYRTW010000342.1:0-4515 GCA_964426935.1 uncultured Rickettsiales bacterium
GGGAAGGGGCGGCGGGCCGGGGTGCAGGGTGAGATCCAGCAAATCCACGAGATCGCAGCGGCCAGATGGGTCGACTTCGGCGTGGGTCCCACGGAACGATAACGCGGGTTTCCCGCTTCGTCTGGGCCTGACAAGAGGAGGCCTCGTGTCTGGAATGGATCCTCTACAAAAGACCCACTCCCCCATCTACTCCCTCACCAGCAAACTCCGCCCCTCCCACAAGCAGGGAAAGGCCATGCGAAGGTGCCCGGAAGCGCTGGGATCCACGGTCGTCCTCAGGTATTTCATGCCCCCACCGCCGGTGCCGGGGCGGGCCCCGATCATCCTTCCCACGAAGCGGAGGTGGGTGTCCCGCCAGGAGAGGAGGGCGTTGTCCAGGGTCAGGCAGGCCTCAGTAAACTGGCGCAGGGCGGGGAAGGGACAGGCCGGATCGAGGAGTCGCGCGGCGTGGACCGCTTCGGAGTGGGAGAGGAGGCGGCTCAGGTCTCGCCACCGCTCGTGGAGGGCGGAGATTCCCCCGTGGGGAGGGTCCCTTTGATCCTCCCGGGAGGTGCGGCGGTACAGGGCGTTCCCCAGGCGGTCGGCGGCGGCAAATCTTCCTCCTCCCTCCTCCCCGTTCAGCTCCACCGCGTTCAGCAGCCAATACAGGAGGTCCCGCAGGCAGGGCTCCCCCAGACGCTTCACCAGGATCCCCTGCTCTCCCTTGGGATAGTGGCGGGCAAAGGACTCCCGGGCATCTCCCGGCCCTTCCGGCATCTCAAAGCCCGCCTTGGCCAGGTGGCGACCCACCCGGACTGAACCCCTCCCCTTCCAATCCACCTTGGCCAGATGCCTCTCCCGCAGACCCAGCAGGATTTCGATCTGCCGGAACTGGCTGGAACCAAAGCCGGATGCCGGATTCAGCCGATCCCGAAAGGCCAGGAAGGAGTCCGGAGTCATCTGGGAGAGAACGTCGAAGAAGGGGATGCAGACGGTGAGGATGGAGGCGGCCCGATGGATTCTCTCCGTCCAGGACGGGAGTTCTTCGGCCAACAGGGACAGGCGAGGGCTCAGGGCGTCCACATGGAACCAGGCGGGGGCGAAGGTGGTCGCCAGGGGATGTGAGGGGCCCAATTCCCCAGCCAGGGTCCGCAGTTGGGGATATCTCTCCAGGTGGTTGCCAAGGGGAAAGTCATCAGGACGGCGCCGGGCCAGGTTGACCAGGGGAATCTCCCGCTGTTGATGAGCCGCCGCCTCTCTTGCCCTCACCATCACGTCGTCCAGCTCGTGGAGAACCTGGCGGAACCACACCTCGAAGACCTGGTGGGTGGTGATGAACAGCACCTCGTCGTGACACCACTTCTCCCCCCGAGGCCAGGGATCCCCCGGCTTCCACCCGGCAGGGCGCTGGGGCCATTCCTTGGGATCCTGACCCCGGGGACACTGCTCAGGGAGCCGAAGCGAGGTCAACAGTTCAGAAACGTTGATGTATTCTGCATAGAGGAGGGGGGAACCGTCGCTGCGGAGCCCTTCTTCGTTCAAGCGGGGAGGAGGCGCCATCTCAGGTCAACCCGCAGGCGGATCGAGCCCGGTCGGTGACCTTCCGCGCCACTTCCCGGGCGGTGCGAGCCCCCTCCCGCAGAACATCCTCCACCGCGTCCCGGTCCTTCTCCAGAGCCGCCCTCTTCTCCCGAGGAACCGCAAAACGCTCTTCGATCTTCCCTAGCAGGGCCAGCTTGGCGTCCCCATACCCATACCCTCCCCGGCGGTAATTCGCCGCCATCTCCGCTTTTTCATCCGGGGTGGCAAACAGGGAGTACAGGGCAAACACGTTGCAGGTGTCGGGATTCTTGGGGTCGCCCAGGGGAGTGGCGTCAGTCTGGATGGACATGATGCGGCGCTTCAGATCCTTCCCGGTGGCGAAAATGGGCACGGTGTTTCCGTAGCTCTTGGACATCTTGGCCCCATCCAGGCCGGGGACGTGAGCCTGGGCGTTGACCTTGTGTTCGGGAATCACGAACACCGGCCGTTGGTAGAGGTGGTTGAAGGCGTTGGCGACATCCCGAGTGATTTCAATATGTTGAATCTGATCCTGTCCCACCGGAACCACCTGGGAATCATAGGCGAGGATGTCGGCGGCCATGAGCAGAGGATAATTGAACAGCCCCACCGAGGTGGGGAGCCCCCGGGCCGTCTTGTCCTTGTAGGAGACCGCCCTTTCCAGCAGCCCCATGCCGGTCACCGTCATCAACAGCCAGGTGAGTTCGGTGACCTCGGGGACGTCCGACTGCCGAAAAAGCACCGCCCGGGAGGGATCAAGCCCCAAGGCCAGGTACGAAGCGGCCACGTCAAAGGTGTACTCCCGCAGGGTCGCCGCGTCCTGAACGGTGGTGAGGGCGTGGTAGTTGGCGATGAAATAGAACGAGTTGCCCCGTTCCTGGTGCTCCAGATGCTGGGAGATGGCTCCGAACCAGTTGCCTAGATGGAGCTGGCCGGAAGGTTGAATTCCCGAGAGATACCGCAATGTTGCGCTCATGATCCGCACCTTTGGCCCCCTTCTTCAGAAGAGGCGCCGAACCGATTTTCGTGCCGAAAGGCGATTACCGCGCCAAAGGGCGGGGCAGTGTACGACGGAGGGGAGGGGCCGGGAAGCGAGGAGGGCCTGGAGGAGGGATCAGCCGTTGATTCCTCGCCGACGTCTATACAGGGAGGCCCCCACCGCCAGCAGGGTCAGCGTGGAAGCCCCCGACCCTCCCTCTCCCGAACTGGTGCAGGCACAGGCCACCGCCCGGCCCTCTTCGGCAGAGTTGTCGTCGTCGTCCCCCGAGTTGTCATCGTCCCCAGCATCATCGTCATCGCCGGAGTTGTCATCGTCGCCAGAGTTGTCGTCGTCCGATGCCGTGGCGTCGTCATCCGAGGAGGTGGCATCGTCGTCGTCATCCGACGCGGTGGCATCATCATCATCGTCCGCCGGAGTGTCGTCATCTTCGGTCCCCCCTTCGGCAAAGGTGGCCGAATAGCTGTATCCGACCCCGTTGTATTGATTCTCCCCGTGTCCCAGATCGCTCACCACTCCCACCGCCAGAAAGGCCCGAGTGTAGGTGCTGTCCAGGTCTGGCACCGATTTCTCCCCCTGGTTGTTGCCGTTCAGGGAGAAGGGAAATCGGTCATACCCCCCCGACTCCTTCTCCGCCACCATCTCGGCCACCCAGGTCACGTCATCGCCGGAAAGGGAGTCGTCTCCATCGAAGCTCACCGTCAGGGTGCCTGGATTCGAGGCCCGGAAGCGTACGTAATTGGCCCCCAGGTAGTCGGGGAGGTACTCGTCAAAGGAACTTTCCCCCACCGGGTAGGAGGTGTGGGTGTCCATGATCCAGGGGTCCCCGAAGAACTCCCCATCCTCATAGTCCCCCACCGCGTTGACCACCATGAACTCGGCGAAGGTGTCCCGCACCGAAGTCCCCTGGTCGCTCAGCAGCGACGAAAGAGCGGACATCGCCCCCTGGGTGGCCGCCTTCTGCCACATCTTGCGGACCAGATCCGGGCCGCCCCCGTGCTCACTGAGGTACTTCCAGAACAGGGCACAGCCGTATTCGTGATACCCATCGGCGTATTGCAGGGACTGTTCGGGGTAATCCAGGAATCCGCCGTATCCACCGCCGGCCACGTACTGAACGTAGTCGTTGATGTTGGGGTAGACCTCGTCCTCCATCCAGGCCGCTGTCCCCTCCATCAGCCACTGGGCTTGATAGAAATCATAGGAGCCCTGGACGGCGTGAAAGAACTCGTGGGCCAGGGTGACCTTCAGGGCGTCTTCATCGGAAATGCCGCTCCAGGAGTAGTCGTCGTTGAGGACCAGATAGGGGGTGCCGCTGCCGTAGAAGGTGGTGTAGCCGTAGAGGGAGGAGTCCATGGAGGGGGCGTCGGACCCGGTGTTGGCGATGTACACGTCGATGTAGTAGCTGGAGGAGTTGGGGGGCTGCTCGTAGTTCATCTCCTCCACTTCAGTGGTCCAGGAGTTCTCTGCCGCCTCTCTGACCGTGGACAGAAGACTGCTGCTCCACCCGTCATCGCCGACGATGTAGCAGAAGTTGGTGGTGCAATCGCCCCCCATGGCCGCCTGGGGAGGGACCCGATCCCGGTCGATTCCACGGCTTCGCAGCAGATCCTGGTCTGAAGGAGGCAGTTCATCCCAGCGAGCCATCACCTCTCGCACCAGGGCGGTGCCGCAGCGGGGAGGAGATGAAGACGATGGAGGTGAGAGCAATTCCTCCAAGGCCAGGTGGAGCCTGAAATCCGGGGAGGAGGCCGCTTTCGCCGGAGGGGGAAGGAGGCAGCCCATCCCCGTAGCGAAGATGATGACGCACCAGGGAACCATCCATCGGGACACGAGAACCTCTTCGGAGAGACGGGGCCTTCCCGCGCCGCCCATTCTGGCCTTCTCCCGCTTGGATTTCCATCGAATCTCCACCCCTCCGAGAAAACCGGGAGGGTGACCTGAGGCGGGGGGACCCAAACGGCCCCTGTCTGGAATGG
>CAYRTW010000343.1:0-4508 GCA_964426935.1 uncultured Rickettsiales bacterium
ATGTATTTCCATCCTCATGGGAGGATTTCTCCTGGCCTGCTCTCCCCCGACTGATGACGACGACGACGCCATCCATGGCCAACCCGGAGATGATGACAGTCCGTCCGACGACGATGGTTCCCCCGCTGACGACGATGAGTCCCCCGATGACGACACCACCACTTCGGGAGACGATGACACCACCTCTTCCTGGGACGACGACACCACTCCCACGGGAGAAGAGGCCGGACCCTCCTGCGGCACCCCTTCCCCTGGTTCCGGTTCGGTCACCTGCATCGACCGCACTCACGGGGATTTTGCCCTGGGCACCTCTGAGGGAGTGACCGTCCGCAACGAGGGGGGCATCGTCCTGGATGAATCTTCGGCCCTCACCGGCACCGATTCAACCGGCCTCTACAACGGGGGTTCCTATCGATACGGCACCTGGACCTCCGACGTGCTCACCCCCTCGGTCTCCATCCGGGAGATCATCCCCTCCTGGAACGCCGACACCCCCGATGGAACCTGGATCCAGGTGGAGGTGATGGCCCGCTTCTCGGGAACCTGGACGGGGGCCTACAACCTGGGGGTGTGGGCCGCCGGGTCGGGAACGATCCGCAGAACCTCGGTGGAAGGGCAGGAGGATTCCCACGGAGAGGTGTGGACCGATACCCTGCACCTGTCCTCTGCGGCCGAGGCCCTTCGCTACCGCCTGACCTTGTTCTCGGGGATTTCCGGCAGGGTGCCGGTGGTGAGGCGAGCTGCCCTGTCGGTCACCAGCGCCACCTCCAGCCATCCCTCCTCCCCGGGAGGAGTCGCCAGCGGAATCGTCCTGGACGTGCCCGAGCGCTCCCAGATGGAGTTCGATGAGGGGGAGGCCTGGTGCAGCCCCACCTCCACCTCCATGGTCATGGCCTTCTGGGCCAACCAGACCGGGGATTCCAATCTCGAACTCGCGGTGCCGGATGTCGCTTTGGGAACCTGGGACGACGCGTACGGGGGAAACGGAAACTGGCCGTTCAACGTGGCCTTTGCCAGCGCCTATGGCCTGTCGGGGATGGTGGCGCGTTTGGACAGCCTGGGACAGGTGGAGGCCTGGATCGAAGCAGGAGTTCCTGTAGTGATTTCGGTTGCTTATGGACCGGGGGAATTGGATGGCTCCCCCATTTCCTCGACGGATGGTCACCTTCAGGTGGTGGTGGGATTCGATGGCAATGGGGATCCCGTCAACAACGATCCCGCCTCTCCCAATGACGCTTCGGTGCAGCGCACCTACGACCGGGAACAATTGGAAACCGTTTGGCTGGAAGCGTCCTCTGGGGTGGCCTATCTGATCTTTCCCGAGGGGTGGCCCATTCCCGTCAACACCTGGGGACTGTGGTAGCCGCACCCGTTCCCCTCCGGTGGCTGGGGCTGACGCTCTTCGCCCTGTGGACTGTCGCCTCCCTGCTCATCGGCGAGGCCCACCCCTTCTCCCTCTACTCCATGTATGCCGCCTCTTCTTCCCGGGACGAAGGGGCGGTTCCAGTGTTTCAGGCGGATGGGAAGACAGCAAACCTCTTTGATTTTACTGTGTTTTCTGGAATCAACCCTGGGGAGATGCTGCCTCATGGGATCCCCTGTTCTCAGGTCTACCGAGTCGAGGAGGCCAAGGCGTGGATTGCCGCCCACTCCTCCTTCAGCACCCCCATTCCCATGGGGAAGGGAGCAAGGCGGGTTTCGGTCCGCTACGGGTATATGTTGCTGAAGGTCAATTCCCAAGGAGTTCTCCAGAAGCGCTTCCAATGGGTGGCATCCGGGACCGCATGGAAGCGATAAGCCGGGGACGATGGTGGATGGGGGCGGGATTTACCCTGCCAGCCGGCGGTTCAGCCGCCCATATCCTCTTCGACCAGGGTCCGGGGGACGGATCGGTCTTCGCCTCCTTCACCCATCCTGTTCCGGTTCTCCTGGCCCTGGCGGCGTCCATGTGGGGCCTGTGGGGATGGATGAACAACCGACGGCCCTTGGCTGGAGCCATTCTGGCAGGAGTGGCCTTGGGTTTTCTGGCGCTGGTGGAAGATTCCCAGTGGCCAGGGGAGGTGGGAATGCGTCACGGCAAGATGCTGCCCGCCGCTGGCCTGTGGGGATGGGCCTTGGGGGCGGGTTTTCCGGGCTTCAGAGGGCCGCAGAACCAGCGAGGATTGGAAGGAACGGCGGGGGTGGTGGGAGCGGTGTACTTCCTGGCGGCCCTGGCAAAAATCCGGAGCGGGGGCCTGGAATGGGTGACCCCAGGTACCCTTCAGCTCCTCCTGGCGGAGAGGGCCTTTGAGGCTCCCTGGCCGGTGTCTTCGCTGAGATGGGCCCTCGCTTCCCAGCCTCTCCTGTGTGGGACCCTGGCCATTTCCACCCTCTTCGTTGAAGGCATGGGCCCCCTTTTCCTCTTTCCCCGCTGGCGTCGGACCTTTGCCATGTTCATCACCCTCCTTCACGGGGGGGTCGCGGTAGGGATGGGGTTTTTCTATCTGCCCTGGGTGCTGTTTGTTTGGGGAGCGGTGTGGGAGGGGGAGGACGGGGCGGTTGGGGTTCCGGGGAGGACGAGGGCTTGAAACCCCGGCCCCTCGCAGGAGAGAAGCTCTCAGAGAAGTGGGGGGATTTCCCAGGGATCCCACGAGCCGTCACCCGGCCATTGGAGATCACGTAGGCGGAGGTCCAGGTGGTGTCGCAGAAGGGAAAAGAATGGCCGGAGAAGAACACCAGGGTGGATGTGTTATCGCTCAGGGCGAGGTAGCTCACCGGATCGGTGTCGGCCTCGTCAATCCACCCCTCGCAGTCGTGGTCCATGGCGTCCTCCGCCTCCCAAGCATAGGGGTGGAGGGAGGCAGTGGCATCGTCGCAATCCTCGGGCGAGAGGTACCCGTCCTGGTCCGCGTCTCCAGGTGAATCGTCATCCGACGGTGTGGTGTCGTCATCGACAGCATCATCGTCCGGCTCAGCCCTGCGGTGCAGCCGATAAGAAGGGCCTGGCTCAGGGAGATGAGGCAACGTCGAGAGAGGAGGGGGAAAGGGACATGGGAGCCCCGCAGGAGTGGATCCTACCCCCTTGAGGAGGGGGGCGAAATGGGATCCTGGGTGGTTGGCAATCCAGAAATTTGCATGTCCCTCGTTTCAGCTTTTCTGGCCTCTTCCGTGGAAGAGACAAGTTCAAATGATTTCCTGATTTATTTCCCGTTTTTTCCGCCTCCTCCATCCCATTCCCATCGCCAGCGCCACCCACCCCGACCACACGGGAACTCTCTGTTCCCCGCTGTCACATCCGGCACACCCTTGGTAATCCTCATTTCCTGGAATTCCGCCGTCGGCGCTGTCATCATCCCCGGCTGAAGCGTCATCATCGGTGGCGGCGGTGGTGTCGTCATCCGCACTTGGGGAGGTGTCATCGTCAGCGGGAGGAGGAGTGGTGTCATCATCGGTGGGTGGGGTGTCATCATCATCGCCCCCGCCGCCGTCTCCACCAGCCCACAGTCGAAAATTGTTGAACCAGGCCACCGCCTGCTGATTGCTGTAATGGGTGCAGCGATTGGCCAGGGTGAACAGAAGGTCGGGGGCGTTGAGGGTCTCCCCATTTCCCCAGGCGTGACAGGTGGTGGAGTCGATGGTGAGGGAGAGCTCCTTGCCGCTCCAGGTTCCCGAGATGTGATGGGTCTGGTCCGCCAGCCAATCGGTGGCGGAATAGAAACAGCCCATGTCGGCGGCGGTGATGATGGCGGCGTCCCAGTTGTCCGCCAGTCCGTCGTCATCCAGGCCGTACCGGAAGTTATTGCCATCGTGATAATCGGGGGTCATTTTCTGGAGTCCGATGAAGTCGATCTCCCCTTCGGTCTGGCTGCACGCCTCGAAGATCGACACCTTGCCCCCATCGTCCTCGGCCACCCCGTTGGGCACCAGCCCGGTCACATCCACCTCGAATCGCCCCCACTCCAAGGGAACGCTGGAATCGAAATACCAGTCGATGCCTCCAGTGTTGGCGGGCATGAACCCGGCCTCGCTGAAGGTGCCGTAGGCCGAGCCTCCCCAGGCCACCACGTCGGCCTCGGAGGTCAGGTCGGGGCAGAGGAGTTCGGTACCGTCACAGACGTGGGCCAGGACCGGTGGCGTTGCCAGCAGAAGCAGGGCTGCACCGATGGCCAGGGAGGGGAGAAGGAGGGAGGACGGGGGATGGGAGGGCACGAGAACCCCGGGGGCCGGGCGGGGAGGAGATCGTCGCCAAGGCTCTTCCCTGGTGTACTGAAGGAACGGGGTGTTCGCAAGTTTCCGAGGGGACGGCGCGGGATCCAGGTCGTTCTCTTCCGGGCGTCCCGATTCATCCCGGTGCCTTGTTCACGGCCTTGGGCTTGAGACAGCTGGCGTAGGCGCGGCTCAATTCAAAGAGCCCCTTCAACCCGGCGGTCTCCTCCAAAAGATGAGCGGGCACCTCAACGTACTCCTTGAGAACGACTCCGAGTATCACACGAAATGCTGCTGCACGGCCGGATCGCTGCGTCGCGGGT
>CAYRTW010000344.1:0-2595 GCA_964426935.1 uncultured Rickettsiales bacterium
CCGTCCACTACCACGGGGTCCTTGCCCCGCACGCCGCTTGGCGTCCCCACCTCATTCCCCAGGGGGAAGGTCTGGAGACCCCCCGCCGTCTCCGCCGCACACGGACCGGGAGCGGCATCGTCCCCGGAACCTGGATCCCCTGGGTCGAACTCCTGAGGAGAGTGTTCCGAATCCAGCTCTTCCCCTGCCCGCGGTGTGGGTCGCGGGCGTACCGCGTCTCTTACGTACACCTCCCCGCTCCCGCGCTCCTCATCTCCTACGGCCTCCCCACCACCGTCCCGACCCCCGCCTCAACGCACATACGACGCTCGGATTCCGCTCCGGATCGCCCCGAGCGGACCCAGGTGGCCTCCACCGATACCCGGCGCCCCCTCGAGATCGCCGCTTTGTCCGCCCTATCCTCCGGTGGAACCGCTCCTGCTCGCCGTGGCTGGCACGCAGGGCGCGGCGCACCAGCTCCATGACCTCCTCGCCGAAGGTGAGGCGCCGCAGGGCGGCGGTGAAGTGCTCGGCCAGGACCTCCTCGCGGACATAGCGCTCCGGGCACTTCTGCTTGAACCCGGTGCAGTGGTAGTAGACGTACCGCTCCTTCTGGAACTGGGCGGAGAGGGGTTTCGAACTGGATCATGGAAGAGGGGCGGGGGATCTGGGCCATGGCCGACCCTGCGGACGAGTTGCGCATGGTCTGTGAGCACCCGTCGCTCGGGGCTTGATCGGGGGCTGGTATCGGTTATATTGATACTATGAAGCCTCGCGAGACCATCGAGATCTTCGACTTGTGGCTGACGGAGCGTTCTCTCCGGCTCGAAGCCGTCATCATCGGCGGCTCCGCGCTCGGGCTGCTCGGCATCACCACCCGGCAGACTCGGGACGTGGACGTCCTCGTGCCCGCGATTCCGGAGGGCGTCGCGGTCGCGGCCCGAGAGTTTGCGGCGACGAGGCGGGCCGTGGGAGAGGTTCTCCGCGACGACTGGCTCAATAATGGCCCCGGGCAGGTCGCCTCGCTCCTGCCGCCTGGATGGGAAGACCGCATCCAGCCCGCCTACCTCGGGCAGTCCATCCTCCTGCATGCCCCGGGGCGCTCGGACCTGCTGCTCACCAAGCTCTTCGCGCTCTGCGACCGGGGGACTGACCTGACCGACTGCCTCGCCCTCGCACCGGGCCCGGAGGAACTGACCGAGTCCTTGCCCTGGGTGCAATGGCAGGACGCGAACCCGGATTGGCCTCGGCACGTCGCGGAGGTGATCGCGGACCTGGCGCGGAGGCTCGGTCATGGCGCATAGGCGGGACATCGGCACGGTTCCGTCCCTGGCCGGCGCGTCGCTCGACGCCGCCCTGGTCGGGATCGGCGCGCTCCTCGCCGCTCGTGGCGTGGACGATGCACCGATCGAGGAGACCCTCGTCGCCGCGTCGCGAGCAGGAATGGACGACGGCGACCTGCGTGTTCTATCGCTCGTCGTGACCTGGCTCTCCGCGCACGCGGAACGTGTCAACGCCGACCGTCTTGTCCGACTGGCTACGGCCGAGCGATCCGAGCGGGTTCGGGCATTCTGGAGCGCCGTCGGTTCCTGGCTGGCGAAGGATCGACGATTCACTCGCCTCCGCGCCCTATGGACCGGTGCTCCCGTCGATCTGCTACCTGTGGGCGGAGATTTCCAGATCCGCCGTAGGGGTGAGGATCGGCGCTTCGCCTCCACCGCGCTCCGGGTTCCCGCCCACACGCTCCGTGACCGGCCGGGCGACGTGCTGACGCCCACGGAACTTGTGGTCCGACATCGAGGGTACCGGGCGCGCGTGATCATGGGACCGAGCTACCGCGCCGACATGTGGGCAGCGTTGGAGGCAGATCCCTGCCTCAGCGCGGCGGAGCTCGCCCGAAAGGCGGGTGGCTCCTACGCAACCGGGTGGGAGGTTCGGCGGGACTGGGACGTCACGAGGAAAGCGCGGCGGCAACCCGGTCAGGACAACCGACAACACCCGCCCGGGATGGAAAACGAACCGTGATCCGCTCTGTCCATCACGTCCAATTTCGAATCCCGTTGCCAGCCCCACTCGCAAGTACCCGGAATCACAGGGCGGGAATGGTGGTGAGCCTAACGGGACGAGTTTCGAACTGGATCGGGGAGGAGGGGGTGGCCATCAGGGGGATGGTGGAGGGGATGCCGTTGGGAAGATGTCCGTCGACCTCGGTACGGGCCCAAGTTCCTGAAGGAAAGGACTCGCGAGGCCTCCTTCCTTGGCGCAGGGCCGGGTCCGCCCCTACTGGATGGCCCCGGCTTCGTTCCGCCCGAGAACACGTGTTGGCGCGCCCCCAGAGCAGCTTCCGTAGTGCAATCGCATCCGGACAACATGATCGCGCTTCCTGATCACATCTAGAACTGCCACCACCGCTTCACGACTTGCGGCGGCTGGGCGTCGGCAAATGGACTCCACGTGAAACGGTCTTCGGCGCCGTGAGTGCGCGCGATTTCGCGGGCGTGGTCTTGGACGTGGCGAGCGCCATTCAGGTCACCTTGGCCTGCCCACCGTCTTGCAGCGTCCAGAAGGTCGCGAACCTCTGCTTCCCAATAGTCGGGGCGCCGAGCCTCTAGCACC
>CAYRTW010000344.1:2695-4491 GCA_964426935.1 uncultured Rickettsiales bacterium
CAGAAGGTCGCGAACCTCTGCTTCCCAATAGTCGGGGCGCCGAGCCTCTAGCACCTTGCACTCATCGCACACCATCTTGTTATCGAACATTGACACGATTCTCGTGATTGAATGCTTGCCGCACCGGTCACAGACATACATTTTGCCATCACTCCTCTGCGCCGGCTGGTTGTCTCTCAACCATCAGGTTTTGCGCCGCCCTCGTACCCCGCGCCCGCCGGATGGCATTATCCATCTTGCAGGACGAAGTTGGGAATGGGCTGGAGATCCCACACCTGCACCGAGCAGCGGTACTCATCCCTCTCCTCGAGCTGCCAGGCGATCCATTCCGCCCACTCCCGGTCGGCCTCGATGGAGCTGACGAGGAAGTCCACGTCGCCCTCGCCCCGGCCCCTGTCGATGGGGAGGGAGGGGGCCGGCGGCTGGGTTCCCGGTGGGGGTGGAGGCGCCGGGTCCTGTCTCGTCCCCACCCCCTTCAGCTCCTCGTTCTTCGGGTACTCGGCCCGGCCGTCCCCAGCAGCGCGTCCAACGTCCCCTGCCGCTGCGCCTCCTCCATGACCGGTCGGAATGGCTCTAGCATGCCTCCCCATGACGACCAGGATCTTCCTGAGCCATGCCAGGGCGGATACGGGGGCAACCGAGTCCCTGGTCCGGTGCCTGCTCGCTTGCGTCCCGGTGAAGGACTGCGAGCTCCGCTGCTCGTCGTTATCCAGGCACGCGTTGCCCGGTGGAGCTTCACTTCCCCAGTTCATCCGGAGAGACCTCTCAGAGGCGGAGGCCGTGTTGTGTCTCCTCACGCCCCGGGCCCTGTCATCGAGCTGGTTCCTCATGGAGATGGGCGCCGCCTGGGGAGCCGACAAGCCCCTCTTTCTGTTGCTGGCGGGGGGCTTGGAGCCCGGTGACCTGCCCGGGCCGATTGCCCAGGTCACCGCGTTTCGGGCCTCCCAGGTGGAGGACGTCACCCGAATGCTCAGGGAGCTCGGTGCTCGTGTCGGAGCCCCCCTCTGCCCCTCCGATGAGGGGGCCGCAGCGATCCATCGTTTCGTTGGCGAGCAAGCCGTTCAGGCGACAGGTGAGTCTGTCCCCCTCCTCGTCGCCCGGGCTGTCAGGATGTATGTGAGTGGGGAGAAGGCAGACCGCATTGCCGCCCAACGATTGATCGAGGGCGAAGCATCGAGCCTTGACTACGATTGGCTGCTGACCCTCAACACCTGCGGACTGGGCAAACACGAGAGGGCGATCATGGCGATTGCCCTCTCATTTCACGACCGGCGCGACTCGCGAGGGCTGGGGGTCCTGTTGCTCGCGTTGGGGAAGGCGCCTTCTGACGGAAACGTCTACGGATGCAGGCTCCTCTCGGGGATCCGAAAGCTCCTCATCGAGAAGGTCCCCATTCCCCGCGGAGGGCCAGACTCGCCGACCTCTTCGGCGGTGCTCGCCACGGTCGACTACTTCACCGGGGTGTCGGGGGCAGAGACAGCCGGCGTAGCGAGGCAGGTGAAGGGCCTTTTGCACGATTGCCTTTCACGGGAGGCGGGAGGGGGGTGACCTCCGGGATCTCCGCGTAGGGCGTTCACCCCCCGGTGCCCGCCTCGCGAAGAGGGAGCGCGGCCTACCCCGACGGGTCTCGTTGGGATCGGTGTCGTCGTCCCTCGGGGGGCAGGTCCTCGAGGGCCCCGTCCCCCTCCCGGTGACCTCTCTCACCCCCGTCCCCTGGCCCCTTCCCGCCCGCACCCCTTCCGCTCCCCTCCCGAGGAGACTATCTTGCCCCTCCGCCTTTGCGCCGCCTCATCTGG
>CAYRTW010000345.1:0-4490 GCA_964426935.1 uncultured Rickettsiales bacterium
GTCCTTGCCTCTCCGTGGGGAAGGCCACCGAGGCGATGGGCCAGGTTTTCGGTCATGAGGATGGAGGCATCCACCAGCAGCCCCACCGCGATGGCCAGTCCCCCCAAGGTCATGACGTTGATGCCGACTCCCAACGCGGGAAGGAGGAGACCGGAGAGAGCCAGGGAAAGGGGAAGGGTGAGGGTGACCACCCCAGTGGCCCGTCCATCCCGCAGGAGCAGCATCAGCACCCCCACCACCAGGATCGCCCCCAGAAGGATCGCCCTTCCCACCCCCGACAGGCTGCTCTCCACCAGCTCCGATTGATCGTAGACCACCCGCAGGGTCACCCCATCCCCCAATTGGGGAGACAGCTCGGCGATGGCCTCCCGAACCCCCGCTGCCACCCTCACCGTGTCTGCTCCAAACTGCTTCACCACCCGGCAGCTCACCACCTCCCCATCCAACCGATGGGCCAACCCCCGCCGGGGCGCCGGGGCCTCCACCACCTCGGCCACGTCCTGAAGCTCCACCGGCGTCCCTCCTCGAATCCCCACCACCGTGGTCCTCACTTCCTCCACCGAAGAAGCCTGGCCATCCACCCTCACCGTCCACTCCAGGGCTCCCCGGATCACCTGCCCCGCCGCCGTTCGGGCTGAAGCCCCCTCCGCCGCGTGCAGGACGTCCTCCAGGGTGATTCCGCGAGCGGCCATCCTCTCCGGATCCATCTGCACCTGGACCTCCCGGAGGTACCCTCCCAACCTCTCCACCGCCGCCACCCCGGGAACCGCCAGGAGGCGATTCTGCACCTCGAACTCGGCGAGATCCCGCAGGCTCATGCCATCCAGGGCCCCCGGTCGGGCCTCCAGGGTGAACTCGAACACCTCGTTCAGGCGCCCGGTCAGGGTGGAGAGGAGGGGGGCGCCCGTCCCCGGAGGCAGCTCCGAGGCCACCTTGACAAGCCGTTCCGATAGTCTTTGACGAGTCTGTTCCGGGGAGGCATCGGCCTCGAATTCCACCACCACCGAGGACACCCCCAGAGAGGAGACCGAACGCACCCTGACCACCTGAGGGAGCCCGGCGAAGGCCGACTCCAAGGGGCGGGAAACGGCGGTTTCCAATTCCTCGGCGCTGAGGGTGGGAGCCTGGGTGATGACGTTGAACAAGGGGGCCGACAGATCGGGGAACACGTCCCGGGGGAGGGCGTAGAGACGAGTCAGGCCCAACAGGCAGGCGGCCATCACCAGGACGAGGGTCAGCCCGGGGTTGGCAAAGGCCCTCTTCAGGAGGAGGTCGATCATGGAGAGGCTCCTGGTTCTCTGGAAGGGAAGAGGAGATCAGTGGTGGTGGCCATCGCCTCCCCCTCCCTGGGCTTTCTCCCACTCCGCCTTGAGGAGAAAGGCTCCCTCGGCGATCACCTTCTCCCCGGGCTTCAAGCCGGAGAGGAGCTCCACCTCCCCGCCCAGATCCCTCCCCCGACCCACCACTCGAAAGGAGAAGGCTCCCGAACCCTGGGGCAGGAACACGCACCACTCCGCTCCCAGACGCTGAAGGGAGGAGGCGGGAACCCTCACCACCGAGGGGACCCCTGAACCCGACACCGGGAGCCAGGCCGTCGCCGACATCCCCGGGCGGAGCAGGGAATCGGGGTTGGGAAGGACGACGCGAACCGGCAGGGTGCGGGCCGACACGTCCACCATGCTCCCCAACAACTCCACCTCGCCCGCAAAGGTCTGGCCGGGAAGGGCCGGCAGGGTGACTCGGGCCGTTCCCCCCTTCTGCACCCGCAGCGCCTCCCTCTCGAAGGTCTGGGCCACCATCCACACCTGGGACAGGTCCCCGATGCGGAACAGCACCTGGGGGGGTTCCACTCGTTGGCCCACCACTGCGTCCCGGAAGAGGACGCGGCCCCGGCAGGGGGAGCGAATAACCAGTAAGGAGGGATCCGTGGGTGGGGAGGACCCGGTGGGGGAGGCTCCCAGGGCGCGCAGGGAGGCGAGGGCCGCCATTTCGTCGGCGATGGCCTGCTCCAGGGCGAATTGGGATTCCTGCTCATCGGCGGCGGAGAGGGCTCCCTCCACCACCAGGGGCTGGCGCCGTTGGGCCCTCCTCTCGGCGGCACCACGGCGGGCGGTGGCGGCAAGAAAGGTCCCCCGAGCCTGGCCCAGTTCGACGCTTCGCAGCTCCACCAGGGGCTGCCCCTCCTTGACCTCCTGCCCCTCGCCGACCAGAACCCGGGTGATGTGACCGGCCACTGGGGAGCCTGATTCGGCGTAGCGTCCTTCGTCCACCCGAATCTCCCCCAGGGCACTCACCTCCTCGGTCTCCGATGGGCCCTTGGCGGCGACCACGATGAGTCGGAGGTCCCGCAGGCGATCCGCGGGGACCCGAAAGGACGTCTTCTCCTCGTGTCCCCCGTCCTCGTGTCCCCCGTCCTCGTGTCCCTCCCCCTCGGGCCCCCTCCCCTCGTGCCCGTGGGGCTCTGGATGCTCCCCCTCCGATGGCGGGGCGGGGCGGCATCCTTGGGCTCCAACGAGCAGAAGCAGGGCCAGCAGCCCTGTCCACCGGCGGTCTTCTGGGGATCGAATCACCGGGCACCTCCCACCCTGGCCAGGGTGGCCACCACCTTCCGGGCCGCGTCCCGTCGAAGTTCCACCGCGTCCCTTCGGGCCTCCCCCAGCATCCTCCGGGCCAGCAGCAGCTCGGTGAGGGGAATCTCCCCCGCCTGGTAGGCGATGAGGGTCAAGCTCAGGTTCTGCTCTGCGGCGGGCAGGCCGGTGGCGGCGAAGTCCTCGGCGGCCGAAACCAGCGAGCCCGTCATTTCGTTCCAGGTCAACCTGTCCACCTCCCCGAAGATTTGCGCCGAGGCCTCCTCCTTCCGAGCCCCCTCTTCCAGGCTTCGAGCCAGCCGAGCCTCCTCCCGGGGACGGGCCAGGGGAGGGAGGGTGAACGCCAGGGTGCCCAGGAGAGCCTGGCCGTCGGAGGCCTTTTCCCAGCGAGCCCCCAGGGACCAGTCGGGAAGGGCCAGGGTGCGGGCCTCCTCTCCCCAGGCCCGGGCCGTCTCTCCGGCCGCCTGCCACCTCCGGAGGGAGGAAGAAGGCCCCCCACCGGGATGAGGCAGGCCCTCTCCCCGGGCCAGAGCCCCCAGATCCCCTCCCAGCCCCGACGGTGAGGAGGACAACCGCAACCGGGACCGCAGGGACAGGAGGATCTCGGTGAATTCCGCTTGAGCCCTGGCTTTTTGGGCCCTCACCCGAGCCCACTCCAAGGTGGTGAGGCTGGCCTCCCGGAGGGAGCTCTCCCCGTTGCGAACCCGGGCCTGCTCCAGGCGAAACAGCTCTGAGGCGTTCTTTTCCTCCTCTTCCATCAAGAGCAGGGTGTCCCGGGCCGCCAGCCCCTCGATGAACAGGCGGAGGGCCTCCGCCACCCAGCCCTCCTTTTCCTCTTCGGCGCGCCAGCGGGCTTCCCGGGCCTGGGCGATCATGCGGGCCCGGCGGGCGATCATCCGGGGAGGGGCCTCCATTTCCTGGCGGAGCCCCACCGAGAACTCCGCCGTCCCTGACGGCTCTCCCTGGCGGGCGCCGGCCTCCAACTCCATCTGGGGAGAAAAGAGGGGGAAACTGGAGAGGGTGGCCTCGGCTTCGGCCCGGCGGGCCTCCTCTTCGGCGACCTGGGTGCTGAAACCCTCTCGGGCGAATGCCAGGACTCCTTGGAGATCGAGGACACCCCCTCCGTCTCCCGCCCGGGAGACCGGAGAGACAGAGTTCAACGAAACCGCGAACAGGATGGCGGGGACGATTCGCAAGGCTGCCTCCGAGCCGCTAAAGGCGCAGGAAGACGAGACCTCTCCCCCAGAGAGGCGGGAGGGCGCGGGAAGAAGCTGGAAACTCGAGACGGGAGGAGGGGCTCAGCCGATGGGGATGTGGAAGACCTTGCCCGCGAAGGGACAGGGAGGCACCGCCTCATCAGCCCCGCAGAGCTCCTCCCGATGGGCCGCCTGAAGGCGGGGCTCGGAGAGCTCCATCGAGGCCCGGGCCCTCATGGGAAGTGGAGAACAGGTGCAGAAGGAGGGGCAGCAGGAGGAGTCCTGGTCCTCCTGGCAGGGGGCATCACAGTCATGGCAGGCCACCAGGGCCTCCAATTCGCTGGAGTATCCTGCAAAAAGGAGGGTGACCAGAAGGAGGAGCAGGCGTCGCACAGAGGCACTCTAGGAGGGTGCCGGAGGCGTGTCAACCACGAAAGGGGGAAGCACGACTCGGGTGGCGAACCTGGGACACCGTGAACGCCCGCGCGCCGATTCCGCCTCCTCGTCGGCGGCGTCGCCGGTCACCCGTCCGGGAGCCCTCGCTGGCCCCGAAGGGTCCTTCAAGGAGGGGCCGCACACAGGGCTTTCAGCTTCCACAAAGGGGTGATTCATGAAATCACGAGGGGGGTTCTGCTCCTTGCGGAGGCCCCCAGAGAGGATCACACAGAATGCGTAGCGCAGCGAGCGAACGGTCGCAGCGCAAGGA
>CAYRTW010000346.1:0-4472 GCA_964426935.1 uncultured Rickettsiales bacterium
CCGTGGCGGCCATGCGCCAGGCCCTGGAATTGGGGGGATGCAAGGCAGACGAAGTGGACCACGTCAGTGCCCATGGCACCGGGACCTCTGCCAACGACCGGGCCGAGGCCTCAGCCATCTTGGCGGTTTTTGGCCCCCGTAGTCGGGTCGTTCCAGTCACCTCCCTCAAGGGGGCTCTGGGACACACCATGGGGGCAGCATCGGCCCTGGAGGCCATCGCTTCGTGCCTGACGGTGCGAGAGGGGATGATTCCCCCCACCGTGGGCTTCGAGAACCCCGATCCGGAAATTCCCTTGGACGTGGTGACGGGACAACCCCGCCGAGGGGTGTGGAGGCGGGTTCTGTCCAACGCCTTTGCCTTCGGAGGCCACGACTCCGCGTTGCTCCTGGGACAAATCCCATGAGGGGCTCCTTCCCCGTGTACATCGCTCCAGGAGCCCTCCTCCACCCCCGCGTTCAAGATCCACTTCAGATCCATGGCTGTCCGGCAATACAGGGAACCCTGCCTCTGCACCTCTCGCTGGACCTTCGCCCTCTTGGGGAAAAAGGACTGCGCCATCTGGATCGAGCCACCCTTCTCCTCCTTCTCGCTTTGGAAGCGGTGGTCCCCCCCCTTCTTCGGAAGGGGGTCCCTCGGGATCGATTGGGTCTGTTTTTCGGTACGGCGTTTGGCGGACTCTCCAGCATCGCCCACTTCGCCCGCGACGCGGTTTCACCTGATCCCTCTGCTGCCAACCCAGGCCAGTTCCAAGAAACCGTCCTGAACGCTCCCATGGGGAGGGCGATGATTCGCCACGGTCTGACGGGGGCTACGGCGACTTTTTCCACCTCGGTCATCGCCGCCGCCGATGCCCTGGGAGCGGGGTTGGACTCTCTGCGAAGGGGACGGATGGAAACGGCGGTGGTGGGAGGATTTGACGCGCTGGAAGACCTGATCATCCATGGAGCTTCGACTCTTGGATGGCCCTCAACGACCCTGCCTCTGGTGGAAACCGCAGCAGCCCTGGTGGTGTCCAAGGCTCCTCCAGTGGGACATCCCCCCACCCTGCTCCTGGGCGTGGAAACTCGTTACACCCCCGGCTCCCGCAGTGGAGCGGCAGTGCGGGCGGCGTCGGCGCTGGGCAGAAGCTTGGGCTGGGGGCCGACCCATCCCGAAGTGGTCGTCACCATGGGCCCTCAAGGCCGATTGGCCGGCGCGTCCCTGGAGTGCGAGGCAGGTTGCTTGTGGGACGCCTCTCCTATTCTGGGCGAGGGAATGGGGGCGGACGCTGCCTTGGCGGTGCTGGGAGCCTGGAGTCGATTGGCGAAGGCGCCGCCGGGGACCAAAGCCCTGGCCCTGGTTGAAGGGTGTGGATTTGGGGCGGCCATCGCCTTGGAACGAGACCGGGGAGAATGAAGCAGCGCCGCAGAAGGAGCCCCGGAAAGAGAGAAAGAAACAGTAAAGATCTCAGGCAGATGAAGAGATCAGGGCAGGAGGCCCCGTTCGATCACGCCGGGCTCATGGCCTCAGACTGGCGCACCGAATCCACAGCGTCTTTGAGGCGCCCCAATCCTCCCTCGTCCTGCCGATCATATTGGACACCCATGCCCACTTCCTGGCCAACTCCCAAGGCCGGCAGACCCTTGCTGGACCACACCACCTTCCCCCTGACCTCCACCATGTCCTCGGTGCCAGGGACGTACACCTCAAACACGCATTCCCTCCCCACATCCAGGGGCTTCTCGGTCTTCACGAAAGTTCCACCCCGGGCCAGGTTTTCGGTGAGCTCCTCCACAAAGGTCTTGGCCCTCTTGTATCGAATCTTGAGCCGAGCCGGCTTTCTTCCCATTCCTCGGGCGGCTTCCGCAGCGGCGGCAGCGAGAAGATCCGCCGGGCGATCCGGGCTGGGGAGAGTGTCTTCCTGAGGAGTGAGGGAACGGGAATCCTGTCCGAAGGCGGGGACGCTGCGCCGAGGGGGAGGGGCCACCACCCGGGGCGCGACCCCGAGATAGTCCTCCAGGCTGGGAACGGCCTCAGCGAAGGACTGATCGGGGATACCCATGAACGGCTGGGTCACCTCGTCCAGGGGAATTACCGCCTCATCCCACCCTGAAGGAGGAGAATCCTGTCGAACAGGAGTGGGGCGGTTGGCCGGGGCGGCGACGGGATGGGGGGAAGCTCCTTGTCGACCGGGAGCGGCCGCTCCCCGAGGTGTGACGTCGTAACTGGTCTCTCCGGTGGCAAAAACCCCCAGATCCTCCCCCCCCTCGTCTCCAGGAGGGGAGATCCAGGAATCATCCAAGGGAGCGATGTCCCCCTCCTCTCCCGCCGTAAACAGGGCCTGGCCGGTCTCTTCCCCCTTCCCGCCATCGAAATAAGAATCCAGGGACTCTCTCAGGTCCGCGGCGATCTCGTCGTCGATAGGGGCGGGAGGACGGCTCCGGGCTGCCGATTCCGAGGGGCTCCTCTCTCGGACGGGATAGTCGGGAGGAGAACTGGCTCGCAGGGAGGCGGCCGGTTGGGGAGTGCGAGACGGGCTCCGCTCCTGTACGGAAAAATCGGACATCCCCGGGGACGCGGCTGCCGGGTCAACTCCCTGGAAGGTGGCCGCCTCCGGGATCCCCGGAGCCCCATTTTTGCCCCGGGCTCGACTGCCAAACAGGCTCTTCAGCTTGCTGAACACCCCCGAGGCCCCGGCGGCAGAGGCGGCCACCGGCACGCTCTGGGAAGTCCCTCCCACCACCGACACCTCGGAGATTTCCCGAGGGATTTGGACCCCGGTGGTCTCTCGACTTCCCGCCTCGACGAAATTGCGGATGGTGATGGCCTGCTGGGCTCCGGTGTCCCGATCCACGGCGCTGACATGAAGAATCCCGCTGGCATCGATCTTGAAGCCCACGTCGATCCGGGGAGTCATCTTGGGGGCGGGGCGGATCCCCTCCAGTCGAAACTCACCCAACAGCTCGTTCTCTCGACTGAGGCGGCTTTCCCCCTGACGAATCACGATCTTCACCGACTCCTGGTTGTCGCTGACGGTGGTGAAGGTCCGGGCCATGTTGAGAGGAACCGTGGCGTTCTTGTCGATGATGCGGGTGAAGAACTCCCCGGCGGAGTCGATGCCCATGGAGAAGGGAGTGACGTCCAGGAGCAGGGTGCTCTCGGTTTCGTCCTCCAGGGAATAACCATGGACGGCGGCGCCAATGGCCACCACCTCCTCGGGGTGGACTCCCTTGCAGGGAGCGCGGCCGAAAAAGACCCGGATCTGCTCCTGAATTCGGGGCATCCGGGTCTGGCCGCCGACGATGATGATGTCGTCCAGGTCATCAACCGACAGGCCCGCCTCCTGCATGGTTCGGGCGGTGAGCTTCAAGGTCTTGTTGATGAGGTCGGAGACCAACTCCTCCAAAAGATCCCGGGTCAGGGTGGCCTCCAGATTGAGGCTGCCATGGACCCTGGGGATGAGCACGGGAGTCCTGTCCACGAAGGAGAGCTCGCACTTGGCCCTCTCCGCGGCGTCCTTGAGCCGCTGAAGGGCCATCTTGTCCTGGCGGAGATCCACTTGATGCTTCTCCAGGAAGCGATCCGCCAGGTAGTTCACCACCCGGTAATCGAAGTCCTCTCCCCCCAGGAAGCTGTCTCCACCGGTGGAGAGGATCTCGTACACCCCGTCGCCGGCCTCCAAGACGGTCACGTCAAAGGTGCCCCCTCCCAGGTCGTAGATGGCCAGCTTCTTGCGAAAGTCCTTCTTGAATCCGTAGGCGAGGGCGGCGGCGGTGGGCTCATTGAGGAGGCGCAGGACGTTGAGCCCGGCCATCTCCCCCGCGTCCATGGTCCCCTTGCGTTGGCTGTGACTGAAGTGAGCGGGAACGGTGATGATGGCGTCCGAGACTTCCTCGCCGATATGCCTCTCGGCGATGTCCTTGATGGCCTTGAGGATGATGGAGGAGGCCTCTACCGGGGTGATGACCGCATCATCCATCCGCAAAAGGATCTCGTCCCCCTCTCCTTGGATGATGTCGTAGGAGAGATGCTTTTTGGCCTCCTGGACCTCGGCAGAGCTGAACTTTCTGCCGACGAGGCGTTTGATGGCGTAGAGGGTCTGGGTGGGGTTGGTGAGAATCAGGGCCTTGGCCCCATGACCCACCACGAATCGCCCCCGGCTCTTGAAGGCCACGCAGGACGGAAGGATGTTGTACCCCCTCTCGTCCTCGATCACTCGGGGACGGCCGTCCTTCACAATGCTTACGCAGCTATTGGTGGTCCCCAGGTCGATTCCGATGATCGTGCCCATGCGCTTCGTTCCACGGAGAAGGGAGCCTTCGGAGGAGCGGGGTCCGGTGCCGCCGATCCGAGAGGCCGCCCGTGCCATATTGGTGGGACGCCATCGCGGCGTTTGGCCGGGTTATAACACGGGCCCTCCCCGACAAGACAACGCCCAAACAGTGAGGAAGTCACCTTTCCTCGTCATCAACGGGCTTCTCGGCGGGCACCC
>CAYRTW010000347.1:0-4468 GCA_964426935.1 uncultured Rickettsiales bacterium
CATGTCCCCTCCTGCGGGGTGCCTGGGAGACGACACCTGGACCGGGTGCATCTCCCCCGATGAGAGCTCCTTCCCCTGCGATTTCCCCCATCAGTACTTTACTTCAGCCGCCGAGGTGAACGAGATGACCCTCCTGTGTGTCACCCACGACGTCTCGGTGACAGCGGAGATGCAAGGGGTGGCAAACTACTACGAGACCGGCTATCCGGCCTATGACTTCAAGGACGGAATCTTCCTGAAAGCCCCGTCCTGGACGGGATATACCTTCTGGGACGAGGCCGCCCTCTTCAGTCACACCGCCCCTGGCCCGGTGCCCATGGATGGGATATACAGCGGGGTCGAGTTCTGGGTCTATCGGGAGGATGTGGTGGTTCACGAGTAGGTCCCTCTTTGATTTGACAGGTCCGGCAGTGCCCCGCCACAATCCTTCTTGACGGCGCCTTTGGAGGGAGGTGTCGGATGAGGATCGCCCATGACCGTTCGCCCCTTGGGAATTTCCAGCGCTGTCTTGTGGTTGGCCGGGGTTTCCCTGCTCCTTCCCGCCTGCTTTCAGGCCCAGAGTTATCCCGAGTTCCAGCTCAACATCTCCCCCTTCAAGAACGTCTATCTGGATAGGGGCCTGGCCACCTTGGAGGTGTGGGCGATGGAGGGGTACACCTGTCGAGACGGGGGCACCGCCCGGCTGTATGTGCTGTATCCCACCGAGCAGGTTCTTCCTGCTCCCATGGCCCTGGTCCTCCATCCCGACGTGTTTGATTACGTGAAAGGCAACGGACAGCACTACGCCGAGGATGATCGTCTGTCCGCCGACTGGGCTGCCAGCGCCGTGGAGGAGACCCTTGGCCCTGACACCGGCAGCACTTCCTCTGAGGGAGCCCTCATTGCCTCCCTCCTCCAGCGAAATTTCTACATCGTGGTCCCCACCAACTGCTGGGGAGACCTTTGGCACGGTCTGGGGGACAATGCCTACGAGGAGGGATTCTTCCGCAACGGCCTGTACTTCGCCGATGACGCCCTGCAGTGGGGACTGGACAACCTGGAGGTGGATCCCACCCAGGTCCTGGTGGCCGGCCTGGGTGAGGGAGGACGGGGGGCCTATGAGTTGGTGAATTACCGAGGAGCGGCGGACACCACCATCACCGCTCTCCTGCTGGATTCCAGCCCTGATTTCCTCCCGCCGGTGGTGAACGGCCAGGGATGCACCGCCAACTCAGAGTTCGTCACCGGCCTGGGATTGATCTATGGAATGTACGATCCCCAGGCAGACGATTGCATCTCCCTGGGCACCCTCCTCCAGACCTCCACCCTCTCGGATGTGGTCAATGATCCCACCTTCTATCATCGGCCCGTCCTTTATCAGTACTCCAGCAACGACGAGCAGGTGAACGTGCAACTGTCCCGCCCTGCCGCCGACACCCTTCAGGCGGTGCTGGGTTCCCAGGCCTGTGTGACGGACTGGGCCCAGAACCGACACATCATCTCCAACAACGACAAGTATCGGGCCGATGACATGTTGGACTGGCTGCTCACCGGGCCCTGGGGAGATGGCACCGAGACGGCGGCTCCCTGCCCCCAGCCGGGGGATTGAGGGTTTTCAGGCACCTCCCCGACGCCGGGAGGAGGGGGCGTCCAGGTCAGGGAGAGCGACGATTCGGGGGGGAGGAAATTCGTACCATCAGAGGGGCTTGATGTCGTGCAAGACCCGAGCTGCCGCCACCGCCAGGACCCTGGGGGCCAGAGGGAAGGTGTGCTCTCCGGCATGCACTACGTACAGCCTCTCCAGCTTGAGATCCTCCAGAGCAACTTGCATGGAACGGGTGAGACGCGGGGTGGTCGTGCGCTTCAGCTCGACCCCCACTTTCGTGGAGCCGGTGACGACCAGAAGGTCCAGTTCCGCGCCTTGGTGAGTGCTCCAGAAATAGCATTGATCATCCCGGGCCCCCAGGCGCGCCGCTGCCGTGCGAAGCATGAAGCCTTCCCAGGAGGCCCCCACTTTGGGATGACGCTCCACTGCCTCAAGGGTGTCGAGATCAAGCAGGGTGTGAAGGATGCCGCTGTCGGAAAGGTAGACCCGCGGGGAGCGAACCTGACGCTTGCCCAGATTCTCATGCCAGGGCTGGATCTGCCGGATCACGAACGCCTGGGTCAGCAGGTCGAGGTAGCGACGCACGGTATGATCTGACACGCCGAATGAGCGGGCGAGTTCGGAACCATTCCAGATCTGACCGTGGTAGTGGGCAAGCATCGTCCAGAAGCGCTCTAGAGTAGGCGAAGGGATGGTGATTCCGAGTTGGGGGAGGTCTCGTTCCAGGAAGGAACGAACGAAAAAGCGCCGCCAATCCGCGCTCCCCTCCTCGTTTGGTGCCAGATAGGACCTGGGAAATCCACCACGGAGCCAGAGCGTTCCGACGTTCTCGGATCCAACCTCCTCCATCGAAAGGCCGCCGAGTTCGTGCCATGCAATCCGACCAGCCAGGGACTCAGAGCCCTGGCGGAGAAGGTCCGGTGACGCACTTCCGAGCACCAGGAATCGGGCCGGAGACCCTGGCCTGTCAGCTAGAGAACGTAGCAAGGGAAACAGCTCTGGCACATGCTGGATCTCGTCCAGCACCACCAGGCCTCGCAGCGGCGACAGAGCCAGGTCGGGCTCCGATAATCGCGCTCGATCCGCGGGCCGCTCCAGATCGAACTGGTGAACCCGCTCTTCCTCGCTGGCAACCATCCGAGCGAGCGTGGTCTTTCCCACTTGCCGCGCACCCACGATCCCGACCACCTGGAAGAGGGAGAGGTAGTGGCGAACCCGCTGAATGTGTTGGAGGCGAGGGATCATCTGTTCATCTATTTATCATGAAATATCGATCTATATGATCGAATTTTTATACACCTTGCTTTTTCATCAAAAGCGGTTGGATCATCCAGGAAAGTCAGCGGATCTCAAACTGCATTGGAACCAGGGGGTGCATCACTTCCCCATCCCCCGCCTCAGTGATCATTGACAACCCCCTCCTACGGCGGGTAACGTCGCCGCCCTGCGGCGGGTCAGGGGGGTCGAGTTCGGCCCCTCCCACATCCCGGTGCCCACGGCCATGGCGGACGAGACTTTCACGGATCGAATGAGCGCTCCCTTTGAGGTGGAGGCCCTCTTGGGGACGGGGGCCTTCGGGCAGACCTATCGAATTCGCTACGTCCACGACGGAGCCCGCTTCGTGCTCAAGACTCCCCGGGCCGGCGCCGGAGCGGACGGGCTGGAGCTCCTGAAGGATCTGGGGATACGCACCCGGTCCCTGGCGGAAGCGGCCATGCCCCAGGTGGCGTGGTTGGAGGACACCCCTTTGGGTCTGCCTGGACTTCTCGCTCCCCTCTGCCCCTCCTCCCTGGCAGACCGGCTGCGGGAGGGGGCGTCCCTCCGGGACGTGATCGTCTTCATCGCCCGGGCCGCCCGCTCTCTGACCCTGTTGGAAGCTCGGGGACAGGTCCATGGCAACCTGAGGGCCCAGAATCTCCTGATGGACGAGTCGGGGACCGTGCTTCTCTCCGACCCTCTTCCCCTGCGCTGTTTTGCCTCCGGGCCTCCCGATCACCCCCAGGAAAAAGCGCCGCTTCCCCCCGAGGGACGAGGGGAAGCGGCGTTCCCCCCCACAGGAAGCCCGGTGGATACCTTCGCCTTGGGGCTCATCTTCTATGAGGCGGTGCGGAATCTGACCCGAAAGCCCATGCCACCGGGGACCTCGGCGGGCCTGGATGGACCGGAGCGAAAGGCGTTGGAGGGAGCCTTGGAGGATCTGGTGGGCAGCAACCTCGCCCCCTCCTACCGCCCCAAGCTGGTGAGGGAGACGGTCGGGATCGTGATGCGAGCCGCCTCCCGAAAGCTGGCCCCCAGTCCCCCCTATCGGTATCTGCGATCCCTGGAGATGGCGGAGAGGCTGGATCGTCTGGCCCGGATGTTCCGCCCCGAGGTCACCGATCTGAGCCCCCTCCGGGTGGAGTTCCCGCCGGGGAGAACCTCCTTCGCAACGGGAGAGCCGGTGCGATTCCGGGTCATTGCCACCCTCTCCGAGGGGGCGGATGATCCGGAATGCGTGGATGTGTTCACCACAGTGAACGAGGTGGAATCCCGACGAAAGATCGCCGGTGCCCTGGTTTCGGTGTCGGTGAGGCGCTACGACAGCGGCCGCCTCTCCTATCGGTTTGAAGCCCAGGATCTTCCCTCGGGGACTCTTGAGTTCAGGGTGGCCATGCGCTGCGTGGGCAGCGCGGCTCCCCCCAAGGTGGTGGCCATTCGGGCGGTGATCGCTCCCGAAGCACAACCGCCGGTGCGAGACCCCGGAGATGATCGTCATCCCTTTCTCCCCGGGGAGGCCCTGCCCGAATGGCGAGGCACCTCGTTTCGGGATGAGCTCCCTGCCCAGCGGCCTCCCCCACGCTCATCCACCCCCATGGCACCCGCCCTCCCCTCTCCATCGGGAGG
>CAYRTW010000348.1:0-4458 GCA_964426935.1 uncultured Rickettsiales bacterium
CCAGGACCAGACCTGGTTGGGCGCCGTGGCCAGGAGCTCGGGCTTCTGGTAGTCGGGATGCCGGAGCTGGTTCCGGCGCTCTCGGACCTCCTGGTGGTCGGCGAGGATGCGGTACAGGGTGCGCACCGAGCAGTGGTAGACGCCCTCGTCGAGGAGGGTGGCATGGACCTCTGCGGGCGCCCGGTCTTGGAAGCGCTCGTCGTGGAAGACGTCGAGGACGGCCTGGCGCTCCGAGGGGCTCAGGGCCCGGGGAGAGCCTGGTCCCGGCTCGTCGCGAGACGGCGGCTTCTCGGGGGTCTGGTGGCGGTAGACCGCGGCCCGGGGCAGGCCCAGGGCCCGGCAGGCCGCCGCCAGGCCGACGTCGGGCGAGAGGGCGAGGGCGGCGTCCATCAGGATCTCTCGTCGGAGCTGGCGTCCTGGAGCGGGATCCCCAGGAGCTGCGCCACTTTTTTTTGGACGTCGAGGATGATCTCGGCCTTGCGCAGGCGCTCGGTGAGGCGGGCGTTCTCCTTGCGCAGCTTGGCGAGCTCGACCGCCTGCGGGTCCGGGGGCGTCGCCTTCGGGCCGCGCTTGAGGGGTTCCAGGGCATGAAGGGCACCGCGGTCCCGCGCCCGCCGCCACTCGGTGAGGTGGGACGAGTACAGGCCCTCCCGCCGGAGCAGGGCGCTGACCTCGCCCGGAGCGGTGCAGGCATCCACCCGCTGGAGGACGCCGAGCTTGTACGCGGCGCTGAACTTCCGCCGGCGAGGCTTCGCCAGGACCTCAGGATCGGGGCGGGGGTCGGCGTCCGCGGCGCCGGCGGGGGTGTCCCCTCCACTCGCCCTACGGGCTCCTTCCGGGGACACCCCCGCCGAGGACCCAGTCCCAGTCGTCACGCCAGTCTCCTTGACCACGATGCACCTCGTCGCCCTACAGTAATCTCTGGGGGGACAGGTGTCTCAGGCACGTTGGCAGAGAGGGGGCGAGCATGGTCGAAAGCCAAAAGAGCAATTGCAACTAAGTAGGCCGCCGTCATAAACATCGTCGCGAAGGCAGCGCCGTCACTCCCGCGACCCGGATCTGCCTGCGTCTCCTTTGAGGACATGTAAACCCATGGCCCCATGCCAACGGTGCATGCTAGGAGCGACAGCGGTAACCAGTCTCGTGAGTTGCCGCGCGAAAGAAAGAAGAGGAGGACGCCGACACCCCAGAGCGTCATCAGTGCCGCAGTGTACAAGAGCGCCGGGAGGCCCAGCAGCACTGCGAGCCCAGGGCGCCGCTCGGCGGCCAATGCGACGGGCGCGACGAGAAGCATGGTCGGCATGAGGGCAATGCCCAGAACCGGGGTAGAGAGAAGTAGTGAGAGGACAGCATAGCCGATTGCCCACCACTCACCGCGGATGATCAGCCAAATTCCTCCGACAGGGCCGGCGAGCCAAGACAGCGCCACCAGCGGCACCATCAGCACCGTCATCAGTCGTTCCATAAGAATTCAATGATTTGTCTTGGTCAGCGTGCGTTCGTAACGCTCGCTACACGGGTTCACGGAATGATGCTACTTCATTGCGAATGCGGCGATCGCGCACCAAGCCAATGATGACGGCAAGGCCCATTAGGCCTGGCACAGCGATGCCGCCCCGGCTGAGAGCGCTCAGTAACCTCAAGGCCATCCAAGCGACAATGACCCAATATGTAATGCGATATCCTTTGGTGAGCGGATGGATGACATCCTTGCCGCACGACGGGCATTTGAGGCGCTGAAAGCCCAAGAACGTTCGCTTTGGGGCTTGGCGGAACGTGTGGCCACACGAGCGGCACTGCGCGTCGATGTCGTTTAGAGCCATGGGCTACCTCGCCAGGTTTGGCACTGCATAACGTGTGAGTTGAGCCGCAGACGCCGGCTTGCCGGTGGCTGTCGGCTCGAACGAATGGTTAGGCCACACTTACGACCCACAACCGAAGTTCGCTGGGTTTGGGGTATGCCCGCGGGATTGCCGCCAGTGCGAATGGAAGATCTGGTGCCTCAGTGCACGGCGTCGTCATGAGGTTCCTGCCGCGAGACATTTCTATGGCCAACTTGAGGTAGCGACGGAGAAGCAGAAGCGCCGGAAACTGCCCACGTGCCGCTAACCATTCGAGTGCATCCCTTGCGCACTTTGAACTGTTGCACGATCTGCACGCCCACACAAGGTTTTCTCCTGTGTTTGCTCCGCCTCGCTTTGTCGGGATGAGATGGTCCGCAGACAAATACTCGCGGCTTCCGCAGTAACAGCATGCCTGGGGAAGAATCATCTTCAGGCGTTCGTCTTCCGCGAGAGCCCCGATGTCCATGGTTTGCTTGTTTAGGCCCGCGTAGAGGCGGGCTCGAATCATGAAGTGGATTCGCCCATACTTCTCAGCGTTCGCCGTGACCGCCGCATGTGCCATCGCGAGGTTCGCGTACGACCAGTAAAGCAACTCGCCTACGGTGTCAGTCTGCATTTGTGGGGCCTAACTACAAATATGTGGATCAACATAATCCAAACCCATTCCGGCGCTGTCGGCATAACACAAGGTGCCATCGGCAATTGAATCCGTCTTTAACGGTCTGCTCACCATACAGATCCGGGTTATGTCGATCAGCATATCCCGCCCCATCATAGACGGTCCATGGGACTGCGGACGCCCAAGGGACCTTGTTGCAGGACGTGTGTGTAGATCAGGGTGGTGCTCACGTCCTTGTGGCCGAGGAGTTCCTGGATTGTCCGGATGTCATGGCCATCCTGCAAGAGGTGCGTGGCGAATTTGGACCCCAGAGCACCCGGCATGGCGACCCGCCCGCATCCGTCGGCGATGTCGCGGTGATGAGTCTCTTGCACCCGATCCAGGTGCTGATAGAGTGGCTGGCGTGGAGCTGTAGGGAGTATGTTCAGACGATCCTTGAACCCCTTCCCGTCTCGAACGAGTATCTGGCCCGCAGAGAAATCCACATCCTTCACCCGGAGTTGCAGGCACTCCGAACCCACGGAGCACGCCGGTGTACTCAGGCGGGGACGCGGCCGATGCGGCTTGCAGTCGACCCAGTAGCCACGCGACCAGGGCCTCGAAGACCGGTCCCAGAACGCGGACCGAGCCACCAGGAGCCCCGTTCGGGACGCCAGAGACCGTCGCATCGCCGCCAGCGACTCCTCGCCGCGTCCGCATACCGAAAGAACCGTCGCCACCAGGAACGCGACCGGGTCGATCTTCCGCCGCCGCTTCACAAACCCGAGTCCGACGGCGGCAGCCTGGATGTCTGCGGGCGGCACCAACCGCTGCAGAAACGACGAGGGGGAGGTATCCTGAGCGCGAGCCATGGGGACTCCGTGCGGGGTGTGTACGGCTTCGACAACCGCATTCTCCCACGCCCCATGGCTCTCGTCGATCCCCCCAAACGTGCGTTTCTCCCGTTAGATCAAATAGTTATTTGCGTTAGCCGAACACCGATGAGCCGAGGGGTGGGCCAGGCTCCCCCCTCCCCTGGGCCCACGCTGAACCGAAACCCAAGCATGGGTCATTCCTTCACTTCCAGCAGATTTCCCTTCTCCATCAGCGTTTCAAACTGTCTGGCCACCTTGCGGGCGAAGGTCCCGTCGGCGATGAGAACTCCCGCTTCGATGTTTCTCTCCTGGGCCGCTTCGGTGAGGTTGGCGGAGGTGAGGAGGGTTCTCTCCTCGTCTTGGACGATGCACTTGGCGTGGAGACAGGCATTCACTCCTGGGTGGGGATCCAGGGCTCTGGGATCGTGATACACCGAGGGAAATCTGGTTCCCGTCCACACCTCACGGCGGAACCAGCGGGAGAACTCGGCGAGGAGTTCTTCCCCTGGCCTCAGGTCTCCGTGCCGGTGGCTTACGTTCACAAAAAACCGGACTTCCAATTCTGGCACCTGCTCCATCCTCTCTTGGAGAACCTCCAGCAGGGCCCTGCCCTTGCTTCCCCCGTCCAGGGCGTAGGTGGCCACCCACAAGCGGCTCCGGGCCTGACTGAAGAGCTGCCGCGCCACCGCTCCGGTGTCCCGGGTCTCGGTCACCACCTCCTCTGGCCCGGTCCAGGTCAACTCCACCCCATCCCATTTCTCCCGGGCCATCCCCCGATCCGAGGCCAGCAGGCCCAGCCCCCAGGCCAGGCTCTGAGGGGACATCCCCGCCGCGATCAATGCCTCCACCTCCCCCGCCACCCAAGGAGGGGCTCCGACCGCCCTGCACACCGCCTCTCCCAGCCCGGATCGGACCTCCCGCCGGCTCAGGAGGGCGTCGGCCAGGGCTCGAAGCGCCCCCTCCGGCAGCTCCCGCAGCCTGTCCCTCACGGGGGGGGCGGGCGGCATCAACCCCGAGCCGCAGTCGAAGTGAGTGCGGCCGTCGACCGCCCAAGGCAACCCGATCCGAACGGAGCCTCCGAACATGAACACCCAATGCAAGACTCCGTGCCAGGATCAAGACGTCCCCGCGAGGGCACGTG
>CAYRTW010000349.1:0-4370 GCA_964426935.1 uncultured Rickettsiales bacterium
TCGGTCGCGTAAGCCCCGTTCGGACAGCACAATTCAGGTGCGATTGCCCTGGGGGGATGGCGGGGGGATTGAAGCAAAAGGCCGGGACCCTGCGACCCAGAAAGGCATTGGGGAAAGGGAATCGGGAAGAGGGGAACCCGGGGTCCCCGCCTCGAACCGTCCCATCAGGCACCAATCTGGTCTCTGGCGAGGAGGGAACCATGGAGGCGGTGGGAGAGGAGAACACTTGCGGGGAAGAAGAGGACCCCGAGTACTGGCCCGCAGGGTTTATCGCCTTGGAGCCTGAGCACGAGTGTGATGGCCTGTACTTGGACCGGGTAGGGATCGAGGCGGCGGCCAACGCGCGGCCCTCCGATGGTATTGGAGCGCTCCGCATCACCGCCAACGGGGAATTTCTCTGTGCAGACGAGAGTGACCCGGCATGGGGAGACGGTACCTGCACCTGTCTCGACGAGTCGGAGTGCGAGATCTCCGGTATGACGAGCTTGCTCCACGCTTTTTTGTACCCCGTCACCGGGATCGACGTGGGGGATTCCTATGGGGTGTCGGTGGTGGGAAGATATCAGCCCGGGGACTCCACCGACCGGCTGGTGAGTAACGTCCGGCCAGGGCTGATCCTACGGTGGATGGATGAATGAGGATCCCGCAACCAAGGGGACGTGTTTGAGGTGGACGAAGACGGCAGCGAGGTCCCCACCGGCTTCACCTTGAGCGCCACCGAGCCCATCTTCACGGTGACCCTCGATGAGGGAGACCAGCGCCGTACCCGGTTGTTCGGGTGCCATTGTTCACCGATCTTGTAGGGGGGAGCCTTGCCTCCTTCGCCTTTGCCTCTCTTCATGGCGACGTGCCGGAACCTGGTCGGCCGGGAGCGGGGCTCGTTGTCAAATTCTCACTCTCGCACCCCCCATCACTCCAAATACGCCACCAACTCCCCCAAGGCTACCGGCAGATCCCCCGGTTCCAACGTCTCCAGGGGGAAACCGACGACCAGGATCCGGTGGTCCCTCCCTACCGCTGCTCCTCCTGAAGTGGCATAGGTCCAAATCTCGTCTTCACCCGACAACACATCGGGGTAGTCCTCCTCGTAGGCGACTCCAAAGGTGTAGCCCCCGGCCTGGGTGGTGCCGGCATCATCGCTCAGATAGCTTGTTTCCAAAACATCCTGAAACCAGGAAGAGGAGGTGGCATATCCCACCTCGGACCCGGTGACCAGCAGGGTCCCTCCGCCGTTCAGGTATCCTTCCAATTTTATCTTCTCATCATCGTCGAAGGTGTCGTCGGCGCTGCCCTCGTCGCCCAGCAACCACAGCACCGCAGGCCAATCCGACAACTCGACCTCGCCCCGGGCCACCGCTTCGTTGGAGGCTACCGAGAAGGGGGCTCCCAAGGCCCCTCCCAACGCCGCTGCAAAGGGGTGGGTGGCCTCGGTCCAGCTTCCCCCCAGCACCCGGTCAAAGCCATCCACCACCAGCCAGGCAACCCCGGTGGCTCCATAAGTGTCCGATGGCGGGGAGGCCTCCCCCGATTCAGAAATCGCCACTGCCCGGAGGTAGGGTTTTGGGGGGACCGACAGTTCACCGCTTGTCCCTTCCCCCAGCGGTTTCCAATTTTCCCCGTCGTCTGAACCCTCAACGCGAATCCGGCGCGTCGGGTCTCCCGGATCCGGGAGCCAGTCCACCACCGTCTCCTCCCCCTCTGCCACCGTCGAACGCAATTCGGGGGGAGCCGCCGGAGAGGGAGCCAGTCCGGAAGCTCGCAGCCACCGGGCGAAATGGCGTTCATCGGTCAGGCAGGCGTCGTGGGCCGAGTCCACCCTCCCCACCGTTACCGCCGTCCCTCCCAGGGAGTCATCGTCCCACTTCGTTCCCGGGCTCAGCCCCTCCGATTGCAGGTGGGAGGCGAGCAACGCGTTCACGTCGTCGGTTCCCCCAGAATCGGTCCAACTGGAACGCAGGACCCCGCCGTCCAGGGCGAAGGCCAGGAACACCGGCTCTTCTCCATACAGGGAATCAAACAGATGGACAGCATGAATGGAGAGGCCACCCTCTTGGACCATGGCCGCCGCCGCCTGATATCCCCCGGAATGGGAGGTGATCACCTGCAGCCCCGAAACGGGATGGGTGGAAAAGCCATCCCGATACAGCAGGGACAGGGCGTCTCGAACCAGGTTGGCGTGCCCGCCCGGGTTCATCAACTTTCCAAAATCCCCCGAGGAGGCATCGACCGGCCCCTGGGGCACGATCATCACCGCGTCCCGGCCCGACAACGCCAATTGGGGGATCAGGGCCTTGGCGGAGACCGTCTCCTCCAGGACGGCGTTCCAACCGTGCAGATGGGTCACCACGCCGGGGGACTGAGGGTCGGAGAAGCCAACAGGGAGGGCCACCAGCACCGAGGCGTCGGTCCAGGAGTCTCCGGCGTGGGGGAAGGGAGCGGAGGGCAGGGGTACCACGGCGCGGGTTCCCCAGACATCGGTGATCCAATCCGCGGGGGGCAGTTGGGGATCCCCCAGGACCGCCGCCAGGTCGACCGCCGTCGTCCAGGAGCCGATGGAGAGGGTGGCGGTTCCAATGGCGACGGTCGGTTCGTCGATGGGACCGGTGTAGGACACCGTGAGGGACCGGAGCTCACCTGCGCTGAGGGCCGAGAAATCTCCCTCCACGAGAAAGGGACCTGAGGGAATCACCGCCAGGGGTAGAGAGGAAGCGCACCCTCCCACCTCGGACACCGCAAGCGTTCCCGAGGGGATCGATTCCCCAGCCGTGGCAAAGGGAAGGGGGACGTTTTGAGGCGCCGTGAAGGCGGGGCATTCTCCTCCTGTGGTGTCATCGTCGGCGACCGGGGTGGTGTCGTCGTCCTCGGCAGAGATGTCATCGTCGGCGACCGGGGTGGTGTCATCATCCCCTGAAAAATCCCCATTCCCCTCCTCAGGGGAGCCGATCACGCACCCCACCAGCAGCCAGGGGAGGAGCAGGCCTGGAATGTTTTTCGTCATTTCTCTCTCTCCAATTCGGAAGTCATTGGGAGGCTGAGGGGGGATCAATGGGCAGGTCCTTGTCCCGTTTTTCCAATCCCAAGGCCATGAGGAGGGGCAGGGCCACCGCCGTCATCAGCAGGATCCCCATTCCCCACCCCGCCCTTCCCGAGGGGATCGTTCCCAGGACTCCCCACTCCAAAAAGGTGGTGAGGAGGGGGCCAGCCGCTCCCACCGCCGCCACCCGGGCCGCCGGGGCCCGCCGATAGGCCTCGGTCATGGCCAACTGGGCCAGGGTTGCCAGGAGTCCGGCGGTGATCAGCAGGCTGAGGATGACCGGGTCCTTCGGCCAGGAAACCCCCCGGAACAAGGCCAGCCCCACCGCCAGAATCGTTCCCACCACCGTAAAGTAAAACACCACCGTCAATGGGGAATTGGTGCGACTCGCCTTGCGGATGGAGAGGTAGGCGGTGGCCCCGAGCAGGCCGCTGATGAGCCCCAGCCCCCATCCGGTCATCCCTCCCGCCGCCTTGGAAAAATCCACCAGGAGGGAGATCCCCACGATGGATCCCAGGACCGCGCCGCCCACCAGGGGGTGGGTCCTCTCCTTGAGAAACAAGGGCCCCAGCAGGGCCACCCACACCGCTGAGGTCTGATTGAGAAACGAGGCCGTCCCCGGGCCCACAAAGGAAAGGCACCCGAAATAGCAGAGAAGGGCGCCCCCTCCCGCCACTCCCCGCAGCCACAGAGCGGGTCGCATGTCTCCCAGCAGCAGGGAGGGTCGTCCCCCCGCCATGATCAGCAGGGCCACCATGTTCACCCCCGCCCGCACCGCACCGCTCACCAGCACCGACAAGGAGGGGTCGGAAGCGTGGGCCTTGGCGATGGTGACCCCCATCCCGGCAAACAGGGCCGACCCCAGGAGCATGAGGAGGAGGCCGGAGGTGGGGCTGAGGGGTGGGGAAGAGGAGGAGATGGGGACCTGGGTGAGAACGGGGAGGAGGGGTTCGGTAGGGCAAGAGTGGAGTGGGACGGGGGTTCTGGCAAGGTGGGGTAGGGTAGGCTCCTGGGGAATGCTCTTCACCCTATCCCCTCATAGCAGCCGCAAAGGGCAATGGGTGCAAAGGGTTTCGGGCAGAAAAGCAGCCTCCCTTCCCGGGAAGCTCCCCGTGTCCTCGTCCCTCTCCCTGCTAGCGTTCCCATTCTCCACCTTCAAAAAGGGGACGTGACAGAAGCACAAACTGTATCCGTTGAAGCAGTGGATCCATCACCTGAAAATCACGACTGGAAAGTCCAGGAGGAGTCTGACCTGGTACCCCCTCCGTTGCCCGACCGTAGCTCTTCCCCTGCCCACATCCTCCTCCGCAGGTTCTTTCGCGGTAGGGCGGAAAGC
>CAYRTW010000350.1:0-4361 GCA_964426935.1 uncultured Rickettsiales bacterium
CCCCGCTATCTGCCACCAGGTTGCGATTGCGGCGCAGTGCCTGTTGAAAGGCCGTGCGATCCTCCCCCAGAAGCAGGGCCTTCCTGCCGGGCAGGGGAAGGAGGCGGATATAGAGGTGCAGGACATCCCCAAGGGGGCGGCGGATGTCACACATTCCCTCCCAGGGTTGACCCATCACCAGACGGTCCCGCGCTTCCTTCAGCAGGCGGGGTTCCAGTTCCAGGGCCTCGGCCAGGGCGGCATCCACTCGCTGGGGTACCGGTTCGGGTTGGAAAAGGGCACGGAAAGCGGGGTTGAAGTCAAAAACCTTCCCCTCGAAGGAAAGAAGGGCCGAGGGCCCCGGGCCGTCGATGGCCCCCTTCTCCACGGCCCGAACCCGCCTCAGAAGCCACAAGGCCCACACCCAGCCCAGGATGGACACCGCTGCCCATCCTCCCAGGATCAGGGCCTGGGACAGGGTCGGATTCATCCGGTCAGCCCTTCATGGGCGAACGAACTCCGCCCCGCCGATCACCTCCAGAAACCACAAGAGGCGAACCATCTCATGATTCTGGGGGCCCACAGCGTTGAACATCTGATCCAGGGACATCCCCTGGGACTCGGCGGCAAGGGCCGTAGCCAGCGGACCGGACACATGAAGATCCTCCAGGATGCTGGTAAAGGAAGGAAGGATCCGAGGGGAGCGAGTGACGTGCCTGGCGAGGGCGTCGGCCTGGTCGCTGAAATCAAAGGCCGAGGCGGATGCCTGATACAGGCTACTCAGCAGGGAGACCTTCGTCAGATCCACCGAAGCCATGGGGAGGTCCTGGGGTTCAAAGCAGACCTGACAGATGGAGGCCTCCAGGAGGCGCCCCAGGATCTTCTGGGCCACTCCTTCGCGCTGGGGAGCGGAGAGCAGGCGCACCCTTTCCCACGTCTCGTTCTTCTCACTGGAGGTCACCCTCACCACCATCCCTGACCGCAGCCCGATTACCACCTTGCTCCCCTGCCCCCATTCCAGAGTGAGAATGCCGGTGGTTTCCCGGGCCACCAACGCCCCACAGGCACGCAGCAGGGAGAGGCGATCGAGGGAAGTGGGAAGGGGGCCAAGGCCGGGATCGGGAGGAAGAGACGAGCGCAAGGGAGAGGGCGTGGGGGGAGCGGTCGCGGTGCGCGGTGCCGGACGCTGGCTGGGAAGGGGTGTGGACACCGGAGCCGCCCGCCCTTTGGAGGGGAGGGCCTTCTCTTCCGAGGACAGGGTCGGAGGAACGGGAGGGGGCCCCGAGGGTGGGGGAGAGGGGGAGGGTGAGGTTCGCCCCAGGACCTCATCCAGGCGATCGGCAAGGAGGAAGGGGGAAAAGGGCTTGGCCAGAAAGGCAATCACCTCCAGCCGCTGGAAATCCTTCTCAAAAGCCCGGGGATCCTGATAAACGGCACTCATCACCAGGACAGGAACCCCCCCTCCCCCAGGCAGTTTGCGGATGCGTTCCAGAACCTGAATCCCGTTCATTCGTGGCAGCATCAGATCCAGGATCACCGCATCGGGGGCCTCCTGGGCGAACATCTGTAAGGCTTCGGGCCCCTGATACGCAGCCAAGGCCTCCACACCCCGATGAGTCAGCAGGTCGCACACCTGGTTGGACACTTCCACATCGTCCTCCACCACCAGCACCACCGGGCCGGAGCGGACAGGACGACGAGAGGGGGTGGAAGAAGATTCCATGGGCACGAGGGGCAACGGGGCAGGAGGAGGAGGGAGCGGGGCGGTCATCATCTTGAAGCCCGGGCGATCGCTTCGGTGCAGAAGGGCGACCCCTAAAACGAGACGTCAAGAATACATCACCTTGCCGAATGGGGAGGGGGAATCGGGCCTCAGCCGGGACCAGCTCCCACGGTGGCCACGAACTCCACCCGCCGGTTCTCCGCCCACGCCCCCTCGTTGGAGTCCTGTGCCAGGGGTCGCTCCTCCCCGAAGCTCACCTTCCGGAGCTGGGTCTCCGCCACCCCCAGCCGCACCAGGTACTCCTCAACGGATGCCGAGCGCCTCTCCCCCAAGGCCAGGTTGTATTCGGTGGAGCCCCGATCATCGCAGTGCCCCTCCAGGGTGACTCGGATGGCCGGATAACGATTGAGGATCTGGGCGTTTCGATCCAGGACCTTTCTGGTTTCATCGGTGAGATCCACGCTGTCGTACGGGAAATGCACCTTCTCGAAGTTGGCGCGCAGCTCATCCAGAGCCGATTGGGGAACGTCAGAAGCCGAAGCTCCGGCGCGGTTGGCAGCAGAGCGTCCGTCTTCATCTCCCTCTCCTGAACGGCTTCCTAGAGGATCCTCCCAATTCTTCACCTGGATGGGTTTGGTACACCCCATCTGGGCGAAAATCAGCAGGAAAGACGTGGCCAGGGCGAGCTTCAATGGGGAGAAGGAAACCGAGGAAGAACGGTAGGACATGGTAAATCTCCAGGGAGGGGGAACCCCCTGAACACCTTGGGGGGCGAAACTCTTCGTTCGATACGGGTCAGTGTGGAGATCGTTACAGACCCCGACCGTGAACCACCCAGGTGCCCCCAAAATCGGTGCCCTTGCGGTCGTTGGTGGGGGCGCCCATGAGGATGTCGGTTCTTCCATCCCGGTTGATGTCGCCTCCCGCCGACAACCCTCTCCCCAACTGGTCTCCGGTGGCTTCACCCATGAACAGGGCCGAGCCCATCAGGTCGATGTCCCCGGTGATCGGTCCATACACCAGGAACACCATGTCGGCATCGGGGGCTCCCACCGCCACGTCCTCGTACCCGTCTCCGTCCACATCCCCCACACCAGCCACGGTGGTTCCCGCCTTGTATCCGGCCACCGTTCCCACCAGGCGGGCGTCGGCGTCTCCCACCCAATACCCACCGTCCAGGGGTCCGTAGAAGACCGCAGCGGCCCCAGCGTCGGTGCCGCCCCAGTCCGATCCTGGGATGCCCACGATCACATCCATGTATCCGTCCCGATTGAGGTCTCCCGCCATGTCCACCGACGTTCCCACCTGGTCGTATCCGTCCTGGCCATAGAACCAGGCCCCGGCGTCATTGGCGGTGAAGGATCCGGACTTGGGTCCATAGAAGAGGTAGGCGCTGCCGGCATCGGTCTTTCCCAACGCATCGTTCAGGTAGGCTCCCATCAGCACATCGTCGAAGCCGTCCCGGTCCACGTCTCCACCACCCGCCACCGCCGTCCCCAGGGCGTCGTTGGCGGCCACTCCCGCGAAGCGCGCATAGGTGCTGCTCAAGGTCAGGGAGCCATACTGGGGACCGGTGACCAGATAGGCCGTTCCTGAACTGCTTCCCCCATCATCCCTCCCAGGGGCACCGATAATCATGTCCGCGTACCCGTCGCCGTTGAAGTCCCCAGCGGTGTCGACGGACATGCCCGCATAGTCATAGGCGGAGATCCCCTTCTGGAGGGAGTCTCCACCCCCGGCAAGGTTGATGACCGTTCCGCCGGCGAAGGGTCCGTAGAAGAGGTACACCCCTCCCCGGAAGGTGTAGTCCGCCTCGTACAGGAAGGGGCAGGAAACGGCGATGTCCGAATAACCGTCCCGGTTCATGTCCCCCACGCCGGCCACGTCGAATCCGGCATAGTAGGTGGTGTTGCTCCCGTAGATCCGCACGTCCGCAGACGCCAAGGAGACGCTTCCCGACACCGGGCCATAGACCAGGTAGGCGGCACCGACGGATTCTTCGGCGTCGTTGTAGAAGGGGGCCCCCACCAGCACGTCATCGAAGCCGTCCTTGTTGACGTCCAGGGCGTCTCCCACCGAGTAGCCGCTGTATTCGGTGTTCTCGCCCCACAGCACGTCCTCCAAGCCATCCATCACCTCGTCATCGTATCGGCATTCCTCCGCGTCACCGTTGCAGTTGTTGTCCACTCCATCGTTGCAGATCTCCGCCATGCCGGGGTTCACGTCGCTGCGAGAGTCGTCGCAGTCGTTCCCGGTGGCCACATAGCCGGGCGGCTGGGTGCAGGCTGTGTAGATGTAATCGTTCCGGCCGTAGGCGTCCCCATCCTGGTCCAGATACCAGGTGGTCAGGGCGAAGCCATCGTCGATCACGTCGTCGCAGTCGTTGTCCACCAGATCACACACCTCGGGAGCCCCCGGATAGGTGGTGGCGGCGGCATCATCGCAGTCATCCCCAAGAGTCACATAGCCAGGAGGGGCCCCGGCACAACTGGTCTGGATGTCGCTGAAGGTGCCATGCCCATCCCCATCCTGGTCCCGGTAGTAGATTCCGAAAAACAACCCGTCATCCACCACCAGATCGCAGTCGTTGTCCAGGCCGTCGCAGATTTCGGGAGCATCGGGATAGGTGGTTCCTGAGTAGTCATCGCAGTCCCCAGTA
>CAYRTW010000351.1:0-4357 GCA_964426935.1 uncultured Rickettsiales bacterium
GCGTCAACCCGCTTCCTTCACTTTTCACACTTCAGCGCGCGTATTCGATGGCGCGAAGGGATCGGCCAGGTGGATGACTTCCTCTCGCTCCGGCCCCACGGATACCAAGGACACCGGCACGCCGACGGCCTCCTGGATGTACTGAAGGTAGGACCGGGCAGTGGATGGGAGATCTTCCCAGGAGCGAGCGCCCCGGAGAGAAACCTTCCACCCTGGGAGGACTGTATAGGCTGGAACGCATTCGTCCAAGACATGAGCCAGGGCAGGCATTCCCTCCACCTTCTGGCCCGCGTGCAGGTAGGAGGTGCAAACCGGTATCTCGTCCAGAGCGGAGAGAACGTCGAGTTTGGTGATGGCCAAAGAGGTCATGCCATTCACCGCAGCCGCGTAGCGTAGCGCCGGAAGGTCAAGCCACCCACAGCGGCGCGGCCGTCCCGTTGTGGCACCGTACTCCGCCCCTTCCGCACGAAGCAGGTCCCCCAGAGGTCCTCCCACTTCAGTCACAAAGGGGCCGCTGCCCACTCGGGTGGAGTAGGCCTTGGAGATGCCCAGGATTCCGTGCAGCCAGCGGGGTCCTATTCCGGAACCAAGGGCGGCGCCTGCGGCGGTCGTGGTGGATGAGGTGACGTAGGGGTAGGTACCGTGATCCACATCCAGGAGGGTGCCTTGCGCGCCTTCAAACAGGACCGTCTTTCCGGCGCGAAGGTAAGCATCCAGTAGGGCTCCGGTGTCGGCCACGCAGGGTGCCAGATGCCTGGCAACCTCTCGCAGCGCCATCAGCAGAGAGGCGGAGTCAAGGCCATCTTTCTCCCCCGCCAGGGCCAGATCAGAGTTGGCGGCCTCCACCATGGACTCCACCTGAGCGGTCAGGGTGGGTTCATGGTAGAGGTCGCAAAAGCGCAGGCCCCGCCGTCCCACCTTGTCTTCGTAAGCAGGGCCGATTCCCCGGCCGGTGGTGCCTATGGCGGTGGCCCCCCGACGCATCTCCCTCGCCCTGTCCACCTTGGGATGAGTGGCCAGCACCAAATGGGCCCGGTCGCTGATGCGAAGTTGTTCGAGGCGAGGAAGCAGACCGTAGCTGCGGATCCCTGAGATCTCATCCCACAGGGCCAGAGGATCCACCACTACGCCGTTGCCGATGATGCATAAGGTCTCCTGGCGCATCACCCCCGACGGGACCAGATGCAGGACGATCTTTCGTCCGCCGACCATGAGGGTATGGCCTGCATTGGCCCCTCCTTGGTAGCGCACCACAACATCGGCCCGAGGTGCAAGGAGATCCACCACCTTGCCCTTTCCCTCGTCTCCCCACTGGGCGCCTACGATCACCAGGTTGGCCATGGGCTATTTGTCCTTGTTCTCAGAATGGTTTCATGGCTTGGGGGAGGAAGGTTGATTGACACCGTTGCGAACCGTGCCATGCAGGAGGTAATCGCGCACCTGCTCACAGGCTGCCACCGCCACCTTGATCTGCGCCTCAAAGGTATTGGCCCCCAGATGTGGGGTGGCAATGACCTGGGGCAATTGAACCAGGCGGAGATCTCGGGGAGGCTCGTCGGAAAACACATCCAGAGCGGCGCCTGCAACTTTGCCAGCGACGATGGCCTCGTAGAGATCGTTCTCGTTGATGATGCCGCCCCGAGCGCAGTTGATGATTCGCACCCTGTCTTTCATTCGCTCGAAGGCTGCAACTCCCAGCATGTTGCGTGTGTCCTCCCGCAGAGGAACGTGAAGGGTAATGAAGTCAGATACTTCGTACAGGGTATTTAGGGATACCAGCTCCAGTCCCAGTCGAGTCGCCGCTGATCGGGACAGATGGGGATCGGACGCGACAACTTTCATTCTCAGCCCCAGCGCTCGCTCTGCCACCAGAGACCCGATGTTACCGACTCCGATGATTCCCAAGGTTTTTCCCGTCAACTCCACGCCTGTAAAACGCCTCTTCTCCCAACGACCCGACTTCATGGACATGTCCGCCTGGGGAATATGGCGCGCCAGGGCCAGGATGAGGGCCAGGGCGTGCTCAGCGGTGGTGACCCGGTTCCCGTCAGGAGCGTTCATTACCTGGACGCCATGGCCTGCGGCGGCGGCGAGATCGATGTTGTCCACCCCGATCCCAGCCCTGACCACTACGCGCAGTAGCTCCCCCTTTGCCAGCAAATCCTCACCCACCTTGGTTCGGCTGCGAATCAACAAGGCGTGGTACTCGGGGATGATCCGCAGCAGATCCTCTCCAAGGATTCCCTTGCGTACCTCCACTCGAATACCCGGTGCTTCTCGACGCAGGACATCGATCCCCGAATCGGAGAGATTGTCTGCAACCAAAGCCCGCCAGGTCACGCTACGGCCTCTTCACGGTAACTTTTCTGCACCGCTGCGCTCCCAGCCCCGTCGCTGACCCGAACATTCAGATCGTCTAGAACAGCTTCTAGAGTGCCAATGGCGCGGAGAACATGCAGTTTGTCCACCATCCCCATATGAGAGAGGCGAATGATTCGGCCTTTCAGCTGATCCTGCCCCCCGGCAATTGTGATTTCGTATCCCTCTCGAAAACGCTTTACCACTGCCGAAGCCCCGGGAGGCTCGGGAATGCAGATGGCTGTCACCGCATCTGAAGGATTCTTGTCGGCAAGAAGGGACAGCCCCAGCCCCCGTGCCCCGGCCCTCATGGCCCTTGCTGCTGCAGCATGACGCCGGAAGAGGGAACCCAGCCCCTCTTCCTGAAATCCCCGGAGCACCACCGAAAGGCCCTCCACCAGGGAGATGGCTGGGGTCCACGCTGTGGTGTTCTGCAAGAGGTTCTTCTTCTCTTTCGCGAAATCGAAATAGAAGCGAGGCAGCCGTGCGACCTGCGTCGCATGCCATGCCCGGGAGGAAAGGCAGGCGAAAGATAGTCCTGGGGGCAACATGAGGGCCTTCTGGGAGCCGGTGATCAAGCAATCGATCCCCCACTCATCCATCGGCATGGGGAAGACCCCCACGGCTGTAATCCCGTCCACCACACAAAGAGTCTCGGTGGACCGGGTAAAGGCAGCCAGTTCCTTCACTGGATGCGCCACCCCCGTCGAAGTCTCGCTGGCTTGAAGAAACAAGGCGCGGAAAGGACCCCGGGTCCGGAGAGCCTCAGCGACCCGCCCCACTTCCACGGCCTGGCCCCATGGAACGTCCAACACCTCCGCTTCTAGCCCGTAGGCCTGGGCTATCGCCACCCACCTCTCTCCAAACTTACCCCCGCAAATGACCAGGACCCGATCCCCTGGAGAGCAGAGATTCACCACTGCCCCCTCCATCGCCCCTGTGCCAGAGGAGGCCAGGACCAGCACTTCTTCCTGGGTCTGGAACAGGAACTTGAGCCCCTCCCGGACCCGTCCCATCAATTCCGTGAAATCGGCGGAGCGGTGGTAAAGGAGGGGGCGAGCCGTGGCCTGGCGGATTTCTTCGGGGATGCTGATGGGGCCAGGAGTCAGTAATAGAGGACGAGCCATGAGGCCTCCGCGGATTCCGGACCCTTCTCCGAAGAATTCCCCGAAGAGGGCTTGAGGGGAAAGGGAAGTTCTGGAGAAAGGATGGGCCCCTGAGGGAGCCCCTTTGCTACCTCCGGCCCAGATCCTGGCCGGGTCGAAGCTCCACGATGTGGTGATGCATGAAGTAGAAGAGGTTGCTGACCACCTTGTATTGATCGAAGGTCCCCATGATGGTGAGCAATTCCTCCAAGGAGATCACCCCATCAATCTGGGAAAGGAGGAAGCCTCCAATCGGGTCCAAAGACATCTCCAACCCGTTGGCATCATTGGCAGACAGGTGGGGAATCTGCGAGAGAGGTCTCAGTTCCTGGTTATAGAAGTTGACCAGCCTCTCCTTGATCTCCTGGGAGTACTCGGTTGCCCGGGGGTGGGTGCTGATCCGCTGGAGCACATCGTTGCAGCGATCCAGTGCCGCACCCAGGTTGCCGTTTTCCATGTCATCCCGGGCGCGGTCAAGAAGACCAGTGATGTCCTCCTCGGCCAGACCCACCAGGAGCTCCCCGGACGCCGAACCATCCCCCAGGATCTCCAGCCGGGGAGGGCGATGGTCAGCAAACACCGGTGGAGACTCCAGCGACGTCTCCACGGAAGAAAGGGCCGCCACCTCCCCCGAATCCCTGCCATTGCGGGGAGGGATCACCCCCAATGTTTCCAGGTAGTCCAACGCTCTGGAATTATCTGGTTCTTTCTCCAGTGCCTCACGCCATACCCGCACCGCATCCTCTTCCCGCCCCAGGCTGAGATGCACCAGCCCCTCGTCAAGAAGCCTGCGAACCTGGATGTCACCCACCGCCATTGCCAGCAAAACCCCTACCTCGTGATGGCCCGGCCGG
>CAYRTW010000352.1:0-4301 GCA_964426935.1 uncultured Rickettsiales bacterium
TCAGGAGAATTCCGAATCATGTTTTTGGATTCCAAGCGCCGCGGCAAGGCGGGCGCGGAGTGGTGTTCCCGGGAATTGTCCCGCGGCGATGCCAGACCCCGATGCCCCTGGTTTCTTCCAACAGGGCCACCATTTGCCGCGCAAGGCCGTGCCGTCGGCGCCGCCCGCGTCCGCGGGTTCGCCACCGATTGCGACCAGGTCAATGTACTTCAATATGATTGGGGTCCTTGTGCTAAGCCTTCCGACTTCCGCGCAAGCTGTCTGCCAAATCGCGGCGCATTGTTCCACGCGGCCCTGGGATTGTCCAGTGCGCACTCGCATGGTGTACTCTCGAACGGCAGGGGTTGGCGGGTGCGACCCATTGTGGGTGAGCAAGGTTCTCCCCCTCGGTCGGCCTCAAGCAGACAGAGCGAGCGCCTCAAGCTGCCCGCGACATTTCGCGAAGACCGATGCGGCTGACCTGCTCGGTAGGCTTGCCCTCTCGGCTCTGCTGGTAATCGCATCCATTGGTTCGTGCAGTGCGGCGATGCCTTCCCCGGGCAAGGTGCCGAAGCGCGTCAGAGACTCCTGTTGTCGCCTCCCGCGCGAATAGCGGAAAGCTAAAACCGTCCGACAACCCGCAGACCCAGATAGGCTGCCGGATCGTAGTTCTCCTCCCGGAGATTGTTGCCGTTTTTATCATCCAGCTTCAGTTCGCCGCCCAAGGCCACTTCGGCTCCGGCCGTGGCGCCGCCATTGACCGGCACCGCGCCCATCCGGGCCACCCATTGATCCGCTGGCACCCACTGGACTGCCACCATCGGTACCGCCTTGACGAGGATATGAACGTCAATCGGATAATGAGCACGACGAAGTGCCAGGTTCGGGTTCCTGGCCCTCGCGGCACCGAAAGCCGAGTTGGCCCCAGTCGTCGTGTTCGCGGGAGAATCTGCGGTGGCGATACGCGGTGGCGGCTAGCCTGGATTTCCACGGACCACCATTAACCTAAGTTGACGCCTTGCTGGTCTGGGGGTTTCCTCGCCACCACCCCAGCGATGAACCCGATTGACGGGGGTTTGCCAGGTGTGTGCCCCTTGGCGCATGAGTCCTGTGGATTAGGTATATGGTGCCTCGATGACTACGTTAGTCATAACCCACTTGCTGCGACCGTGCCCGGACTACCTCGCCGCTCAACATCGCCTCCGTGGCCGTCATTATTGGTGTTCCTGAGCATACCACCAGTGGATGCAGGAATCAGCGTTGACACAATCTGTAGTGTGTGACACCGTAACTTTGTGCTTTTAGACGCACCGAAAGAACTAAGCAAACTCCGCCGCTTCTTTTTGGAGCCCGCCTCCCCACGACAGCGTCAGTACGAGGCTCTCCGCGCCTATTTCGTCGAAGGCCGCCCCGCCCCAGAGGTCGCCACCGCCTTCGGCTACTCCGTCGGCACCTTGCACGTCCTGGCTCACCACTTCCGGCGCGACCCCGCGCCAGCCTTCTTCCTGACCCCGCGCCGGGGACCCCAGTCCCAGCCCAAGAAGTCCGCCGCGCGCGACCTCATTGTCCGCCTGCGCAAGCAGAACCACTCGGTGTACGAAATCAGCCACCAACTCAAGGAACAGGGCACGCCCTTGAGTCCGACGGCCGTGCGCGAGGTGCTCAAGCACGAGGGCTTCGCCCCGCTCCCGCGGCGCGCCGATGACGAACGTCCCCAGTACCCCCGCGCCACCATCGAAGCGCCCGCCGACGTTCGCCAATTCACCCTGCACCCGCGCCGCTTTACCACCGCCTGTGGCGGCCTGTTCCTGTTCCTGCCCGACCTGGTCCGTCTGGACGTCGGCTCCCTGGCCCAGCGGGCCGGACTGCCCGGCTCCCGGCTCATCCCCGCCGCCCAGGCCCTGCGGGCCGGCCTGGCCTTGAAGCTCTGGTCCATCGAGCGCAAGAGCCACGTCATGGCCTTGGTGGCCGACGAGGGCTTGGGCCTGTTCGCCGGACTGAACGTGTTCCCGAAGAAGAGTTTCCTCTCCGAATACTCCTCGCGGATTGACCACGCCAAGACCTTGCGCCTGCTGGCCGGCTGGCACGCGCGGACCTCGGGTGAAGCCTTGTTCCCAGGCGAGTCGTTCAATCTGGATTTCCACTCCGTTCCCTATTATGGCGAGGACCCGCTGGTGGAGCGGCATTACGTCTCCATGCGCAGCCGCCGTCAACCCAGTGTCCTGGCCTTCCTGGCTCAAGATGCCGGCTCGCACGCCTTCTGCTATGCCAATGCCGATCTCCGCAAAGGCGAGGAAGCCGAAGAGGTGTTTGCCTTTGTGAAGTTCTGGAAGCGCACCCATGGCGGGCGGCCGCGGCACCTGGTCTTCGACTCCAAACTGACCACCTACCAGGGCTTGGCCCGTCTGGATGACCTGGGCATCCAGTTCATCACCCTGCGGCGCCGTTCCCCCAAGCTCCTCAAGGAGATCGTCCTGTTGCCCCGCTCGGCCTGGCGCACGGTCGAACTGGACGTCCCGACTCGCCAGTACCGAACCCCGCGCTATTTCGACCAGTCGGTGGTCCTGGCCGGCTGCAAGCTGCGGCAGATGTTCGTCCAGGATCTGGGGCACGACGAACCGACCATCCTGCTCAGCAACCAACGCCATGCGACGCCCAAAGCGCTCATCACCCGCTACGCCCAGCGCATGCTCATCGAGAACGCCCTCTCCGATGCGGTCCGTTTCTTCCACCTGGATGCACTCTCCTCCGCGGTCGGCCTGAAGGTGGACTTCGACATGGCCTTGTTGGTTCTGGCCAGTGGACTCTACCGTTTGCTGGCTCAGCGCATGCGCGGCTATGCCGACGCCCAGGCACGCCAGATCTTCCGCGATCTGATTGACCTCCCCGCCACCGTCACGGTCTCGGAGAAACAGGTCGAGGTCAGCTTCCATCGCCGCTCCCATCTCCCGATCCTCCTCGCCTCGGGTCTGTTGGACCAACCCGTTCAGGTCCCGTGGTGGAAAGACCACTCGCTGCGGCTGACCACCTACACCGGTCCGGTCAACACCCCGAAAACTTAGGTTAATTCCGGTCCGTGGAAACCCAGGCAAGTGCCAAAGCCACCCCCGAAGGTGAGGTCCCACTCCATCCTTCCCGTCGCGTTCCAGTGGGCGACAAACCCGGCCCGTTGCAGTGCCTGACCCCCGTGGCCAGCAGTCTCGACTCCGGCCCGTCGAACACCGGCATTGGCGGGACGGCGTAACCGTACAGCGGCTCAAGGCTGAACGACGGATCAAGGCTGCCGTCTCGATCGAGCTGGATGATCCTCTGGGGATCCCGAATGTCCACGATCAGCTTGCCATCGGCACGCAGCAGGAAGCGGCCGCCCGACGTCCGGAACGAGAAGGTCCGGTCCGGCGATCCATCAGGATTGAGCCGCACGAGAATGGGTCCGGAGCCTCCCGGGCCGAATCCTCCGATCAGAATCCTGCCATCGTCCATGGTCGCAACTTGTTCGATCGTTCCCAGCCTCTTGTAGGGAAGAAACCCGGGATCCATCGAACCATCGAGATTGCAGCGGATCAAGATGGGCGCGTACTGAGCCCCATCCTGCAGGATCAGCACTTTTCCGTCCGGTTGAACCGCGGCAACGCTGCCGAAGTCAGGAACGGGATACGCCAGATCGAGCGTCCCCGTCGGCAGAAAGCGCAAGAGTTGGGCGGGTTCACTCAGTTCGCCACAGCCGTCGAGGCCGACGAGGATCCGACCATCGGGAAGAGCGTGCAATGAACCCACCGGGGCACAGGCGCGGCCCGGCGCGGGGTCAAAAGTATGTTCCACCGAACCGTCCGGCCCCAGCACGGTCACCAGTCTGCCGCCATCCAGGGCGACGATCCGATCCCCCGGCATGGACGCGGCGAACCCATAGCCCGAAAATACCTCCGGCTCTGGCCCATACAAGGGGTCCACCAGGCCGCGGAGCTCATTGTCCTGAATTACGACCCAATGCTCGCCGAAGAACTGTCCGCGCCGGTTCACGACCAGACGGAAGTCCCTGGGGCCGTCCAATCGTCCGTTGTCGAGCAATGGCACCTCGAGAGTCATGGTCGGTTGGCCGATGGCAAACGTGCTGGTTCCCCGCTGCGTGACATAGTCCACGCCCGCGAGCGCACTTCCGTCTTCTGTGAAGTACTCCACGGTTTCGGCCTCGCTCAGGTCGGGGCCACGCTGCAGCTCCAGCCGAACGAACGGCTCCCCCTCAAACACTGGGATCGAGCCGCTGCAGCCGATGGCACAGAATCCCGCCCGAGCGGCAGGCTGAGCCACGACCAGGAACGCCA
>CAYRTW010000353.1:0-4278 GCA_964426935.1 uncultured Rickettsiales bacterium
ACGGAGGGGCGTTGTAAGGTTGCACAGGAGAATCTACCGTGGGGAGCCACCGAACGGTGAGGTTCTCTATCCCGTCCACACCGACGAGCAGTTGCACAGGAGAATCTACCGTGGGGAGCCACCGAACCCTGCTCATCGACATGGGAGTATCGTTCAGTCATGCAAGTAGCCACTGGGATTGTTGTTGGCGGAAAAATCATCGTCGAAGGTCTTGATTTGACCGAAGGCGAGACCGTCACCGTGCTGACTTCGGGAGTCCGAAGAGGAAGTCCGTGTGTCTCCGACAGAAGAGGCGGAACTCCTTGAAGCCATGGCCCAGGCGGACCGTGGAGAGACCATTTCTCCTGAGGAACTGTTTCTTCGTCTTGACCGCATCCGCCAACCATGAGCCTGTCTCTGAGGATCACGACCCGGGCAGCCTCTGAAATCGAGGCTGCCGCAGGGTGGTGGATCGAGAACCGTCCTTTCGCGCCGCTGGCGCTTCGGGAAGAGGTCAAAGCTGCTTTTACTCTCTTGCTCAGGCAACCTGGTGTGGGTGTCAAGGTAGGCAACACACGTCTCGCGGGCGTTCGCAGGCTTCACCTTGGCCGTGTTCGATACTTCATCTATTACCGAGTCTCAGGTAGCGATATCATCATCTTAATCAATGTGGCACTCAAGTCGGCGAACCAGGCCAGCCTTATGAAATAGGAGCCTCCATGCAATACCTGCTGATCCTTTGCCACGACGAACTCTTTGTCCCCACCGAAACCCTTATCGCCGATATCAGCACCTGGATCAAAAAAATGGAAACCCGGGGAATCCGGAAACACGGAAACCCTCTCCGGCCCCCAAGCGATGCCACCACCGTGCGGGTACGAGATGGCAAGGTGGTGCTCACCTCGGGCCCCTTCTCCCGCGCCAAGGAAAAGATGGCCGCCTATGAGCGGATCGAGTGTGCAAACCTGGAGGAGGCCATCGACGCGGCGTCCCAACACCCCATGGCCACCGCTGGAACGATTGAAGTCAGACCGATATGGGGGGAGTTGATTCGAGGGAGGTAGGGGCTGGGGACCATTCCACCCCACCGGCCCATGAATCTGGGGATCGAGATCGAAAGATTTCCCTCCCCACGGTCCGCCGACGGCGCTACCATCCTCCCATGCTTCCCCCACGCCGTTCCCTCCTCCCCCTCCTGGCCCTGAGCCTCCCCTCCCTGACCTTCCTCCCCGCCGCTTCCGGTGCCGAGAGACGGGATCCGGGGAGGCGGGCGGCCCCCATGCACTGGCAGGACCGGGTGGAGCTGATCCAGTCCCTGTGGCGGGACAACCCGGCGGACCCCCTGTTCCTGATGGGAGACGACACTTCCGAAGAGGAGCCCTGGGGGGAGTATCCACCACCGGAGACCCCGGTGTGGAGCGCCGGAGAGTTCGAACCCATCTCCGGCTTCATGCTGTCCTTCGTCAATTACGGCGGCGGCTCCTCCTCCATCAACCCCACCTTCTCCGGCATCATCGGCGGAGTGGTGAATGACGTTCCCATCTACATCTACGTCGCCTCTGAAGATGAGAAGACCACCCTCCAGAACAAACTGGATGCGGATGGCACCAACCCCAATCACGACAACCTCATCTGGATCGACCATTACCTGGACTCCATCTGGATTCGGGATTTCGGGCCCTTTGTGCAATGGACGGAGGAGGAGGAACCTGGCATCGCCCTGGTGGACGCCCCCTACTACCCCGATGGCTGGCCCAACAACGAAAACTACAACAGCGGTTACGCAAGGCCCAACGACAACGACCAGCCCCGTCACTGGGCCGAATACGAAGAACTCCCTCGTTTTGACATGAAGGTGGCCATGGAGGGGGGAAACTTCGCCCCCAACGGCAACGGCCTGTGCATCGTCTCCTCCATCGTTCCTGACTACAACCCTCAGTTTTCCAACGGGGAGATTGCCGAGATGTACCGCGCCTTCCTGGGGTGCCAGGAATGGGTGGTGATGGAGGCCATGCCGGCCGATTCCACCGGGCATGTGGACATGTGGATGACCTGGCTGGACTCGGACACGGTGATGGTGGGGGACTACGACGACTCGGTGGAGTCCAACGATCCCGAGTCCAACGCCATCCTCGATGCCAACGCCGAGATTTTTGCCTCCCTGACCGACCCCGGCACCGGCAATCCCATCGAAGTGGTCAGGGTACCCATGCCCGATCTCTATGAAATCGAATACTTCGGGGCTCTTTATCCGGTAGACCGGTCCTACACCAACTCCTTCATGGTCAACGGCAAGGTGCTGATGCCGGTTTATACCGCCCAGGAGGGTGAAGATCCCCAGAGGCTGGCGGACCAGGAGGCGGAGGCCACGGCGGTCTACGAAGCGGCCGGCTTCGAGGTGATCCCAGTGGAGTCCACTGTTCTGATCGAGTGGGCAGGCTCGATTCACTGCATCACCAAGGCCCTTCCCCTGCTGCGGAAAGAGGAGGAGATTCCGGGAGATGATGACGACGACACCCACCCGGGAGCCGATGATGATGACAGCGAAAACCCCGAGGACAACGCTCCGGGACGTTGCGGGGGAAACCAGGGTGGAAGCGACGGGCCCCAGAAGATATGGGCCTTTCTCGGCCTGGGGGGAATGATTTTGGGGGCCAGGCGACGGCGGCGGTGACCACCGGCAACGTCAGCTTGGATCTCATGATGCTGTTGCGTTCTTGAGGTTTCGTGGAGGTGGACGACGACTCCACTGCGACGCCTGATGATGATTCCACACCGGTGATGGACGATGACACCACGCCACCCGATGATGATTCCACACCCGTTTTGGATGACGATTCCACGGTGCCTCTGGATGACGACTCTACACCAATATTGGATGACGACTCCACACCGATATTGGATGACGATACCACGGTACCTCCGGATGATGACTCCACACCAATCATGGACGACGACGACACCGCCGCCACTGTTTGGACCGCAGAGATTCATGACATGGCCGATGAGGCGGTGGCCCAAGTGTACGAGGATTCCTGGGAGTTGGGAGACATCGAGGGGGCCTTTTGGTTCGGCAAAGCGGTGGATATCAGCGGAGACATCAACGGGGACGGGTTCGAGGATGTCCTGGTTGTCGAGCCCGGAGACCACCTCGCCGCAGCATATTGGGAAGGCTGGGAGCAGCACACCTTTGTTTTCTTCGGCCCCTTGACTGGTTCCATTGAGGAGGCAGATGCGGACATCGTTTTGGCTGTGGACAGCGTGTATCCTGACTCTCCCCCTATAGGGATGGCCGACCTGAACGCCGATGGTACCGACGATCTCTACTGTCTCGACCGTTACAGTAGCATGTAGGTATTCTGGGGGCCTCTCGCTCCCGGCGGATACCACACCGAGGATGCAGCCGCGCTCCTACATATCCCGGCCGCAGCGGTGGACATCCTTGAGGATGTCGATGGGGATGGATACACGGATCTGGCCTTCTCCGACTTCACCCACTCTATTGCCTGGATCGTCTCCGGCCCCATTTCCGGGGACGTGGACGCAACCGACATCGCCCAATCCACTTGGTATGAGCCGGATGGCATCGCCGATCGGATTACCTCCCTGCGCGGGGCGGGAGACGTGGACGGGGACGGGGTCGGTGACCTGCTGCTGGGCTCCTTCAGCTATCTGGTGGATCGGGGGGCCGTCTGTCTGATCTACGGCCCCCCACCGGCGGGAATGCACAGCGTCGCCGACGCCGATGCCTGCTTCGTTGCTGAACAGGAAGACTCTTGGATCGGTCTCTCCACTGCGAGGATCACACCGAATGCGTAGCGAAGCGGGCGAACGACCGCAGCGCCGAAGCCGCAGCACCATGGTGAGGATTTTTGGGGGGACCCGCGACGCCGCGATCCGGCCGTGCAGCAGCATTTCGTGTGAGACTCGGAATCCAACTGCCCCCCACCACTACCTCCAGTTGCTTCGGGCTCCTTGGCAGCCTATAGTGGACGGGTGCAACGCGGCCTTCTTCTAGCTCTCGCCCTCCTTCTGGTCCTTACCGGCACCTCTCCGGCGGCGGCGGCGTGGCGTTGCACCATGGATGGGGGATGGCACGATGCTCCGTGTTGCCCTCCCTCCATTCCTGAAAACCAAAGTGATTCTGGACACCTGCAGAGCTCTCCCTGCTGCTCGATGGAGGAATGCTCCCTCCCCTCCTCAGAACTCGCGGTGGCGGCGCCACAGCGCTGCGGGGCCGGGGGCGGGGGGGGGGGGGGGGGGGCGGGGGGGGGGGGGGGGGGGGGGGGGGGGGGGGGG
>CAYRTW010000354.1:0-4256 GCA_964426935.1 uncultured Rickettsiales bacterium
GCTTGGTGCCGATGAACAGGACCTTGCTGCCTCGGGAAACGCTGTTCACCACAAAGTTGTAGGCCTTGACCAGGTTCACCGCCGTCTTCTGCAGGTCGATGATGTAGATGCCGTTCTTCTCTCCGAAGATGTAGTCCTTCATCTTCGGGTTCCAACGCTTGGTCTGGTGGCCGAAGTGGACACCCGCCTCAAGCAACTCTCGCAGGGTAATGACAGCCATCGAATCCTTTCGTCCGGTTTGATCCTCCGCCCGCAGTCTCCGGCCAGGAGACCGTCCCTTGCACCGCGCTGGCGGGAACCGGCGGAACGGGGGCGTGGGTGATGTTCCCCTCGGGGGGCCAAAGGGCGGCGCCTTCTACCACGGAGATGCCGGATGGGCAATCTCTTTCAGCGAATCGCCAGGCAGGAAGAGGGGGCTACGCCTCGATCCCCGCATCTTCTCCCATCTCTTGGGGGCCGTGGCACTTCTTGTACTTCTTCCCGCTGCCACACCAACAGGGATCGTTCCTGCCCACCTTGCGGGGCTGGGGGGGAAGAGCCGCTGGCACCGTTCCCGCTGCGGCGCTGATGGCCGAGGCGGTCGCGGTGGCCTCTCCGCTTCGAGCCTGGGCGCGAGAGGCGAGAGCCGCCGCCTGAGCCTGGCGCCGAGCCGCTTCCTGGGCAGCCTTGGTCCGCGCCGCCATCAACTGCTCCACCTCTTCCCGGGTGAGGGCGTTGTGAACGAGCTGTTCGAAGATGCGGCGAACCACCGATTCATCCCGGATGGCCAGCATCATGTTGAACATCTCAAACCCCTCCTTCTTGTACTCCAAGAGGGGGTTTTTCTGACCATATCCCCGCAGCCCGATGCCGCTTCTCAGGTGATCCATGGCCAGGAGATGATCCTTCCACAGGTGATCCACCACCCTCAGCAGGATCTCCCTCTCAAAGTTTCGGAGAATCTGCGCCCCCTGCTTCTCCAACTCCTCTTGAGGAAGGCCGTCCTCCTGGTGAAGCTGGATGTGGTTGGCGGCGATCTGGGCTTCCCGTCGAGCATATTCGTCGAAGATCTGCTGGGTGAGCCGGGCGATGGCCCCCGCTTCGCCGGTGGAGGCCAGTTCCTCCCGAGTCACCCTCAGGTCAAAGGAAAACTGGTCTTTCAAGGCGTCAGAGAGGGCGTTTACGTCGATCTCATCCACTGGGGTCTTGGGAGGAACCAGGCGATCAAAGATGTCGTCCACCAGACCCGGGAACATCTCGGTCACCAGCTCCCGGGTGTCCGCTCCCCCCAGCACCTTGTTGCGGAACCCATAGACCGCGTCCCTCTGCTGGGAGAGCACATCGTCGTACTCCAGGAGGTTCTTGCGGGTGTTGAAGTGATGTCCCTCCACCTTCCCCTGGGCGTTTTCAATGGCCCGGTTCAGCCAACGGTGCTCCAGGGGGACGTCCTCCTCCATGCCCAGGGTCTCCATCAACGCCGTCAACCGATCCGAGCCGAAGATCCGCATCAGATCATCCTGAAGGGACAGGAAGAACCTGGAGGTCCCCGGATCCCCCTGGCGTCCAGCGCGTCCCCGGAGCTGATTGTCGATGCGGCGACTTTCGTGCCGTTCGGTCCCCAAGATGTGGAGGCCCCCCACCGCGATCACCTCGGCTTTTTCGGCGTCGCACTGGGCCTTGAACTTTTGCAAAGCGGCTTCATGCCTCTCGGTCCAGGCCTCGAGGGTCTCTTGGGTCTCGTCGTGGGGCCCCACTTCGTCCTTGGCCAGAAACTCCGGATTTCCCCCCAGGAGGATGTCGGTGCCTCGCCCCGCCATGTTGGTGGACAGGGTGATGGCCCCCTTTCGACCCGCCTGGGCCACGATCTCGGCCTCCCGGGCGTGATTTTTGGCGTTCAGGACGTTGTGGGGAAGGTTCTTGCGTTTGAGAAGCTGGGAGAGACGTTCGGATTTCTCCACGCTCACCGTTCCCACCAGAATGGGTCGCCCCTCCTTGTAGAGGACCTCAATCTCATTGGCCACGGCGCGGAACTTGGAGTCCTCACTCTTGTAGACCACGTCGTCCTGGTCCTTGCGGATGTTGACCCGGTTGGTGGGAATCACCACCACGTCCAGCTTGTAGGTCTTGTGGAACTCCGCAGCCTCGGTGTCGGCGGTGCCGGTCATTCCCGCCAGCTTCTTGTATTTCTGGAAGTACTTCTGAAAGGTGATGGTGGCCAGGGTCTGGTTTTCGGCCTCGATGTTGACCCTCTCCTTGGCTTCGATGGCCTGGTGGAGACCATCGGACCAGCGGCGCCCGGGGAGGAGACGGCCGGTGAACTCATCCACGATCACCACCTCTCCCTCCCGCACCACATAGTCCCGGTCCCTCTTGTAGAGGGGATGGGCCCTGAGCGCCTGGTTGACATGGTGGAGAATCTCGATGCTCTCCGCGTCAAAGAGGTTCTTGATCTTCAGCCGATCCTCGACCTTGTTGATCCCCTCATCGGTCAGGGTGCAGGCACGAGCCTTTTCATCGATGGTGTAATCGATTTCGATCTGCAAACCGGGGATGACCCGGTCAATCTCGTAGTACTTCTCAATAGAGTCTTCGGTGGGTCCGGAAATAATGAGAGGGGTTCGGGCCTCGTCCACCAGGATGGAGTCCACCTCATCCACGATGGCGTATTCGTGCCCTCGCTGGACCATCTGGGATAACTCCAGCTTCATGTTGTCCCGAAGGTAGTCAAACCCAAACTCGTTATTGGTGCCGTATGTGATGGCGGCGGCGTAGGCCCGGCTTCTGTCCCTCTGGGATACCCCGTGAACCACCACTCCCACGTCCAGCCCCAGGGCCCGATACAATCTCCCCATCCACTCCGCATCACGTCGAGCCAGATACTCATTCACGGTGATGACGTGGACCCCCTTGCCGGCCATTGCATTGAGGTAGACCGGCAGCGTCGCCACCAGGGTCTTGCCCTCCCCCGTCTTCATCTCGGCAATCTTGCCCTGGTGAAGCACCATGCCACCGATGAGCTGTACGTCGTAGTGGCGCATGCCCAGCACCCGCTGGGACATCTCCCTTCCCACCGCAAACGCCTCCACCATCACGTCATCCAGAGGGGATCCATTATCGAGGCGCTGGCGAATCTCGGCGGTTCGAGCCCGAAGGTCCTCCACCGAGAGGGCTCGAAGCTGGGGTTCCAGGGCGTTTATCTGATCGACCCGGGGACGAAGCTTCTTCATCTCCCGGTCGTGCTTGGTGCCAAACAACTTGCGGGCTACACCCGAGATTCCGAGCATGTTCGTCTACTCCGTGACCTGAACTGGAAACAGGGAACGCCACCGACAGGGGGCGCGGAGGGAAGAACCGGACCCGGGGCGACGAGCCGGCTCAATATAGTAGTGACCGGGGATGATGCAACGCGCTTCCCCAATCCACTGGGAAGGGAGCACGGGAAGGGGCCCATCTCTTCTTGGAAAAGCCTTGGCGAATGGCCGCCTTGCAGAGGAATTGCCCCGATCCCGCCACGGATCAGGGAAGGATTGGCGCTGTCCCAGTCCCCCCATCGTCACGGGCGAGATAACGATAGGGATTGACCGGTACGCCATGGCGATGCACCTCGTAGTGAACGTGAGGGCCGGTGGATCGGCCGGTGGAACCCACTTGAGCGATGACCTCACCCCGCACCACCCGGTCCCCCTCCTGGACCAGCAGCTCGGAGTTGTGGCCGTATCGAGTAACAAATCCGAAACCGTGGTCCACGGTGACCAACTGGCCGTAGCCGTTGCTCCATCCCGCAAAGGCCACCACTCCATCCGCCGCCGCCAGCACGTCCTCTCCGTAGTCCGCAGAAATATCCAACCCCTCATGCCAGGTTGAGGCCCCAGGCATGGGGGCCTCCCTTGGGCCGAACAGAGAGGTCACCCATCCTCGAACAGGCCAGAGGGTGGGCCAGGCCCGGAGGATCGAGTGGCGGTCATCCAGATAGGCCCTCACCTCGTCAAGACTCTCCTCCTCGTCGGTGGTGGCGGTCAGGAGGGCGGCGATCCTCTCCTCCAGCTTCTCGGGGACGAGAGAGGGTTCCCCGGGCGTGGAGGGCATCCCCAGGGAGTTTTTCTCATCCACCGCGTCCATCTCTGCCTCGGAGAGAGGTCCGATTCCGTAGGGCCCCACAGCCTCGTCGGCCAGGGTGAGTTGGCGAATCCGAGCATCCTGTCCCTTCACCCTTTGGAGGGCCAGGGAAGCCTGATCCACCTGCCTCTCCAGCCCCAGGAGGCGCAGACGCAAGGCCA
>CAYRTW010000355.1:0-4249 GCA_964426935.1 uncultured Rickettsiales bacterium
GTCGTCACCGTCGTAGCGAACCACCCTCTCCGGCGGCACCACCGCCCCATCCACGAGGTTGTCGGTCAGATCCAGGAGGCCCCGGATGAACACCTTGTACAGCTCGTCGGCGGCGGCGCGCTGGGCCTGGGCGTTGGGGTAGGTGCGGCGGAGAACGAAGCCCCCCTTGGAACCCACCGGGACGATGAGCACGTTCTTGGTCATCTGGGTGGCCATCAACCCCAGGATCTCGGTGCGGAAGTCGTCGGGGCGATCACTCCAGCGCAGCCCTCCCCGGGCGACCGGACCTCCCCGGAGGTGTACGCCCATCACCTCGAAATGATTGACAAAAATCTCCCGATAAGGACGGGGAGAGGGCATCTCGTTGACCAGGGAGCAGTCCACCTTGAAGGAGAAGGGGTGCCCCTCGGTGAAGGCCCTGGAATAGAAGTTGGTGCGAACGGTGGCCATCAGCAGGTTCAGGGCCCGGCGCAGGGTCCGGTCTACGGCGCCGTCGTTGACCTTTCCCAGGTAGCCCAGAAATGCCTCCCGGGCCGATTCCACCAAAAGGGCTCGGGGAACCACTCCCCGGTCGTGGTCCGGATCAAAGCGGGCCCGGAACAAGGCCAGGAGGAGGGAGGCCGCCTCGGGGTGATCGTTCCAGGTCTGCCGAACATCCTCCAGGATCCGGGAGTCTCCGAGCTGGCGAGCGTAGTGGATGTAGCTCCTCAGGACCTGGACCTCCTTCCAGGTCAACCCTGCCGTCAACACCAGACGGCCCAAGCGGTCGTTGCGGGCCTTTTCCTCAAAGACCGCTCGGAGGGCGTCGGCAACCCGGTGACCATGACTGGCCACATCCACTCCCCCGTCCACCGCCTGCACCCGGAAGCTGTCCAGGAAGAAGCCGCCGTCGCCCGTGCCCAGACCATAGCTGTTGTGATCGATGACCCGAAGGCCAAAGTGACTGAGAACAGGAATAATATCCGTCAGATAGAGATCCTTGGGGGCGAAGATGCACAGCCTCGCCCCTCCCTCCTCCTCCAGAGGGCGCACGTCCAGTTGCACCCTCCCGGTGGCATGAAGGGCCTCCACCTGCACCAGGTGCTCTACCGCTTCGCCAGGGTCCACCTGCTGACGATAGGCGGCCGGCAGACGGGCGATGTAGGCGCGAATCTTGGCGTCGTCCCAATCCGCCCCATCCCTCTCTTCTCTCACCCCTTCCATGAAACGATCTTCCCAGGAGCGAGCCACCTGGAGCACCCTGCGGCGGACGGCGTCCTCGGTCACCCCGGAGAGTCCCCCGGCCACTGTGACGTAGATCTGATGGACCCGGTTGCTGGTCTCCGAGGGAGAGGTCACCCGATCATCCCAATAGGTTGCCCCCAGCAGCTCCACCACCGCCCGGCAGACTCGCCCCCTCACCTCCTCATCCCAACTCTGCCGGGGCACGCTGACCAGCACATAGGCGGAGCCGTGGGCGGGATCCAGGAGAGGTTGCACCATCAGCGCTCCTCCCTCATCCGCTTCCCGAATCAGGTTCACCGCCTGGCTGATCTCTTCGACCTGAGCCTGAAGGAGATACTCCATGGGCATGGAGTTCACTGCGTCGGTGATGGCCCGATGGAGGTATGAATACTCCACCACGTCCCGCTGCCGCAGCAGGGCCTCCAGCTTGCTCTTCACCACCGGCATGTGCACGGCGGGCTGCTGAAGGGCACGACGGGTGAACAAACCTGCAAACAAGGCCAGGCGAGGCTGTCCCCCCTCCTCCGCCATCACCCCCACCAGATCCAGGCGTCCGGGGCGATGGATGGCGGCCTCCCGATCCGACTTGCCCAGAAGAAGGGGGTGCTCGGGGTGCCAGCTACGGGCCACCGGTGAGGAGAGGGCCATGCCCTCAGAGCCCATGGCAATGTCGGCCCGAAACAGCCCCCGAGCCGTGTCCGGCACCACCTGGGGAACGCCGGCGCCCTGATATTCGGCATATCCCATGAACACAAAGTTGTCTTCCACCAGCCAGGAGAGGAGGGCCCTGGCCCCTCGTTCGTCTTCGCCACCTCCCACCCGTGTCGCCAGTTGCTGACAACGGTTTCGCATGGTGGGAAAGTCGTCCACCATCGCCTGAGCCTGAAGAAGTTTCTCCTTCAGCGTGGCTTCCAGGGCGGATCGTTCCCCCTCACTGGCGATGGAATCGATATGCAGATGCATCCAGGACTCCCTTTCCTGGGGGGAGGCTCCTGCAAACCGGGCCTTCCCTTCCCCATCCCGAGCCACCCTGAGGATGGGGTGAAGGGCGGTGATCCCGTCCAGACCCAGGGGGCGCAACATCATCCGCAGGGTATCGAACAGGAAGGGCTGATCGGGCATGCAGGTCTCCACCACCGTCTTGGGAAGGCTGTAGCCGTTCTGCTCCACCAAAGGCTGAAAGACCCGCACCTTCACCTCCCTCCCCCTCCTCACCCGGCCAAAACAGTAGAAATCCAGGAGGAGGGAAACCCATTCGGAGACCTCTCGTCCCCCCGTTGCCCGGGCGTCTACTCGGGCCAGCAGGGAGGTGGCGAAGGCCAGGAAATCCCCTTCCTCCACTCCCCTGGAAGGGAGGGGGAGATCGCGAACGGCGGCCGTCAACAGGGAGGCCGAGAGGGGAGCGGTGCGAACTGCGGGGTCGACCATGGTGGGAATCTCCTGATGGGGAACGGAGAATGAGAGTGAAAGGGGAGGTGCCGCCGAAAGCAGCCCGGGAGAGCCTATCCGCCGAAGGCGTCCAGGCCGGTGACGTGGCGCCCTATGGCCAGGGTGTGAATGTCGTTGGTCCCCTCGTAGGTCTTGACCGACTCCAGGTTCATCATGTGGCGCATGATGGGCACCTCGTCGGTGATCCCCATCGCTCCATGGATCTCCCGGGCCACCCGGGCGCAGTCCAGAGCGATGCCCACGTTGTTCAGCTTGGCCACCGACACCTGGATGGGGGTCATCTTGCCCTGATCCTTCAGCTTGCCCAATCGCCACGCCAGCATCTGGGCCTTGGTGATCTCCACGGCCATCTCCGCCAGCTTCTTCTGGGTCAATTGGAAGGAGCCGATGGGACGGCCAAACTGGCTCCTCTCCTGGCTGTAGCGCCGAGCCGAATCAAAGCACCCCAGGGCGGCACCGATGGCCCCCCAGGAGATCCCGTAACGGGCCTGGGTCAGACACCCCAGGGGGCCCTTCAATCCAACCGGGGACAGGGGCATCAGGGCGTCTTCGGGGAGGTGGCACTGGTCGAACACCAGCTCACCGGTGATGGAGGCCCGAAGACTCCACTTGTTCTTGATCTCGGGCGCCGAGTAACCGGGGATGCCTTTTTCCACCAGGAAGCCCCGAATCTGATCCTCCACCTTGGCCCACACCACCGAGACATCGGCAATGCAGGAATTGGTGATCCACATCTTGGCGCCATGGAGGATCCAGCCATCGGGAACCTTGCGGGCCCGGGTGATCATGCCGCTGGGATTGGAACCGTGATCGGGCTCGGTCAGGCCGAAGCAGCCCACCGCCTTCCCCTGGGCGAGAAGGGGCAGCCATTTCTGCTTCTGGGCTTCCGAACCATAGGTGTAGATGGGCCACATCACCAGGGAGCCCTGCACCGATGCACAGGAGCGGAACCCCGAGTCTCCTCTTTCCAACTCCTGCATCATCAGGCCATAGGCGATGTTGGAAAGGCCGGGGCAGCCGTAGCCAGAGAGGGTGGGGCCAAACAGCCCCAGGGACCCCATCTTGGGAATCAGCTCCTGGGGAAAGGTCCCCTCCCGGTGGTGACGGTCGATGATGGGAAGCACCTCGGCATCGACAAACTGCCGCACCATGTCCCGCACCATGCGCTCCTCGTCGGTGAGGAGATCGTCGATGCAGTAGAGATCCAAGGCTTCAAACCTGGCCATGAGAACATCTCCCGGAGGGAACCAAACAGGCCCTCTCCGCGCAGTGATGAAGAAGAAAAAAGAGAGCCCCAGCCACCATTACTGAAGTCCCTCGGTGTCCATCTGGGCCTTCTGGAGGCGCCCGGAATAGTCCACATACACCGATTTCCACTCCGAATAGGCCTCCAGCACCCACTGACCGGCTTCCCGGTGGCCGTTGCCGGTTTCCTTGACCCCTCCGAAGGGGAGGTGACATTCGGCGCCGATGGTGGGACCGTTGATGTAGGTGATCCCCGCTTCCAGCCTCTCGATGGCTTGGAAAGCTCGGGCCACGTCCCGGGTGTAGAGGGAACTGGACAGGCCGTAGCGGG
>CAYRTW010000356.1:0-4229 GCA_964426935.1 uncultured Rickettsiales bacterium
CCCCATCCACCACAACCCCACATCCAACACGCTGGAAAGATTAGGAAAAGCGACCCACCACCCCAAAAGGCACAGAAATCTCCAGCCCCATCCGGCGCTGCGGGCAGAGAAGGCCGCCCAGAGCAGGGAGGCAATTCCCAGGAGTTCCAGAAGGGCCAGGCACCACAGGGGCATCGGGACGTGAACGGTGACTTCTCCGCCCGAAAGGCCCATGGCCAGTCCCAGCCCCGTCCAGGTCCATGCCCGCCCCGCCTCCTCCACCTTGAGCATGGGGGCGGCCAGGAGGAGAACGACCAGGTAGACCCCAAACAGAAGCGACAGAAGGAAAGATGGCCAGGTTCGCGGGCCCCGAAGAGAGGGAGACGGCACAGGGGTCATCGCTCCCGCCCGCTTTGGAGGGGGGTCATGGCTCCCCCTTCAACGGAGATCGAAGCTTCGGCAAGGGTTGAATCGACAGGAAAGAGGGCGGGGGAGCATAGCATGGACGGCTGAAACACCCTCTCGATCCGGGATGGGGAACGAGGTCCACCCCCTCCCTATCGCCCCTCGGGGGGAAGAATCACTTCTCGTCCCAGGGACTGGCTCAAGGCGACACGAATCTCCTCCAAAGAGGGAAGGGCGCCTTGCCGGGCACGGGCCTGAAGGGGGGCAGCGGCCCGAGGATCCCAGGCCCCGAAGACGTCCAACAGCGCCCGAGACCGTTCAGGGGTTCCGGAGATGGCCGGCATCAGCAGGTATATCGCCACCGTCGGCAGCCAGGTGTCAGGCACCCGCCGCGCCTCCCCCGCCAGTTCGGTCATCAATCGAGCGGCAACCGGGCCCGGTCCCTTCCCCTCCTTGGTCAACACGAATCCCAACCATCGCAACGCCCGCTGCTCGGTCCCCGCCATCTGGGCCCCTTGGGCGACCCGGACCAGGGCCCCGGCGAGGTGCTCATCCAGGGATTCCACCGCCCTTCGCACCGCCGCTTCCTGGGAAGATCGATCAGGAGGGGTGGCGCAGGCATCGGCGGCGGCGGTCACTCCATAGGCGGCCATGGGATGGAGGCGATAGCGGCGTTGCAGCTCCCCGGCCAGGGGAGGGATCTCGTCGCAGCGGTGAAGGGAGGCCAGAAGGTGGATGCGAGAGGTCAACGACTCCACCCGATCCACGTCCAAGGAAGAGGCCAGGGGGGTGATTCGGGTCCAGGCCCGGAGGGCAGCGGCCTGATCTCCAACCTTCTCCGCTGCCATCGCCCGATCTCGAAGTTGCAGGATGGAACCCTCCGCCCCAAGGCCGGGGCTCATCCACGCCACGGCCGCACCGACGCTCAGGAAGGCCACCGGGAGGGCCCAGAACAGGTCGGCACGTTTGCTCACGGCGGCCCTTCCGGAGGAGCCTCTCGGCGCCACAGGACCGCACCGATCCCCACCTCCTCTTGCCTCCATTGGCCTCCCAGGGAATCCGGCGTCACGAAGCCGGGAAGGAGGGCATGGTCCACCTCCTCCATCCAACGCGGTCGCCATGGCCAGGCGAATTCATAGGCATGGATCGCCTCTCGATCCGCCAGCATGGGAAGCCAGGGGTTGACGGTGATCAACGCCGCATCCCCGGGGACCCGGGAAATCAACCCCCAGGCTGAGGCGAGCTCCTCGCCACAGGCGAAACGGGGGGCACGCACCGTCCTGTCGTATAGACCCCATGGAGTGGGTGTGGCTGGAGGAGGGGGATGTTCGCGCCAGCACTGGAGGGCATCTCCTCCGCCCTCAAAGGGGGTCCAGGCATCGGCTCCCCCGGGTCCCTGGGGGCTCAACCAGGTCATCACCAGCCACCCTGCTGTCATGCCGCCTTCCCAGGGAATTCCTCTCCACCGTCGCGGCAGGATCCGGCGAACCCCACCCGCCAAACGGGACAACCCCACGGCAGCACCGAGGGCTCCCAGCACCCCCATCATCGCCAGGTGATACACGTTGCGGTCGCTGAGCAGCTCCGGTATGGACTTGATCCCGTTGGGGCTGGCGAAGATGGCTGCCCATTGGAGGGCTGCCACCGACACCCCCACCTCCGGAGCCAGAAGAGAGGGGGCCAGGGAGGGCCAGGACAGATGCTCCACCACCCCCAGCCGTGTCAGGGCGTCGGCACGCCAGCCCTCGGGATTTCCTTCGAAGCGCCGGGCGTTGGGAACGAGAACGTCGTGCCACCGGGTCTCTCCCGCGTCCACGCCCACCCATTGGGCGGTCACAAACTCCGAGACTCGGGGGCGAACCCCATTCACCGTGGTGAGCCAGGCCCCCACCAGAACCAGGAGAACTCCCACCCGAGCTGCCCTCGACGAGAAACGCCCTGTCCCCCAGAGCAGCAGCATGGGAGCCAAGGCCAGGACGGGGACGAAGGAATCCTCCCGCATCATCAGAGCCAGGGAGAGCATTCCCGCCATGGGCAACAGGCGGCCGGCGAGGCCTGCCTCCAACCCCCACAGGGTCAGGGCGGCAATGAGGGGTCCCTCATGGAGCCCGCTGACGGCGATGCGAACGGTGTAGGGGTTCCACAACCAGATCAGGGTGGCTGCCATGGCCAGGGGCGGAGACCCTCCCACCCGGGCCACCACCCGATACAGGGGGATCGCTGCCGACAGGTAGACGGCGGCAAACACTGCGGGCCACCCCAAAGGAGGGAGACCCAACCAGGACAGGGGAACGAAGACCGTCAGACCGGGGGTGAAGTGGCTGCGATCCCACCAGCCGGGGCGGTCGAAGGGCAACACCGACTGCCAGGGCACCCCCGAGCGGGCCACCCCTTCAATCCACTGAATGACGGCCGCCTGATCGGCTCCGTATCCGGGCTGTAGGGTGGCGGTCCGCAGCACGTTCCCGGCCACTGCCGAAAGAGCCCACAGGAGCGCTGCCACCGCGCCGATCCGCGTCCACCATCGAGTCATGCCGGTCACCAGGTAGTCTTACCCGAAAATCGAGGGTGGGTGGCCCGCATCCAGGGGCTGAAGCCGGCGGTCAGGAGACCCCCCCCTCATGCCTCTACATGCAGGGCCCCCACTCTTCGGGAATGGGAGCGTCTGTCGGGGCCAGGTCCAGGTGGGCCACCGGCTCCACAAACCCCTCTCCCACCGCACCCTCTCCTTCGCCCTCCTCTTCCCCCTCCACCGTCCGGGACCCGTTCACCACGATGTCCCCTCCCAGGATCGGCTCCACCCCCCCTCCCTTGTCCTCCGACAGATAGAAAGAGTAGCTGAGGGTGACGTCGTCCCACTCGGCGGGATCAAAGTCAGGAACCCAGCCCGACGCGGTACCGAACCAGTTCTCGGACCATCCTACGAAGAGGGAGGTCCCGTTTCCTGCCACCGAGGTCTCCAGATCCACGGCCGAGGAGGCAAAGGTGCAGGTTGGGGTCGCCAGAGCCGCATTCAGGAAGATCCGCAGGGCCGCCTGACACCCCTCCCCGTTGTCCGCCCGATACAGAAAGGTGTCTCCCTCCCCTTCCACGTCCAACTGGGCCTCCCCATCCCCCGTTCCCACCGAATAGGCCACCGCGCCGTGCCAGAAACCGTCAATTCGCCCCAAAACGTCGGCGGCCGTCAGGACCAGGCCGGGCTGGACGACATCCCAATCTTCTCCTCCCCTCTCCTCCCATTCCACCCCCTTGCAGGGGTCGTCGGGGGCGCCATCGTCGTCACCGCCGTAGGTATCGTCGTCGGCTGCGGTGTCGTCGTCGGCGGTAGAGTCATCATCCCCCAAGACGTTCTCGGTATCGTCATCGGCGGCATCGTCATCCTCCACCGTGACCACACAACCGACGGGAAGCAGCAGGAGCCCGAAAAGGAGAGGGGGCAGGGAACGGGAAAACGGGAAGGTGTGCATGGTGTCTCCGAGGATACCCTTGTCCGTGTGGAGGGGGGTGCGGAAAGTACGCCATCGACTGGGGCAGGATTGGGCCCGGGCCCATCCCCAGCAAACCATCGGGCCGAAACTCGCCCGCTGGAAGGGTATGCTTCACGCACTTGCGGGCTCCACCTCTGGAGGTCACCCCCATGCGTACTCTCCCCCTGTTTGCCCTTGGTCTGGCCGGCACCCTGGTCCAATCCGGCTGCATCGCCACCCTGGAAACCGATGACGATGCCACCTCGGACGACGACGCCACCTCGGACGACGACGCCACCTCGGACGACGACACGGTTTCCGATGACGACGCCACCTCGGACGACGACACGGTTTCCGATGACGACGCCACCGCCGATG
>CAYRTW010000357.1:0-4186 GCA_964426935.1 uncultured Rickettsiales bacterium
CTGGCCTCGGAGGCCGCGTCGTGCCTCCGCGCCCCTCCCAGAGGCACCATGCGCCCCTCCCTTCTCCCCTTCTCCGCCTCCCTTCTCCTCCTTGTCGCCGCCTGCTCCGATTACGACCTGGACAACGCCGAGGGGGATGGGAGCGCCGGGGACGACGACGCCACGTCAGCCGCTGACGACGACAGCATCGTCAATACCGATGATGACACCGACCCCCAAGGCCTGTGCGCCGACGAGTACCTGCCACCGGGGACGCTGGACATCGAACCCTCCTGTTGGGATGGTCCCCACGGCCTCCTGGAGGTGGTGGTGGAGCTGCGCCGAGAGGAATTCGACTACCCCTACCCGGGATACGAATTTGCCGATTCGGAGGGGGCGCCGGTGGTGGCCAATCTTTCTGACGACAACGGCGATGGAGCCATTGATGCCTTGGACGATCCCGACATCCTGGTGAATGGATACGAACCGCTGAATCAACTGGGGCTCCTTCATCGGGTGGATGGCCTCACTGGCACCGTGGATTGGAGCAAGGCAGAAGGCCAGTACACCTATCCCTACGCCGGGATCGCGGTGGGGGATCTGGATGGGGATCTGCTGCCGGATATCGTCTACATCAGTGACAAATGGTTCATCGGGGCCCTGAATCATTCAGGACAATGGATGTGGCAGACCATCATCGACGGTTCCACCGACAACGGCTACACCTACGACGTGGCTCCCGCCATTGGGGACATGGAGGGGGACGGGGTGATGGAGGTGGCGGTGGGTCGCATGGTGTTCGACGGCCCCACCGGGCATCTTCGGGGTACCGGGGGTGGCGGCATCGGCGGATACATCCCCCATCGGGGGGGCACCTCGTTTTTTGCCGATGTGGACGCCGACGGGGAGGTGGAACTGGTGGGGGGAAACACCGCCTATGACGCCTCCCTGGGGGTCAAGTACACCTACGGCGAGGAGGATGGTTACTCGGCGGTGGCCGACTTCGACGGGGACGAGGAGGGGGAGGTGGTGCTGGTCACCTCCGGGGCGGTGAGCCTCTTCGACACCGACGGCGCGCTGCTGTGGGGCCCGTCTGAGGTTCCCGGGGGTGGCGGCGGTCCCCCCACGGTGGCGGACTTCGACGGGGATGGAGAGGTGGAAGTGGGGGTCGGGGGTACTGGGTTCTACTCCATGTATGACAACGATGGGGAACTGATCTGGAGCCAGCCTGTCTCCCATCCCGAAGGCTCCCGGGCCGCCTCGGCCTTTGACTTCGACGACGATGGTCGTCCCGAGGTGGTGTTTGCCGATGGGGCGGTGCTGTGGGTGTTCGGCGGTCCCACCGGGGAGGTGCGCTTGCAATGGACCGATCACTCCAGCTTCCACGGGGTTGGCTACCCCATCGTGGCCGATTCCGATGGCGATGGCAGCGCCGAGATCGTGTTCACCAGCAGCAATGAGGGAGGAGGGGGCTTCTCCGGCTTGACGGTGTTGGGGGCGGTGGACGGGAGCTGGCCTCCCGCTCGCCCCATCTGGAATCAGCACGCCTATCAGGTGACCAGCGTCTCCGACGACGGCATCCTTCCCTCGCCCATGGAGCCGGGGTGGTGGGAGGTGAACGGCTTCCGGTCTGCCGAGTTCCACGCCGAGCCTGGCGACTCCCTTCCCGATGCCCTGAACACGGTGAACGTGTGCAGCTTTGACTGTTCCTCCTTCGAGGTGATTTGGGCGACGGTACAGGTGTGGAACCAAGGAGGCGTTTCAGTCCCTTCCCCAACTCAGGTGGCGTTTTACGCACGGCGAGAGAGTGGGGATACCCTGATTCAGGTACTCGAAATTGACCAGGAGGTGGCGCCGGGAACCTCGACCGAAGGCCATCGGGTGCCTCTGGATACCACCGCACTGGATGGCGCCGACCTGTGGGTACGGGTGGATGACGACGGTACCGGCCATGGCAACCTGGATGAGTGTGAGGAGTCCAATAACGGGACGCTGGTGTTGGGACCGCTCTGCCCCAGCCGATAGAGAGCTCTGCTTGCCAAGATGGGATCCGGCGGCGCCAGAAGATTCTCCTTGCCCAGATTGCCCGGGAACCTGAAATAATCCCGCCCCTTTGGCGTATCCTCGCCGCCGCCCGTTGTGGCCGTCTCCCGCCAGGTCCCGCTGAAACGGATGCCCATGTTGAAGCCCCTCCTCTCCCCTTTCCTGTTGCTGTGTACCCTCGCCCTGCTCACCTCCTCCTGCGACAAGAACGAGGAAGAGGAGGATGACAAGACCAAGGAGGCGCCACCTCCGGTGGTCAAGGTGGAGGCGGCCACGGTGGGGAAGGTCACCGCCACCCTGGGAAGCACGGCCACGGTAGAGGCTCGGGTGAGGGCCGAGCTCATGGTGCAGGTGGCCGGGGTGGTGAAGGAGGTTCGGGTGGAGGAGGGGGATGCGGTGACTCCGGGGCAGGTCCTGGCCATCCTGGACAACCCTGCCCTCGAGGGAGAGTGGCAGAGGGCCCGCACCGAGGCCTCCCGTCGGGCGGCCGAAAAAAATCGACTCAACCCATTGTTTCAGAAGGGTTTTCTTTCTCAGGCGGACTGGGATGCGGTGGTGCAGGCGGATGAAACCGCTCGGGCGGCCAAAGAGCAGGCCCAGCGCTCCCTGGCGGCCACCACCCTCACCTCCCCCCTCCGGGGCACCCTCACCTCTCGGGGGCTCCGAGTGGGGGAGGCGGTCAGTCCGGGAGCCCCCGCTTTTTCGGTGGCCGACCTGACCCAACTTATCGTGGAGGTTCACCTGGTGGAGAGGGAACTGGCCCGGCTGCACCCCGGCCTCCCTGCCCATCTGGTCTCCGATTCCCTGGGAGGGGAGCCCGTCCCCGCCCGGGTGGAGAGGGTGGCCCCGGTGGTGGACGCCCAGACCGGTTCGGTGAAGGTGACCTTGCGGGTGGAGGAGGGCCGGGCCGGTGCCCTTCGGCCGGGGATGCTGGTGCAGGCGGAGGTGGAGACCGAGACTCTCCCTCAGGCGGTGCTGGTGCCCAAGAAGGCCGTGCTCTATGAAGACGGGGAGCCCTATGTGTATGTGGTCAAGGAGGGGAAGGCCAGGAGGGTCCCCCTGGAGTTGGGGTATGAGTCGGGCAAGAGCCTGGAGGTGAGGAAGGGGATCGCCGCCGGGGACGCGGTAGTGCTGGTGGGACAGGGGGCCCTCAAGGATGGAGTGGCGGTGAAACTGGCCGAGGGACCGGTGCCTCCCGGGGCAGCGGCTCCCCCAGCGCCTCCCGCGACCCCTGCACCGACCAAGACGGGGGCGGCGGCTCCGGCAACTCCCCCGGCGAAGCCGTGACCTCTTCCCCCTCCTCTCCTCCCTCCGACCAGGGCAACCCCCGTCGCTCGGAGGGGCTCTTCGGCCTGCTGGCGGACCGGCCAGTGGCGGCGACCATGGCCATGGTGGCCTGCGTGGTCTTCGGGATGGTGTCCCTGCAACGTCTCCCCCTGGGATTGATGCCCGACCTCGCCTATCCGTCCCTGACGGTGCGAACGGTGTATGAGGGGGCGGCCCCCCAGGAGGTGGAGGCTCAGCTCAGCCGGCCCCTGGAGCAGTCCCTGTCCACCGCAGCGGGGCTGGTGAACCTCCAGTCGATTTCCCGAGCCGGCCAGTCAGACGTGATGTTGGAGTTCGGTTGGGGCACCGACATGGATTCCGCTGCTCAGGGAGTCCGGGAAAAGGCCTCCCTGGTGGAGCTCCCCGACGACGCCGGTAAGCCCCTCCTCCTTCGTTATGATCCGGCCCGGGAGGCGGTGCTGCGCTTCTCTCTCTCGGGGGGAACCGATCTCTATCGTCTGCGGCGAGTGGCCGAGGAAGAGCTGGCCCGGCGCCTGGAATCTCTGGAGGGAGTGGCGGCGGTGAAGGTCAAGGGAGGGCTCAAGCGGGAGGTGGCCATCGAGGTCAGTGAAGGAGCCCTCCACGCCCGGGGGCTGACCCTCAGTCAGGTGGTCTCCCGTCTCACCCAGGAGAACGTCAACCTCGCCGGCGGCTCCATCCGGGAGGGAGACACCGAATACCTCATCCGTACCCTCAACGAGTTCCACACCCAGGACGAGCTGGGGGGATTGGTGGTGTCTCAGGGCGGAGGTCCCTCGATCTTCTTGAGGGACGTGGCGGTGGTTCGCTCTACCCACGAGGAGAGAGAAGTGGTGGGGAGGATGGCCGGGGAGGATGC
>CAYRTW010000358.1:0-4184 GCA_964426935.1 uncultured Rickettsiales bacterium
GGAAACCAAGATCTTCGGCCGCCTCACCGCCTGGCAGAACTGGGTGTTCCAGCGCCCCAACGCCGTAGGGGAAAAGGGGGCCTTGAAACTCTACGGAACCGGCAAGAGAGCCGACTTCAATCGCGAGCGTATTTGAACCTCAAACTCCGTCCTTGACGCGAGGAAACTCCCATGACCACCTCCCCGGTCGATTACTCCCAGCGCATCCCCAACAACGTCAACCTGTCGGATGACCGGCGCCTTCAGAGGGCCCTGGAAGCCTGGCAACCCGACTACGTGCAATGGTGGAAGGAGATGGGGCCCGAGGGGAGCCTGGCCTACGACGTCTACCTGCGCACGGCGGTGTCGGTGGACGCCAAGGGATGGGCTCACTTCGATTACGTGAAGATGCCCGACTACCGGTGGGGGATCTTCCTCACCCCCTCTTCCCCGGATCGCCGGGTGAACTTCGGCGCCCACAAGGGGCAACCCGCCTGGCAGGAGGTCCCCGGGGAGTATCGAGGGCTGCTGCGTCGCCTCATCGTCGTCCAAGGGGATACCGAACCGGCCTCGGTGGAACAACAGCGTTGGCTGGGGCTGACGGCCCCATCCCTCTATGACATGCGGAATCTCTTTCAGGTGAATGTGGAGGAGGGCCGACACCTGTGGGCCATGGTCTACCTTCTTCACGCCTACTTCGGCCGCGACGGTCGGGAGGAGGCCGATGAGATGCTGCTTCGCCGCTCGGGAAACCCCGACAAGCCCCGCATCCTGGGGGCCTTCAACGAGCCCACCCCCGACTGGCTGAGCTTCTTCTTCTTCACCATGTTCACCGATCGGGATGGCAAGTTCCAACTCTACTCCCTGGCGGAGTCGGGCTTTGATCCCCTGGCCCGCACCTGCCGGTTCATGCTCACCGAGGAGGCCCACCACATGTTCGTGGGGGAGAGCGGAGTGGGTCGGGTGATTCAGCGCACCTGCGAGATCATGAAGCAGACGGGAACCGCCGATGCCCGCTCCCAGGGGGTCATCGACCTGCCCACCCTCCAGCGCTACCTGAACTTCCACTACAGCGTGACCCTGGACCTCTATGGGGCCGAGGTCTCCACCAACGCCGCCAGTTCCTTTGTGGCTGGACTCAAGGGGCGCTATCAGGAGGAGAAGCTGGAAGACGACCATCAGTTGGATCAGGCCCCCTACCGGGTGCTGACCCCCTCCGCCGGGGAGGCGAAGTGGGAGGAGGTTCCCGCCTTGAATGCCCTGAACGAGCGCCTCCGGGATGACTTCATTCGGGATTGTGAGGCAGGAGTGGAGAGGTGGAACAAGATCATCCGCAAGGTGGGCATCGACTTCGAGTTGACCCTCCCCCACAAGGGATTCAATCGACGCATCGGTCATTTCGCTCCCCTGCACCTTTCCCCCGAAGGCCGCTTCCTTTCCGACGAGGAATGGAACGCCGGTAAGGACCAGTGGCTGCCTTCTGCCTCGGATCGCGCCTATGTCAGCTCTCTCATGCAGGTGGGAGTGAAGGTCCCCGGTCAGTTTGCCCATTGGATCTCTCCCCCGTCGGTGGGGGTGGGTGGCAAGCCGGTGGACTTTGAATACGTCCGCTTCGCTTGACCTCACCTCTAGGGAATCCCCCATGTCCCTGACCCGCCAGCACCTCATCGATCCCGGGATCTGCATTCGCTGCAACACCTGCGAAGAGACCTGCCCTATCGATGCCATCACCCACGATTCCCGCAATTACGTAGTCGATCCAGCGATCTGCAACGCCTGCAACGACTGTCTGGGACCCTGTCCCACCGGCGCCATCGACGTATGGAGGATGGTGGTAAAGCCCTACTCCTTGGAGGAGCAGTTTCAATGGGATGACCTCCCCGAGGAGGGGGCGGTCGCCACCCGCAGGGAAGAGGATTCATCGGTGGAAGGTGAGCCTGAGGAAGTGGCCACCCAGAGGGCCATCGCCACCCAGGCGGCGCCGAGGGCGGTTCCCCCCTGGTCCGCAGCCCATCCCTACGTCCACCTCTACACCCGGGAGAAGCCGGCCCTGGCCCGGGTGGTGGGAAATTTTCGACTGACCGCCGAGGGGTGCGATTCCGACACTCGCCACCTGATCCTCGACCTGGGCACCACCGCCTTTCCAGTCCTGGAGGGGCAGAGCGTCGGTGTCCTTCCCCCGGGAACCGATGGAGAGGGGCGCCCCTACGTCATGCGCCTGTATTCGGTGGCCTCTCCTCGGGATGGGGAACGCCCTGGTCACAACAACATCGCCCTGACCGTCAAGAGGGCGGTGGAGGTCCTTCCCGATGGGTCCCTCTATCGGGGGGTGGCCTCCAACTACCTGTGCGATCTGAAAAAGGGCGATGAACTGCGCCTTGCTGGACCCTTCGGCAGCACCTTTCTGATGCCGGACCATCCCGGTGCAAACCTGATCATGATCTGCACGGGAACCGGTTCTGCCCCCATGCGGGCCATGACCGAGAGACGCCGTCGCCATTTGAGGGACGCCCCCGGCCGGCTGATGTTGTTCTTCGGTGCCCGCACTCCCGAGGAGTTGCCCTACTTCGGCCCCCTGATGAACCTGCCCAAGGAGTTCATCGACGTGAACCTGGCCTTCTCTCGGGTGCCCGGCCAGCCCAAGACCTACGTCCAGGACAGGATGAGGCAGCGAGGGGATGTCCTCGGCGAGCTGCTCACCTCCCCAGACACCTACGTCTACATCTGCGGCATCAAGGGGATGGAGGCGGGGTGCCTGGAGGCCATGGCCGATCTGGTGAGGCACAAGGGGGTGGACTGGAAAACCCTGCAGACCCAAATGGTGGAACAGGGGCGGTTGCAGGTGGAGACGTACTGAGAATCGTCAAGACACCACCACTGCCCATGCCTTCAGGCGGCGAACAGACGGGAGCGAGGTAGCTTCTTCTTGTTGACGGGCAGGGGATCCAGCGAGCTATCGGGCAGCCTGAACCTGCCGACTACGGAGTGACCGGAACGCATCTCAGGAGCACCGTCCCGGAAGAGAATGTGTGGGCCTCGACCGGCTTGAGTCGGACCCTGCTCTGAATCTGTGAGAACGCTGCCTTGCCGGAACCCAGCAAGATCGGGACGTAGTAGAGGCGGTATTCGTCGATCAGGCCGGCGGACGCCAACGCTGAGGCGAGGAGGAGGCCCCCGACTCCCATGGACCCGCCGCCGGGCTGCGCTTTGAGTCGTGCGACTTCGGCGACCGCATCCCCTCTTGCCAGCCGCGAGTTCCAGTCGACGCCTTCAAGCGTCGATGAGAAGACGACTTTGGGGATTGGCTTCCAGATCTGAGCGTACTCAATCAGGACGTCAGGCGCCGAGGGGTCCTGGTCGGCCGTCGGCCAATAGCCAGCCATGATTTCGTACATGCAGCGACCGTACAGCAGGGTGTCGGTCTCTCGCTCAACGTCGTTGAAATGCCTGTGAAGCTCCTCATCGGGCACGACCCAGCCAGGGTCCCCGGTCGCAGAATCGATATAGCCGTCGAGGGAGAGGGAGGTCGAATAAATGAGCTTTCGCATTCCACCGCCTTGGAGAAGCAGGTGCCTCTGGCTGGCTGACGACGATACGTTCCGGTTCAATGACGGGCGGGCAGCGGACCCCCCGATGCAACCGGTGTCAGGTTGCTCTCACTGACGCACATATCGCAAGTGGGTGGCGGCCGGACCATCAAGAACCTTGTCAATGCGAAACTGCGGCCCGGGCTCGCCCAGATTCTCAAAGAGACGCCGCCCACCGCCGAACATCACCGGCGCCAAGGCGATTTCAAGCTCGTCCACGACACCGATGTTGAGGTACTGCTGGATCACATCCGCTCCGCCCGAGATGCGAACATCGCGACTGCCTGCGGACTCCCGAGCGAGCTCAAGGGCACGCTCCGGCCCGTCATTGATGAAGTAAAAGGTCGTCCCACCCGGGCGGACCCACGGTTCGCGCTTCACGTGGGTGAGCACATACACCGGTGTATGAAACGGAGCCTCCTCCGGCCAGGCGCGCTCGCCTTGGTCGAACATTCGCTTGCCCATGATGTTGGCGCCGATGCGCTCCGTGGTGCTGCGAACCAGGTCGTTGACCGGGCCGGTCTCTCCCCCGGGCCCGAACTTGAGGTTCTCGCGGAAATACCGTTGATTGATGAGCCAGGCCATCAGCGCACCCCACTTGGCGCCCCAGTTCTTGTA
>CAYRTW010000359.1:0-4170 GCA_964426935.1 uncultured Rickettsiales bacterium
TGGGCCCACGCTGAACTGAAACGGTCCCTTTCCCCTTCGTGACTTCTTCGTGTCCTTCGTGGTGAAAATGAAGCCACACCCCATCCACCCCGGTCTGATTCCATTCTCCCCCACCCGCGATGGGGGTTCCTTCTCTGCCCTCCACATTCGCGCAGATGGAGCCTGGGAGGTCGGCGAGGAGGAGGAGGACTCCGGTTGGGCACAGCGTCGATGCACGTGGCCGTACTTCTACACCCGGTGTGTGTGTATAAATATATGTAAATACATAACCTGCACGGGTACATTTCTACATAGAACCACTCCAACGATACCAAAAATATAAATGTTTACCAGTAGCTCTTGGACATGAGGAGGCGGGGGAAGGTTGGAACTTCAGATTAAATTCACGCAAAAAAACGAAATTTGACTACTCAAGAAACAGAAGCCAAAGGTCCTCTCCAGGTCCCCCACCCTTGAGCGGATCCCTCAGCGCCCTCAGTACCTCCTGCGGCTCCGGGCCTCTGGGTGAGGTACTTTCCGACAGTTCAGCATCCTATCGTCCTTTCGTAACCATTCCGATCCTCCCCGCTTTTCCATAAATTCGCACCAACCTGTTGTACGGGTTCGATAAATCGAGCCCCTGCGTCCGGCATGAGAGGCTCTAAAAGCGGAGGTGGAGTTGGTCGAACGGCCACCGAGAGATTCTCCGGCGCCATCTTGGGATCTCTGCGGAAACGGGCGCCAGAGCGTGTATGCTGCGGGTGCTCCAGCGGCTGCCGCACCGGGTGGGAGTCCCTCATCGGAGAGCAAGCATGATGATTCGCACCGTTTTCCCTTTGGTGGTCGGGAGCGCTGCCGTGTTCCTCGGCTGCGGCGAGCTCGTGCCCAAAGAGGATGTACTGGAGGCGATGGCCCTGACGGGATCCGAAGCCGGATCGGCCTGGACCAGCGCTTTCGACGGAGACCTGGGGTTTCAGGCTGATCTCCCCTGCACCGGGGGCGGGGTGGTCACCATGGACTCTCGCTGGTCCTTGGATGAGGCTCGAAACGACCTGAATATCGCGTTTCATGACTGCCAGCGGGGCGGGGTGTCCATCGACGGTGCCCTGGAGGCGACCGTTGATGGGGATGTGGACGTGTGGAACCTCTCTGCCAGTGCCGGGGTCAGCTTGAGCGGAACCCTCCAGTACCGAGGTGGGATCGAAGGGACATGCGACCTTGAGGTCGGCGCCACGGTGGATCTGGTGACATGGGACCCGGAAGTGGAATGGAACGGAGATGTTTGTGGATACAACGCGGATGAGGCCCTCGACGAGGCCATGGATGACCTCATCGAAAGCGTCTCCGAGGTGATGGTGGATCTCGTTTTGGGGGATTGGTGGTAGCAGGTGTGCGACGGGGGCCAGGAATCTGAGCCCTCCACACTCCCCGAATATCAGTCGGACTGAGAATTCGACAGAGGCACGAGGGTGTGCCACCGAGGGTCACACCGAATGGGTAGCCCAGGGTGCGAACGGCGGCATGTCAGCGCTGAATCCAGGCCGTCTCGTGGGCCCATTCAGGATCGGAGCACGGTGAGGCGGACGGACCGCAGAACGGTGTGGGGACCCGGCTCTCGCTCCTTTTCTCGCCCCACCCGCGCCAGAACCCCTCGGCCTTCAACGGGCTACAGCTCGAACGCCCCGATGTCGCACACCGCCACCCCGTCTCCATTGCCGTCCCGGGGACGCAGCACCCCCCGCTGGTCATCCCCCAGGCTGAGGAAGTTGTCCCCCTGGTCGATGGCGGGGCTGGATCGCCTCAGGGAGTGGGTGACGGTGGGTCCTCCGTAGTTCCCCAGGGAACCAAGGCGGGGGTTGATGGGTACCCCGTAGGTGCCGACCTGATCGCCTGGGGCAGAGAAACCGTTGCAGACCGAGCCCGCCATGTTGTTGTAGACACCCAGCAGGTTGTGCCCATGGGAGGTGAAGGTTCCCTTGCAATCGGGGCGGTTCACCCCGTTGTTTCGGGCCAGGATTGAGTTGGTGGACTCGCCGGTGGAGGCATTGAGCCACACCCCTCCGGTGGTGAGATCCCCCGTCGACCTGTTGTTGGCAATGGTGGCATGAATGAGCCCAAGCCACCCGTTGTTGACGTAGGCACCACCGGCCTTCCAGGCGATATTGCCACTCAAGGTCGCGTTTTCGAAGAGGAGGTTGGCGGCAATGACGGCCAGACCGCCTCCGACCACGCTGGCGGTGTTGTCGTAGACCGAAGAACCCACCATGAAATGATCGAAATAATAAAATTGGATACCGCCTCCATCGGCCGTGGCGGCGTTGGCGGAGATGGTGGTGTCATAGATCTCCGAGTCCCCGTTCAGAGATACGCCGCCGCCGATGTCAGCGCTGTTTGCGGTGATCCAGCAATTATCCAGCACCGTGGTGGTGTAATACCCCCCCTTGATGGCGCCGCCGAGATCGTTGGTGGAGCCGGTGGCGGCATTGTAATAGAACTCGCTGTCGGTGATGGTCAACATCCCGCCCCCGGTGGTGGCGATGGCTCCACCCCAGGCGTTTCCGGTGTCGTAGACGGTGTTCCCCTCGAAGAGGGTGTTATCGAGGGTCAGATTGCCCGCCGCCGGGTAGTCATACATCCAGATGGCGCCGCCGTAGGTCGGCGTATACATGGCGCTCTCGGCCCACCCGTTCTTCACCGTCAGGTCCTTCACCGTCAGGTCAACGGCGCTGATTCCGTGGAAAATCCGATCCAGGAAGTTCGCATCCAGGATGGTGATCCCCGGTCCCAGGCCCAGGACGGTCAGGTCTTCCCGTACGTCCAGGTCGCCGGTGTAGGCCTGGTCCTCGTCCGGACCGCCGAGGGTGAAGGTGAAGGTTCCCGCCGGCAACCTGATTTCATCGGGGCCCCCCAGAGCGTTGGCCTCAATCACCGCAGCCCTCAGGGTACACTGGCCCCAAGCGTCCACGCAGGCGCCGTCCCCGGGACTCGAATCGACAGTGTCCGAGAGAGACAACGGCCAGAAGGTGGCGGCACCGGCGACCGATGGAAAGGCCAGGACGGCGGCAATGCCTGAGAGGGTCCGGGAAATCCGAGTGGGGAGCATGTCGCGGGGTTTCAGAAACACGGTCAACTCCTTTGCACCACACGGGCGCTCCTCCCTTCTACACCCATCCCGTCTGGGCGACCAAACGCCCTTCCCGGGCGGGCCGCATGAGCACGACCCCACCGGCCCCCAGCGGTTCTCCGGCCTTGGGGAGCCGGTAGGAGGCTTCCTCCTGGGCAACGCAACAAAGCGCTCACCGCCTGGGAGCAAGAACCGGCAAGATCAACCCGGGTGAGCCTGCCCCCCGGGGAGCGGGCCTGGGTGGGGCGACCTTTCGTCACGGGAAAGTGAAGGGTCACAGGGCAAAATCATCCGCAATTCAAAACAGATATCACCCCGTCCCGCCCCTCTTCTTGGGCATGGGAACCAGGGTCCGAGCGGTAGGAGTAGCCGCCAGACCCCCCAGCGCCGTCTCCCGATACCGATGATCCATCTTGCGCCCCACCTCTCCCATCACGTCGATGACCTCGTCGGCGGGAATGGGGAAGAGGAGACCTGCCAAAGCCATCTCCGCCGCAGCGATAGCCTGGACGGCGGCGGAGGCGTTTCGATAGGCGCAGGGGATTTCCACCAGCCCCGCCACCGGATCGCAGATGAGCCCCAGCAGTCCTTGGAGAGCCAGGGCCACCGCCTGAGACACCTGGGCCGGCGTTCCTCCCATCAGCTCCACTGCCGCCCCCGCAGCCATGGCCGCCGCCGAGCCGGTCTCCGCCTGACACCCTCCCGAGGCCCCCGCCAGAGAGGCTCTGGAGGCGATGACTCCACCGATGCCCCCCGCCACCAGCAGCCCGTCGATGAGGCGGTCGGGGCTCCATCCCCTTCCCTCCGCCAGGGTGAACAGCACGGCAGGGAGAACTCCTGAGGCTCCGGCGGTGGGAGCGGCGACGATCACCCCCATGGAGGCGTTGACCTCCAAGGTCCCCAGGGCCCTCACCAGGGTGGCGGTGAGGGAATCTCCCAACAAGCGCGGTCCCCGTTCGTGAAGCTGCCTCGCCCTTCCTCCCAGCAGCCCCGAAGGGCTGGCCGGCGCCCCCTCCTGCCCCTCCTTGAGGGCGGCGGCCATGATGGTCAGGGCCTCCCCGATGCGG
>CAYRTW010000360.1:0-4162 GCA_964426935.1 uncultured Rickettsiales bacterium
CCTGAGGTTGGCGGTGGCGATGACGTTGAAACCGGGGCGGGCAAACTCGAGAGCGGTGGGGATTTCCGGGACGGAAAGGCGCCGATCAGAAAGGATGGAGACCAGGGCGTCTTGGACCTCCGGCAGGCAGCGGGTGATTTCCTCCACCCGAACAATGGCACCAGCGCGCATGGCGGTCAGGACCGGGGAGGCAACCAGGGCTTCAGGGCAGGGCCCCCGGGCCAGGAGGAGGGCGTAGTTCCAACCATAGCGAAGGTGCTCCTCGGAGGTTCCGGCGGTGCCCTGAACGGTCAGGGGAGAGGAGCGGGAGATGGCCGCTGCCAGCAATTCGGAGAGCATGGATTTGGCTGTACCCGGCTCCCCCGCCAGCAGCAGACCTCTCTCCCCCAGGAGGGTGACCACCGACCTTTCCACCAGGGCCCGGTCGCCGACGAATTTTTCGGAGATGACGCGGGAGGAGGGGAGGTTTCCCTCCCGGGGAACTCCAGGGGGAAGATGGAGGGAGGAGCCTCCTGATCCAACGATGAAGGTCACCACTGCTTGGGGAGTGAGGAGCCAGCCGGGAGGACGGGGGCCCGGATCCCAGGCGGAGAGAAAGGTCAGGTCCTCGGCGTGGAGATCCTCGGGCAGGGGGGTCTGTCGGGCTTCTGAGGGAGGTGGGCGAACCGGAGGGGACGATCTCATGAAACCTCCTCGTAACCGGGGCGATCCGAGGAAAGCCAGCGGTTCCAGGCCTTCCGGAACAGGCTTCCCAGAGGCTCAAGGGGAAGAATGACCCCCAGGGGAGGCTCCTTGGAGGGGCCGTTGAGGTGGTAGAGGGGGAGTTTCCAGGTTTCCAGGGGCAGGTGGGGCGCCTTGAAGGCCTCCCATCCCCCGGGAAGGAACACCTCTCGACCCGCCCGAGGGCGCTTCGCCTGGATCAACCACTTTTTGCCCACCAGCTCGGTGGAGGCCTTGTTCAAGAGGGAAGGGGACCACCTGTTCCACTTCTGGAGGTTGCGTGAGGTGGGATCGGCCAGGGTCAGGATCTGGAGATAAAGAACAGAGGCGTGGGTGGAGACTCCGAGGGCCGAAGCGGCTTCTTCCACCAATCCGGAGCAGGAGAGGCGGGGATCCTGATCCCAGGATCCGGCAGGGACGTCTGGGGATACGGCGCGTTGGGCCAGGGAGGAAGCAGCTTCAGAAAGGAGGAAGGCCACCTCCTCAGGGCCGGTGACGGATTCGCTCTGACAGGTTCTGGCCAGGGCGTGCAAGAGGGAGGTGTCCCCCCGGAACTGGGAGGGGCGCCAGGCGAAGTGAAGGCAATCTTCGTCTCCCACCGCCACCACCAGGCCTGCATCCCGTCCCCAACAGGAGGAATTGGCCGCTGCTCCCCGGGGGACGAAGGGCTCTCCTCCCAGTTTGCGAAGCAGGGAGGATCGGGCCTTGTTCTTTTCCTCCAACCAACCGGTATCCAGAAAGAGAAGAAGGCCGGGGGAAGCGAGGCGGGCCCGGGCGGCACCCAGGAAATCAGGAAGGCGCTGGCGAAGAGGGTTTCCATGAGGAAGCTGGACGCAGCCCCAAGCGAGGAGGAGAGCGGCTTCCCGAGCGGCCTCGGCGGTGAAGAACTCGCCTGCCTCAGAGGAGGTAAAGGCGGGAAGATCGACGGCCACGTCTCCATCTGAATCCAGAATCAGAGGGTAATCCTGGGTGAAGCGCGGTGGCAGGGGAGAGCCCCCCAGACAGGACAGGGACTCCCTCACCGAATCCAGCAGAGCGAGGTCTTTCTCTGCCTGGAGAAGGATGTCCTCGGGGAGAGCAATTCTCTGTCCCTGACGCTGATTCCAGACCTCGACCAGGCGAGCCAGGGGCGAAGAGGCCGGGAAATCGAGCGTTTGATTCCATAGGGATTCGGGGTCTCCCTCCCCCAGGGCGTGATAGAGGGCCAGGAAGTCCTCAGCGGAAAGAGAAGCCAGACTCTCCCGGGCTACTCTCGCCTCATTGGCCTTCAGCCCCATTTGCTGGCGCAATTCAGGGGGAAGGAAGTTGTTTTCATAGAGGTCGAACCCGGGCAGGCCGGCCCACAGCAAAGAGGCTTCTCCCCGGGTGAGCCCGGTCCCCTCCTGGAGGAAGGAGACCTGGCTGGGATCCCAAGGGAGCCCCCCCCTCTCTTCGGCCAGGGAAAGAAAACGGGTCAACCAGGGGGAAACGTCTCGGGAAGGGAGAATCCTGGATTCCTTGAGGGAGGCACCTGGAGGGACCTGGAAAACCCCGTCCCCATTGATTTCCAGCACCCACAGATCCTGGCCATCGTCTTCATCGAAATAGCCTTTTCGCTGAAAAAGCATCCGGCTTCCCGGGCCGTCCACCACCCAGGCGGGGGCGATTTCCTCCTTGTCTTTGGGATCGGGAGCGATAAAGGGAAGGGTCCGGGTAGAGATGTGGATCAGGGCAAGGCGGACCTTGGGGAGGGTCCGGGAGAAGGGGGTGGCGGAAAAGGTGCGAAGCAGGCCGAGGAGCTGGGCTCGATCACCGGGGGAGGTGCCGGGGAGGATGGCCTTGACCGCCAGAGCCCTGGGGAATTCCAGCCAGGGAAGCCATTCCACTTCGGTATAGGGAATGGGCACGGGCGCAGGCAAGGGAGGACCGGAGAGGAGGTGGGAGGCCGCCTCCCAGTGCTGGACCAGATGGCCATAGGGGCGCCGGTCGGTGCCGCAGAGGGGCCCGAGCAGGGTGCGGACTTCGGAATCCTTCAAGGCCTCTCCCAAGGAGGGCCAGGAGGGGGAGGAGGGGACCTGGGCAGGGGAGGAGGAAGCGCCGGAGCGGAACCGGTCCAGGCGGGCCACCAGGCGGGCCCCCTCTCGAAGAATTCCGGTGATGCCGTGGAGGAGGCGAGGATGGGTGACTTCGGGCAGGAGCTTCCCCAGAGCAGTCAGGAAGACGGGAGAGGGGGGAGGCTCGGCGAAGGGAGGGTCGTCGATCTCATCCCCGTCCTCGTCCACCGCTGGAGAGGGCAGGGGTTCTTCGGCCATGGCAGCGAGCAGTTTCCGAACGGTGTCGTCAGAGACGGAGCGGAGGGCGAGACTTCCCTGCTCATCCCTCACCGAAAGAAGATGCCAGAGAGGAACGGGGAGCAGGAGAGAGGTTCCCGAGGCCCCTCCTCGCCGGCAGCGGGCCTCCAGGAGCAGCATCCCTTCCTCCGGGCCCCAGAACTCGATATCCCGGTCTGTTCCCGAACCACCCTCATCCACCGCCGCCAGAGGGAGGGAGGCCCCCGGCAGGAGGAGGAGGCCGGAAGGCAGGGAGCCCCCGGTCCTCCCCTCAAAGGAGCGTCCGTCCACGCCTTCGGCCCGGAAGCGCTTTTCATGGGGGAGATGGCGAATCCGCAGGCCGGCGAGTCCCTTCCCCCCCTCCAGGGAGAGGAGACCCAGCGGGGAGGAGGGGAGGTGGACTGGCAGGGGATGAAGCAGGAGGGAATTTGTGGAGGCCAGAGGTTCGCCGGGCTTCTGGAACTCCTCGAAGAACCGGGGGAGGGAAGCCCGCCCCTTCTGTCCGGTGCGAGGATCCCACTCCCGTCCCTCGGGAAGATCATCGGCAGAATCCCTGGCCAGCCAGAAGGTGGTGCCGTCGCTGAAGACCTTGCCAAGGGAAGGGACCTTGGGATCTCCTGCTGAGAGGGGGGTCTCTCCCTGGCAGAGAGAGCTGTCGGGGAGAAGGATTCCCGGGGTGGAGATCGCCTCGGTGAATGGGGAGTCGTCGTGCAGGGGAAAGAAGTGGTGGGGATCCCCACTCCAGTAGAAGAAGTCGTCGTAGTCGTCATCTCGGTAGCTCACCGCAAACTGCCCCTGTACATAGAGGCAGCCGGTGGCCGAGGCTCCCTTGGGGAGCTGAAAATCGTGGGAGGCGAGTCTCCCTGAGGGCCCCAAGGCGATGGCCCTTCGGCTGTTCATCACCACCGGGTGGGGAAAGGCGCCAGCCAGAAAAAGCTCTTCGTCGGGCAGGGGGAGCAGCTCGGCCAGAGCCTCTTCCAGGGCTGGCCAACCCAACTCGTCGGGCAGGCCGCCCCGCACGGTTCGGGCGATGGCGGGGAGGGGATCGGCGGCGAGAAGACAGGACTCGGCGTCGGGAAACTCCTCAAAGAGGGAGCGTCTCGCCTTTGTTTCCAGGGTGGAGAGGGTGCGGG
>CAYRTW010000361.1:0-4129 GCA_964426935.1 uncultured Rickettsiales bacterium
GGGGCCCGCATAATCCCCCCCTGGTGGGCCGCCACCACCCGAACACCCAGAACCCGCCGGTTCTGGGCGGGGGCGCCGGGGGGGGGGGGGGGGGGGGCGGCGGAGGGGAGATCCCGTCGGTTTCGGGGCGGTGGTGCGGCAAGGGCCAGGGTTTCCGGGACCTCGGGGGCGGACTCCTGAGGAGGGAAGGGGAGAACCTGGGCCTGGGGCACTCCGCCTCCCCCTCGTGACCTTCTCACCGGGCCCTGTCCCTCCATGGGAATGACGTTCCCCCTCCCTTCCTGCCGGGTCTCCCGGGGCCTGCCGTCCTTGGCCAGCAAAGGGTTGCGCTCCAGGCGAGTGGCCCGGGATTCCAAAAGGGGGTCAGGAAGGGGAGGGGGAGCAGGATCCCTTCCCTTCTCCCCGGTTTCTTCGGTACCGGTGGAGGCGGTGGCAAACAGGGTGGATCCCACTGAGGTGGTGGTCCAATCGGCCGGCAGGGTGTCGGCGGTGATGCTGGGGGAGGAAGGAATCCCCGAATTTCCGGCGGAAAACGAGGGAGGACTCCGCAAGGGGAGGGAGCGACCTTCGGCGGGAGAGGCCGATGGGCTGATGAGCTGGTGGAAGGTGCGGCAGGCGGAGCAGCGCACGATGGAGCCGGAGAGGCCGGAACCCATGGAGATCGCCTCTCCGCAGACCTGGCAGGAGACGAAGGGAGGAGGAGGAAGGCGCTCCAACAGGATTTCGAGGGGAGGAGGGCCATCGTAAAGGAGAACCTTGAACAGCAGACGGGAGCCGCCAATGCGGACAAACCCCCGGGCTCCCAGCCCCAGCTTCACATAGGTGTGGCGCCCCCTCTTCCAGGCCAGCCCGTGATCCGCCAACCAGGTCAGATCCCGACCGCTGCCCTGGTAGTCCAGGCGCATCTCCATGGTGTCCCGAAGCTGAATGAGGCAGGTGCCGTCCCGAAGGGAGAACAGCTCGTGACGAGTAGGGGTCTCTGGACCCTCCAAGGGGAAGGTGCTGGAGGGATCCCTGCCGACGGTGACCACCATCCCCTCTCCAAACCACACCTGAGAGATCTCCGCCCCTCCTCGGATGAGGCCGACCTTCAGAAGCTGTCCGAGGCCCGGGAGGGGGCTGGTTCCCATGGGAAAGGCGCCGTTGGTTCCCGCCCACCATAGCAGATGCGAGGGCTGTGGGGTCTGATGCTTTCTCCACAGCTCCTCCCTGTCTATACTGCCCTCCCCCCCGCTCCATCGGATGCCTCCATGCGTCTCCTCGCCCCCGGCCTCTTCCTCGCCCTCTCGCTCATCGGTTGCACTCCGGCGGAAATCACCTTTGAAGATGGGGATCTGACCCTGACAGAGGCCCTGGTGGGTCATGTGTATGACGCGATCCTGACCGTTCCATCGGGAGCTTCCGAGCCGGTCACCTGGTCCTTGGATGAAGGCAACCTGCCGGAAGGTGTGACTTTTTCCAGCGATGGCTTCCTGACCGGTACCCCTTGGGAGTTGGGCACCTTCCCCCTCACCCTGTCGGTGACCGACGCCAATGGGAAGGACGCCAGCGCCACCACCGCCCTGAAGGTGAGCTACGTGGAGGGGGAGGTCATCGCCGGGCTGGTGGACGAAGCCCCCAACAACATGTGCCTGGATGCGGGAGGCGGGGACAAGGGAGGGCTGATGTGTGGTCCCTGGGTGAGGGTGGCTGGGGCGGGCGCCACCGGCCAGGAGTCCAGGGTGTTGGTGCCGGTCCTGTGGTGGTGGGGGGAAGATGGTGAGCATTCCCATGGCCCCGGCTCGCAGATCAATGAAGAGGAGGAGGGGTCGGACGATGTGATGGTGGGCACCTTGGATTCCGCCTCCCTCACCTGGTCCTTTGAGCCTCTGGTGGGAGGGACCAGCCACGGCAGCACCACCGTTTCTCCCACCGATACCACCGTCGTGGAGGGGGTGCTCCAGGCCGGGGAGGAAACCGGTCCCGGGGAGATCCTCATTGGCTGGGAAGGGGGAGAGTCCCGGGTCTACTCCAACGTGGTTCCTCCCGACTGGTGTGAACCCGCCTGCTGAACAGGCTCCCTGGCTTCGCGTCGTCTTCGACGGTGCAGGTCGTCGTCGCTATCTTTTTGATATTCCTATAATTTTAGGATTTTTCCATGATTGTTCGTCATGCTCGAATCTCCACCCCCGAGGGGCCACGTTGGGGAACGGAGGAGGGGAGGGGGTGGCTCTTGTGGGACGCCCCTCCCTGGGACCCTTCTCGTCGATCATCGGGGGAAATCCTGGGGGAGAGTGCCTCCCTCCTGACGCCGGTCCTCCCCAGCAAGATCGTGTGTGTGGGAAGCAATTACCGGGCTCATGCTGCCGAGATGGGAAGGCCCATTCCCGAAGAACCCCTCCTCTTCCTCAAGCCTCCTTCGGCCCTGTTGGATCCAGCCGGCACCATTGTCCTGCCCCCTTCTTCAAATCGGGTGGACTACGAAGGGGAGATGGGGGTGGTCCTCGGTGCGGTCCTCAAGGAGGCCAACGAGGAGGAGGCCCTGGCGGGAATCTTGGGGATCACCTGCGTCAATGACGTGACCGCCCGGGATCTCCAGCGCAAAGACGTTCAGTTCACCCGGGGGAAAGGGTTTGACACCTTCTGCCCGGTGGGGCCCATCCTGGTGACCGGACTGGACAGCGCGGATCTGGCGATTTCCACCTGGCTGGACGGTCAAAAGGTCCAGGATGGGCGCACCTCCGACATGGTGTTTTCGGTTCCCCGGCTGATTTCCTTCATCTCATCGATCATGACCCTCTTCCCCGGGGACCTGATCTCCACGGGCACCCCAGCGGGGGTGGGTCCCCTCCTCGCCGGCCAGTGGGTGGAGGTTCGCATCGAGGGGGTGGGAGCCCTGGGAAACCGGGTGGGTGGGCCGGGCCACTCCAGGGCAGCCCCCTGATGGGAGTTCCTGCCCACGGGCCTGGGAGAGGCTCCTCGCCGCTGCGAATCCTGTTTCGCGACGCCCACATCCTGGTGTTGGACAAGCCTTCGGGAATGGCCATGCACCGAGGGACAGGCCACGAGGAGGGGACGATCCTGGACGAGGCCCGCCGCCTGGTGACCGGACCTCCTCGGGGCCCCTTCCCGGTGCATCGTCTCGATTTGACCACCTCGGGAGCGGTGATCCTGGCGGTGACCTCGGAAGCGGCCGCCCATCTCTCCCGGCAGTTTGAGGAGGGGCAGGTGGGGAAGCGTTACCTGGCCCTGGTGAAGGGGAGGGCCCACGACAAGGGGCAGGTGAAGATCCCCCTGTGGAAGAGAAGGGCCGATCCAGGAAAGGCCCCCCGTCAGGACCTTCGCCCCGCCCTCACCCGTTACCGGACCCTCCTCCGGGGACGGGGAGTCAGTCTGCTGGAGGCGGTGCCGGTGACCGGTCTTCCCCATCAGATCCGCCGTCATTTCAGGCATATCGGCCATCCAATCGCAGGGGACGACCGGTGGGGAGACCGCCTCTTCAACACCTGGCTGGCCAAGGAGAAGGGCCTTTCCCGGTGTTTTCTCCATTGCACTTCCCTGTCCATCCGCCACCCCTTCACCGGGGAACCCCTCACCTTCTCCTCCCCCCTTCCTGAAGAACTGGAGGGGGTGTTGCTCTCCTTGAACCTTCAGGAAGGGACGGAGAATTCCCACGATGAAGGAAGGAAGCTCCCCACCCACCCATCCGGGAAGGAACCATGAAGAACGATGTCATGGACGCATCGGATCTCCGCGTCCTCTTGTGTACCGCCCCAGCCGAGAAGGCTGAAGAGGTGGCGAACGCCCTGCTCCAGTCCCGCCTCGCCGCTTGTGTGAACATCCTTCCTGGCCTCCTGAGCCTGTACTGGTGGAAGGGGGAAATCTGTCGGGATGGGGAGTCCCTCCTGCTCATCAAGACCACAGCCCCCCGGGTTCAGGAACTGGCCGCCAGGTTGGTAGAAGTACACCCCTATCAGACTCCCGAGCTTCTGGCCCTGTCGGTACAGAACGGCCTCGCCCCCTATGTGGAGTGGGTGAAAAGGGAGACGGAGAGGATCACACCGAATGCGTAGCGCAGCGAGCGAACGGCCGCACCGCCGAAGCCGCAGCAGGGACAGACAGCGGAGGGACCCAAAGCCCTCTGTCGGCC
>CAYRTW010000362.1:0-4125 GCA_964426935.1 uncultured Rickettsiales bacterium
GGATTGAGTTTGGGGGTCGGGGAGCGGCCGCTGGCATGATCCCGGCGCCGCCCTCGTTCTCCCGGTCAACCCGCAGGCCTTGCGTCTCCAGGGGGTTCCGTCAGGAGAGGGTCAACGGCGGCTTGCGCCCCAGAACCGTGGCGGCCGTGCCGAAGGTCAACTCCTCCACCTCGATATCGACCAGCCCCCCCTTCTCCATGTTGGCCACCGTCTCTTCAATCCACCGGGATTCCCGAATGACGGCGGGGAGTTCGGTGAACATGGTGACGTAATCGGGGAAGCTGACCTTGGCATCCTCCAACAGACGGGAGAAGTGCCGCTCCCATTGATCCTGAGCATCGGCTCTGCGGGGATAGGCGAAGTCTTGCAGCAGCAGCAGGCCCCCCGGGGCCAGCATCTTGATCATGTTGCCCACCAGGATGTCCAGGTCCACATACTTGGGGATGTAGCAGGAGGTGATGGCATCGAATTGCTCATCCAGGACCAATTTCTGGGCGTCGGAGAGAATGAACCTCACCTGGGCATCCCCCTCTTCCGTGGCCCTGGCCCGGGCCTCCTTCAGGTACTCGTCCCGAAGCTCAACCCCAGTGACATGGCAGTCTGGCCAACGTTTTCGCATGGCAAAGGTGAAGATCCCGGTGCCGCAGGCGAGATCCAGGACCTTCTTGGGATGGTCCATGCGGCGCAGCAGCCTCTCTTTCCAGACATTGTCCTGGCCGAAAGTGGTCAGATGGACGATGCGGCCATAGGAGTCTCCTGTTCCGTGGAACAACTTCTCGACCAGACCCACCTTGCTTTTACCGGACATGGAACTTCCTGAGCAGAAAGGGCTCAGCGGAACCCTTCGGGCGTCACTCCCCCAGGACCGCCCAGGAGGAGTCTAGTGTGGGAGGAGCGCAGGCTCTCGTCCCCATCGCTCGCGGGAACGCCCTTTGAGCGGGCCGGCATTATAGCCAGTTGCCTGTATGCGGCTACCCGCAGCCGAAGAAAGGGGCCAGGGCTCCCCCGGTGACTCCCTGTGGGCAAACCCCGTCCGATGCCCCCGTCGTGGAGAGAACCCCGCCGACTCGGAGCGGAACAACGGAGAGACCTCATTGCCGTTCAAGGGTAGGGCACATATAATGCGCGGCCGCCTGCGGCGAGAGGGGCGGCCCGTTGCGAGGATGGCGGAATGGCAGACGCACCGGACTTAGGATCCGGCGGGGTAACCTGTGGGGGTTCAAGTCCCCCTCCTCGCACCACCGTCATCTGCTCGCCGGGATACCCATCCACATCGGCTGAACCATTCCTCAGCCTGGTTTTCCTAGAGGTTGTTCCATGGAAGTGCAAATCGAGTCCCTGAGCCCGGTTGAGAAGAAGCTGACCATTCGCGTACCTGCGGAGCGTGTTCAGAAGGAACTGGATGACGCCTACCGGACCCTTCAGCGGGACGTGGCTCTTCCGGGATTCCGAAAAGGCAAGGTCCCCCGCAAGTTCCTGGAGGGTCGCTACGGCCAGCATGTCAATGGAGAGGTGGGAACCAAGCTCATCACCGAGTCCTTCGAGAAGGCGGCCGAGGACAACAAGGTGGTGCCAGTGAGCCAGCCAACCATTGAGAGGGGGCAGGTTCGAGCGGGGGAGCCCTACGAGTTCGCGGTGAGGGTAGAGGTTCGCCCTGAGGTGGTGGTGGAAGGATATGCAGGCATGGATCTCCCCTTCGAGAGGGTAGAGGTCACTCCGGCGGAAATTCTTGGGGAGGTGGAGGCCCTTCGCAAGCAGTCAGGGACCACTTCCCTGGTGGAAGAGGAGAGGCCGGTCGCCGAAGGGGATCTGGTGGAGGTTGACTTCACCTTCCGTGCCGAAGGGGTCGCCGATTTTTCCCAAAAGACCTACCCCTTGGGTGTGGAGGACTCCATGCACGGGTTCCTCTACCCCCTGGTGATGGGTCTTTCCGTGGGAGAGGAGCGCTCTGCAGATGTGGAGATCCCCCCCGCCTACTACCAGAAGAGGTGGGCGGGCAAAACCGCTCAGGTCACTCTTTCTGTCAAGGCCATCAAGGCGGTGTCCTACCCGGAGATTGGCGACGCTCTGGCGGTGGCCAATGGGTTCGAGAATCTGGATGCCCTGGAAGGGGACATCCGCTTCCGGTTGACCGAGTCCAAGGAGAAGGCGGCGCGGGCCAAGGCGTTCGACACCCTCTCCCGACTGCTGGTGGAGAAGTATCCGGTGGACGTGCCCCCCGGCCTGCAGCGTGCTCAGGCGGAGCAGATGATCCGCAACACCACTGCCCAGCTTCAGGCCCAGGGGGTCAAGGTTCGCAACAACTTGCGCCTGGACGATCTGGACGGGGAGAATCGGGGACGGGTCCTGGAAGAGGCCGCCTTTGCCATTCGTCGAGCCCTGCTCCTGGAGTCCATCGCCGACGCCGAAAAGATCGAGGTGCAGGAGGAGGATGTGGACGAAAAAATTCGGGAGATGGCCGAGCAGTATCGCCAGCGCCCCGAGGCCGTCCGAGGGATGTTGGTCAAGAACCAGGCCCTCGACGACATGAAGGCCCGCATTCGGGAGGACAAGGCCCTTGATTTCCTCTTGGAGCAGGCCAACATTGTGGACCAGGTTCCGGAGGACGGCGCGTCTGCGGATGCTCCGGGTTCCGGCGAAGCCCGAGAAACCGTCGCGTAGGCCCCCCGTTTCCCGCGTTCAGGCGACCCGGCCTGCCTGCCGTCGCCCAAGGAAGTCCAGATGAATTCGTACGACCGGCCCCAGGGTGGGGTGATCCCCCATGTCATTGAGCAGACCCACCGAGGGGAGCGGTATTACGATATCTATTCCCGGCTGTTGCGGGACCGCATCATCTTTCTGGGAACCCAGGTGGAGCCGGTGGTGGCCAACAGCATCATCGCCCAGCTTCTCTTCCTGGAGTCGGAGGATCCCGACAAGGACATCTTCCTCTACATCAACTCCCCGGGGGGGACCATCGGCGATGGCCTGGCCATCTACGACACCATGCAGTACATCAAGCCGGACGTGTGTACCCTCTGCACGGGCCTGGCGGCGAGCATGGCGGCGGTTCTTCTGGCGGGAGGATCGCCGGGCAAGAGGCAGGCCCTTCCCAATTCCACCATCATGATCCACCAGCCTTGGGGCGGATTTCGAGGGCAGGCCACCGACATTGAGATCCACGCCAAGGAGATTCTCCGCCTCAAGCAGGTCACCAACGAGATTCTTGCCCGTCATTCCAACCAGCCGCTGGAGCGAATCTCCCAAGACACCGAGAGGGATTTCTTCATGACCGCAGCGGACGCCAAGGGATATGGCCTTATCGACTCCATCATCGAAAGGCGGAGCGAGGGGTCTCCGGCGTGAAAAAGGGCCGGGAAGACGCCGCGAACCTCCGTTGCTCCTTCTGTGGGAAATCCCAGAAGGACGTTCGCAAGCTCATCGCCGGTCCTACCGTCTACATCTGTGATGAGTGCATCGAGTTGTGCAACGACATCATCGCTGAGGAGTACGAGAGGGAGGACTATTACGCTGGCAAGGGCACGGTCCCCAAGCCAAAGGACATCAAGGATCATCTGGACGAATATGTGATCGGCCAGGAGTACGCAAAGAAGGTCCTCTCCGTTGCGGTTCACAACCACTACAAGCGAATCGATTCCCGGGTCGGTAGCGACGATGTGGAACTCCAGAAGTCCAACATCCTCCTCATCGGCCCCACTGGATCTGGCAAGACCCTGCTGGCCCAGACCCTGGCCCGTTTCCTCAACGTCCCCTTCACCATCGTGGATGCCACCTCCCTTACCGAGGCGGGTTATGTGGGGGAGGACGTGGAGAACATCATCCTCTCCCTGTTTCAGGCTGCGGATTACAACGTGGAGAAGGCCCAAAAGGGCATCATCTATATCGACGAAATCGACAAGATCTCTCGCAAGAGTGAGAACCCCTCCATTACCCGAGACGTGTCGGGAGAAGGGGTGCAACAGGCTCTCCTGAAGATCATCGAGGGCACTGTCGCCAACGTTCCTCCCAAGGGGGGCCGCAAGCATCCCCAGCAGGAGTTCCTCCAGATCGACACCACCAACATCCTCTTCATCTGCGGCAAGGCGCCGGATCGGAATCCGAGGATCGCCGCGAGGACGATGAGGG